>JBGVED010000060.1:0-19687 GCA_045119835.1 Bacilli bacterium | reverse complement strand
AATGATTGCGAAGTTTTTAATTGTAAGTTCTTTTAGCATTATCTCACCCCAATAATATCTATACGATGTTTTTATTAAAATTAACTATAATAATTATAATATAAAAAGATGTTCAAATAAAGTTAATATTAAACATCTTTTTATTATGGATTTATAAATATTTATTTTTTAATAGTTGTAGTTTGTTTAGTGGTACTTTCTAACATATCTATAATTTTTTGAGTATCATTATTTTTTATAGTATTTTGTCCTATTTTTGTTTTATCTATATTTTCTAATCCAAGATATATTCCTAATGTTTTTATATCTTCAATAGTTATTTTCTCTGGTTTTGTAACTATATCTTCTGCTTTAAAAAAGAATTTCCCATATATCTTTTGATAATCGTCTTCACTACATTTACTTGCTAAAGCGGTATAGTTCTTTTTATAGGACTTTTTAAACTCCTCTACTTGTTGTTTTGTAGCATTTTGAAGAACTTTTTTTATCATTTCTTTAAGTTCTTTTTTTTCTTTTTCCAAACTTTCATTTATTGGATTTTTCATATTTTCTTTTGTTTCTAGATTATTAGCGTTACTTATAGTAGGTTTAATACTTTCGTTTATTTCATGTGTTTGATTAGTTGTTTCTTTTTTTACTTGAACTACTGGTTCAATTGTTATTTTTTGTTTAATAATAGGTTTTACAGTAATAGATCGTGTGTTTTCTGAAGCATAAGTAGAAATTATTTGTTTTGTGTTTTTTAAAATTTCATCACATTGTTCTAGTGCTTTATTACATAATTCATTTTTTTCATCAGTAGATGCGTTTTTGTTTGTTTTTTTGTAATCAATAGATAGTTTTTGATAAATTTCTTTTGCTATTTCATAGTCTAGAAAATTAATTTTTTCATTATTAGATATTAGCATACTAAAGTTTTCCATTTGGTCAGAAAATTGTACATTTCTTTGATAAATATTATCTGTGTTATATTCGCTTTTTGTTAGTCCTTTTAGTATTTGATGATTGGATATTTTATCAATAATTGTTTGATAGTTTTTATAATTGTTTTCCTCTTGCAAGTCTATAATTAAATTTTTAAATTCCTCGACTTTATCTTTTACTATTTTAGCATGTTTGTAGTCATCGTTAGTTATTCCTCTACCCTCATTTAATATTCTTTTGATGTTTGCATCATCATAGTTTGTTTGTTTGAAATTTTCAGAGAATTCTTTGAAAAATGTTGTTTGGTCAATTGGATTAGATTTAATTATTTCACATCTACTTGCACCACTTAAAAAATCTTTTATATTTGTATCTCTTTTAATATCGTATCCGTTAACTCTTAGAATGAATTGAGTAGCACAATCTTGAAAAGTATATCCAGTTAATTTAACTTCATTTTTGTTAACTTTTATTTCATTTGTTATTTCAACTAGTGTTTCAGTTAAATAATTTTCTAATAATTCTCTTTTTTTGGATGGGTGTAAACCTTCTAATTTTTCTGATAAATATTGTTCATTTTCTTTCATTTTATATGCTACGTAACTTAAAAATTCCTGATAGACATATTCATCATCACTAAATTTATCATTTCCTTTTAAAGAATAAGTTTTTGCATCGTATAAATTGTGTGCACGGTAAGAATGATTCATCACATCTTCTAATGTAATGTTAGGAATGTTTAAGCCACTAATGATTTCAAAATCACTGCTTTTTTGTAAACTTTTTGGGGTGATTATTGAAGGAGATAGCGATGTTTGATTGAATACAGACTTATAATCATAGTTGTTTTCATTGATTTCTACATTAATTTCTTGATTATCTAAGCAGTCATTTGCTGCTTTTTCTAAGTTTTTAATGTTGTATAAAGCATCATCTAATAAGTTACTACTTTGTTTAGAAAAATTTTCTGTATCTGTATAGTTGCTGATAAGTTTATAAATTTTTTCTATACTTTCTTTATTAGAGCCATTTAATAATAAAGATGTTTCTAATAATAATTTTTCATATACATCATTACTTTCTGTACAAAAGTTTTTTGATCTAGTTATTAAATTTTCTAAATCTTTGTTAATGTTGGTTTGATTGGTTTGAAAAATGCAAAGTTTATTTATATAATTATTAAAATTTTTAATGTCTGAGTTAATTTTTTTTATCTGATTTAAATATGCGCATAAATTATATTTTAAACTTTGATAATTATTTTCTGCTAAATATGCGTTCTTTTCATCTTCTGTTTTTAGTAAATTATATTTCTTTATGCATTTAGTTAATTGTTCTTGATAGTCATATGCTCTATTACTATTAGTAGAAATTTCTTTTTGATATTCTTCTATTCTTTTATATATAATTTTGCTTCTATCTATAAATTCATATATCAAGCTTTCTTTTTTTATATTAGGTTTTGCTTTTGTTTTTTGCTTTATTGCTTCAGTTGCAAAAGTTCCGCTACATTTACTGGTATCAAAAAAATGATTTGTTAAATTTATTGTACTTTCTTTCCTTTTTTGCACAAAATTATCTAGTTCTTCATTTTTAAGTCCTCGCATTGTTCCTATTATTTTAAATGATTCTGCGAATGCATTTAATGGTATAGTGGTGCTTGTGTTTGTCTTTGATGCGTTTTTTTCTTCTAGTTCTATTGTATAATCATTAAGATTTTTTATGTCGTTTAAAGGTAAACAACAAAATGGAAATGATTTTCCCATTTCTTCCTTTTTACTATCCCAGCAGGCATCACAATAAAACGTTCCGTTAATATTATATTTTTCATCTTTTATGGTAACTAAATTGTTGGCATGCTTTTCGTATTCTTTGCTATCTTTGTTATATACTTTTAAATTTTGAATTTCCACTTCTACTTCTTTTGAAGGAAATATTCTATTGCACAATTCTTTTAATAAAGAGGCATATCCGGCACAAACTATTTTATCTCCGTCCATAACAGGAACCCAGTTACTAGTTTCATAATGGTTAAAATCATTTCCTTCATTGTAAACAAAATCCGTAACATATTCATATGCTAGCATATATTTTTCAAATGGCGATAAGGGTTTATTGTTGTATGTGCCATTTTTTATTTTGTTAGCAACTTCTTCTAATTTTCTATTAGAATCTATTGTTTTTCTAAAACCATATTGATAATATTCATCAGTTTGACTAATTAATAGTTCCTTGTTTTCGTTTTCTCTTAAATATGAATCTATTTCTTCTAACTTTTTACATTCATTCGAATTAAGTATTTGGGAATCTTGCATATGATAAGTATAAATAAAATCAATATTTGTTTCAGGAAGTCTTTTTTTTATATCAATTATGTATTTTCTTATCAAATCTATATTAAAATTTTCAGTACTTTTTTTAGGAATAAATGTTAATTCGATGTCTAGATTTTTTGCAGTTTTATACAATGTTAGTTTGTCTTTGATATTTTCTATATCATCGTTTAATTCTATAGTTAAACTCATTGTAATCACCACCTTATTAAAATTATATCATTTAAAATTACAGCGTTTCTATACTTTAAAATATTATGTTTATTTTTAAATGTTAAATATGTTGTTTATACATTCTTTTATTCTTTCATTACTTACATCAAATGTATTAAAACTAAATAAACCTAAGTATTCAATATTACCTGATTTATCTCCTTTTATTGGAGAAAAATCTAATTTATTTAAATGAAGTTCAAATTTGTTGGCGTAGCTAATTACATTTTTTATTACTTCAAAATGAATTTTTGGATTATTAACTACACCATTTTTGTTATGCTCTTTTTTAGCAGTCTCAAACTGAGGTTTTATTAAGCAAATCATTAATTTATCTTTATCTATAATTTTACTAGCATTTTCAAAGATATAAGATAAGGAAATAAAGGATACATCTACGACAATTATATCAATATTGTACCTTTTAAATTCTTCTATATTTATAGTTCTAAAGTTTGTTTTTTCTAATGAAACAACTTTATCATTATTTTTTAATGATTCATGTAGTTGATTTTCTCCAACATCTAGCGCATATACTTTTTTAGCACCATTTTGCAAACTGCAATCTGTAAATCCACCTGTACTTGCTCCAATATCTAAAACTATTTTATCTTTTAAATCTATATTAAAAATTTTTAGAGCTTTTTCTAGTTTTAGTCCCCCTCGAGAAACATATGGTAAACTGTTTGATATTATTTCTATTTTACAGTCTTCTTCAACTTTATAAGAAGGACTATCTACTATTTTATCATTTACTTTTATATCTTTGTTTTCTATTGCATTTTGGGCTTTGTTTCGTGTTTCGTAAAGTCCTGTTTTTACCAAGAAAACATCTAATCTTTCTTTCATTAGTTTCGAGCAGTCCTTTCTACTTCAAAAACACCTTTAACATTTCTTAGAGAATTTTCTACGCTTTGATAATGTTCGCCATCTTTTACCATAATTGACAAGTGAACAGAGGCATTTAAATTTTCTTTGTGAGATACAGCATTTAACTCAAGCGGAGTGATTTTTAAAGTACTTAAGGTATTCATTATTTCAATTAATAAATTAGTGCGATCGCTTGCTCTAATAATTAAATCTACTTGATGTAAAACATTGTTAACTACATTAGGATCCCATTCTACATCGATGAATCTAGATTGTAAATTTTTTAAAGTTGGGCAATTAGCTCTATGTACTTTTACCCCTTTTCCTCTAGAAATGTAACCAATAATTGGGTCTCCTGGAATTGGGCAACAACATTGTGATAATTCTACTTTTATAGAATCTATTCCTCTTACCATTACTCCTTCACTATTAGAAGCTTTTATATTAGGTTTTTTAAATTCAAAAGCAGGTACATTTTTAGCCGTTTTCTTAGCTTTTATTTTCTCTACTACATTGATTGGATTTACTGCTCGATTAGCAATAACTAAGTATAAATCCTCAACTTTATTTACACCAAATTGTTGAAGGAATGATACATCTTCAAACACTTCATTTATATCTTTCTCACTTACATTTCTCTCTCTTGCTTCTTCAAGTAATAAAGATTCTCCTCTATTTACTAATTCCTCTTTGTTTTCTGCAGCATTTTTCTTTTGTAAGGCTTTTCTTATATAGTTTTTAGCGTTACTTGTTTTTACAAATTGTAACCATCCTTCACTTGGGGAAGTATGTAATTTAGATGTTTTAATTTCTATTATATCGCCTGTTTTTAGTTCGCTATTTATTGGAACCATTACACCATTTACTAGCGCTCCTACACAACTATGGCCAACGTTACTATGAATTCTATAAGCAAAATCAATTGGACAAGCTCCAACTGGTAGTTCTACTACTTTTCCTCTAGGAGACATTACATAAATACTTGATTCAAAAACTTCTTTTTTCAAATTTTCTACGTATTCTTCTTTATCTTTAGTTTCTTCGTTAGCTTCAATAAATTCTCTAAAGAAATGAAGTTTCTCTTCAATTTCTTCTTTATTTCCTTTATCTCCTTCTTTATATTTCCAGTGTGCAGCAACTCCGCTTTCTGCCCATTCATCCATTTTTTTAGTTCTAATTTGGATTTCATAAATATTACCATCGTCTGCTATTATACTTGTATGTAATGATTGATACATATTTCTTTTTGGGACTGCAATATAGTCTTTAAATCTACCACTTATTGGTTTATATACAGCATGAATATAGCCTAATATTTCATAGCAGTTTACGTCAGTTTCCGTTATAACTCTTAGAGCTAATAAATCATATAGTTCATCAAATTCTAAATGTTTATTAACCATTTTTTTATAAATACTATAAATTTCTTTTGGCCTTCCTTTAATACTATAATAAGGAATATTGTGTTCATGAAGAAGTTTTTTTATCTTTTCAATCATATTGTCTACTTTATTTTGTCTCTCTTCACTTCTTTGTTTAAGCATATCTTGAATATATAAATATTTTTCTCTTTCTAAATAGTAAATAGAGGTGTTTTCTAAGAATGTTTTTATTTTATGCATACCAAGTCTATGAGCAATTGGTGAGTAAACATCTAATGTTTCTTTTGCAACATTTATTTGGAATTCTTCTTCAAATAAATCTAAGTATTTCATTAATTCTTGTTGCATTATTAATCTTATAATTAAAACATTATAGTCTTTTGCAAGTGCTACAAATATTTTTCTATAGTTTTCATTGTCTATTGTATAATTTGTTTTTTCTTTAACATTATCTATTCTAACTAGGGCTTCTAGCATTATGCTTGTATCTTCACCATATTCACTAGTAATATAGTTATAATTTATATTATCAGTTTTTAATAGCAAACAAGAAAGTAAACTTTCAATTGCAACGTGATATTTAGTTAATGAAAAAAGGACATTGCTTATGTATTCTAGAGTGTTGATTTTTCCTAAAAACATTTTGTTAGCATATTCTTTTGTAGATTCTTTATAACACTTTTCAAATAACTCTACTTCTTCATTTGTTAAGTATTCACTTATTTTTTCTTTTATTTGTTCAAACATTATTCTTTTACCTCCATTTTTTTACAATTACATGTAATTTTATTGTTATACAAGTTATTTAATTCCAAATTAAAAATCAAATCATAACATGTACAATTTTGTTTTAAATCTTTTACCATGTTAAATGCTGTTAAATTTGCTATATCAGTTAGTTTAAGTAGGACATGCTTTCCGTCTCTGCTTACATTATAATTTTTACAATCATAATTTTTTAAAAGAAATAGTGGTATTTCATTATCTTGACCAAAAGGCGCTATTTTTTGTAGATCTTGATAGGCCTTTAAAGTTATTTCATCTTTAGTAATTTCTATTACTTCTAGAATGTTTTCTTTGTATTCATTATTCTTACAGTCCTTTTTTATTGAATTAACAAAGTTTTCATAATTTTCTTTTTCTACTGTTAGCCCTCCAGCACCTTCATGACCACCACATACTTTTATATAATTATTTTTATTAAATAAATCTATGATGCTAACACCTTCAACGGATCTAGCACTTCCTTTATAGTTAACTTTATTTTCATCAAGAGAAAATATAATGCAAGGCATATTGTATTTTTCTGATAATTTACCTGCTATTATGCCATTTATTCCTTCTAACATTTCATCGTCTTTTTCAATGATTATTTTCTCATCATAATAACCTTTATCTAATTTTTGTAAATAAAAATCAGCCATTTCTTTTCTATTATTATTCGTTTTTTCAATAAATTTAGAAAATTCCATCAAATCTTTTTCATCATCACTAGTTAAGTATTTTACTAGATTATTTATAGTATTCCCTTTGCATATTCTACCAATTGAATTAAGGCGAGGAACAATTTGCATTGATAACATATTTTCTGTATAAGGTTTGTTTTTTATATTAAGTAAATCTATTGCTTTATATTTCTTTTTATTTAAGTATGAAAGTGCTTTACTTACAATAAGTTTATTTTGTTCAACAAGAGGCATAACATCGCCAATAGTTGCAATACCGGCTAAAGCAAGACATATTTCATCTTCTTTTGCAAGTAAGGCTTTAGATAAGTAATAGCAAATACTAGCACCACACATATTATAATCAGAAAATGAGGAGTATTGGGGATGTAAATATAAATCGAAAGATGGTAAATCTTGATCATTTTGATGATGATCTAATACTATAACATCCATATTTAGTTTTTTGGCTTCTTCAATGGCCTCATATGCTTTAATTCCATTATCAACACATATGATAAGAGAGTATCCTTTTTCATGAAATTGATTGACTCTTTTAACATTTAATCCATATCCATCTTCATATCTATTTGGTAAGTAATATCCAATATCATAATTTAGTAAATCAAAAGTTCTCTTTAAAATAGATGTCGCACATATTCCATCGGCATCATAGTCTCCATAAACTACAATCTTTTTTTTCTCATTTATATTTTTTAAAATCATCCCTACAACTTTATCCATATTCTTATAATCATAAGGACTTTTTTCGATTATTTTGTTAGTAAAAGGAATTTTCTTATTTATTAGAACTTTTGCTAATAAAGAAGAAATATGGTGTTTATTCATTAATTCTTCATATCCAGTTACATCTAACACCTTATACATTCTATTTCCCCCAAATCTACATTTATATTTTAAGATATTTTTAAGATATTTCAAATACATTAGATATCTAATTTTATTTATTATTTTTCTTTAAGTTATTTAATTTTTTTTGGCCTAATAAATATAGTTTAATTATATTATCCTCTCCTATATTTATTTTAGTATTTCAAGTGTACATTTTATTGGGCAAACAAAAAGAGAACCAATGGTTCTCCTTTAAATTAATCATTTATTCCAACAAATACTTGTTCTTCTAATTCTTTGAATTTTGTGTTTTTCTTTTTAGGTTTAAATGTTCTTTTTTTCTTATCGCTAAGTTTTTCAAATATTAACCAAATTTGGCTAGCTATAATTATTGCATTGATAGAACTTAATACTAAACCAACAACAAGTGCTATGTAGAAGCTATAATTCATAACTGATGAGAATGCTAGTAAAACAACTGATATTATAGAAATAGCAATTGTAGTTAAAATAGTTCTTGGAAGAATTGCATTAATAGATTTTTTAACTGCATCATATCTTTCTTCATTAGAAATATATTTTTTAGTATTATTACCCATCATTTCTTTTAATCTATTAAATGTAACAATAAGTGTATTTAATCCATAAACAGAAATTGCATAAATTGCAATAATTATATCACTACCAATTTTAATTCTTGTTAAACCAAAGAACAATGCAGTTAATGCTATTGTAGAAACAATCGAAGCAATTGCTGCTAAAGCGTAACTGTAACGATATTTAATGGCGATATATATGCCAGCAATTAATAATCCAATTCCAGCTGTATACAATGCATTTAATAAAGATACTTGCGTAGCTTTTGGAGTAATATTGTTAATGTATAATTCGTAGTTTTCAATATATTCTTTATTTTCGCCAAATGTATCTATAACTTTATTTTTTAAGTCTTTTTCTTTACTTGTTATTATATCATCAGTTGTAACTACAATTTTATATTTTGTTACTCCGTTTTCTTTTATTTCTGAGGTTTTAATACTAGATAATTCTATTGATAAATCACTTTCTCCGAAAAATTCCATAATTTTATTGTTGTCAGATAATTTATTTTCAGTTGAAATAATTGTAATGCTACTATTTTGTGCGATTGTACTATTGTAGTTAAACATACTACCACTTGTTAATTGTAAAACTAACATTACAACAAGAGCAACAACTGTAAATGCACCACAACCTAATAAATACTTTTTAGTAATTTTTAAAGGACTAGATTGAGAATTCTTTTTAGATAAATATTCATCTTTGTTTTCTAAATAAGATTTTTTAGCACCAAAGACAGTGTTCTTATTATTTAACTTAACAACATATGATAAGAAGAATTTATTAACTATAGTCATAATAACTAATGTAGATACACTAGATAATGATAATAATAAAGCAAAATTAGCAATACTATTACCTAAGAAGAACATAACTAGAGACATTATAAGAATAACAATATTTGTATCAACTATAGAGTTAATTGATTTTTTGCATCCTTCATTTAATGCTCTTTCTGAATTTTTACCACTATATATTTCGCTATTAATTCTTTCAAACAAAACAATTATAGAATCTATTGCAATGCCGATTGCAACGATTAAAGCAGCAATTGTTTGTTGATTTATAATACCTTTGAATGTTACAAATAAAGTTAAAGTAACAAATGTATTTAATAATAATACTAATGATGATATTAACCCACCAATTTTATAATTTAAACTTAAGAATACAACAACTAATACTATGGCAATTAAACTTGCTATTAATACTTTTTTATATGAATCATTAGCATAAGTATCTTCAATAGAAGAAATTTGAAGAACTTCTAAACTATAATTCAATGTTCCTGAATTGATTAAATCAACTGTTGATTGTGCAGCACTTTTTGTAAAGTTACCAGTTACTGTAATAGTATCTGTATCTAATTTTGATGATACAGTTGCGTTATAGATTATTTTTTTAGCAACGCTTGCATCTGTTTCAAGATTAGCATAATCATCACCTTCTTCAAATCCTAACCATACAACTAAATGTGTATCACTTAAGGAACTTACACTTTCAGTTATTTCACCAAGTAAAGCAGTATCTTTAATATTAAGAAGAATTATTGGATATCCATCTTGACTTAGTTCATCACTTAAAGTTGCACCTACATCTTTTAAAATTTGATCTCCTGTAGCAAGTAAATTATTTTCAAAATCTCTAAAGGAGATTTCAGCATTATTTTCAATGACATCCCTAATTTCATCAGCTACTATTTGGTTTGATGCGCTAACAGTAACACGAACGTATTCTCCGCCCTCTACACTAACAATAGGATCTATAGTATTAGCGATATCTAATCTTTTTTCAATACCCTCAGCAGCTGTTTTTGCTAATTCTTTATTTGATATGCTTTCATCTTCACTATTAATTTTATAAAGGATATCAAATCCTCCATTGAACTCCATTCCTGTTTTACTATTATTCTTTATGTTTGGTGCACCAAAAGCAATAACAGCAACTAAAGTAACTAACATGACTATAAATGAAAATACTCTTTTTTTCATTTTATTCCTCCTCGACAAGTGTTCTAAAACTGCACTAATAAACATTTATTTTAATATATAGCAATATTAAACAACATTACATGCCCTTATACTTTACCAAATTATACTAACTTAATCAATAAGAAAGGTGGAATTTTATGCTAAAAAAGAAAATTATTAAATCTACTTTAAGTCTTTTATTTGTAGGGTTTATTACAAAAATTTTATCTACTATAGGAAGAATAGCTACTGCTAGAACAATTGGACAAGAAAGTATGGGAATATATATGCTTGTTATGCCTTCTGCAGTATTTTTTATAAATGTAATTCAATTAAGTTTACCAACCTGTATAAATAAATTAATTGCTCAAAATCCAAATAAAACCAAAAACATAATAATAACCTCTTCTATTATTTCTTTAATTATTAATAGCATTTTTATGATAATAATAATTTCTTTTGCTCCTTTTATTGCTTCTAATATATTAAAAAACGAAAAAACTGTATACGCAATAAATGCATTAGCTCTTTTAATTCCTCTTATAAGTTTAGGAGGGTTACTAAAAGGATATTATTCTGGAATTGGCAAAATTGAGATAACAGCATATTCGCAGGTAAGTGAGGAAATAGCAAGAATAACTTTTATTTTACTATTTGGTGGTTTCTTTATTAAAGGAGGTGCTGCCTATGGAGCTTATGCTGCAATTTTGAGCATGTGCATGGGTGAAGTTTTTTCTCTTACTCACATGATAGTATCTTTAAAGAACTTAAAATCTAAAACGAAAAAATTATTTAATGGAATTTTAAATGAAGAAAATTTAGAAACAAAAGACATTTTAAATATGTCATTACCATTAACTGGAGGAAAACTTATTGGCTCTATTGCCTATATGTTAGAACCAATAATTATAACGAATATATTATTGAAGGTAGGAATGAGTAATGATGCTATTACTTTAGACTATGGTATTTTATCTGGATATGCGATGCCTTTACTTTTAATGCCTGGATTTTTTGCTAATGCTTTTGGAAGAGTGCTATTACAACCGATGACAAGCTCTATTACTAAAGGAAATATGAATGAAGCAAAAAAATTGTTTGTTTCATTATCGTTAACATCATTAATTATAGGAGCTTTTTTTTCAATAGTTATGTTTATATTCCCTAATCAACTTATGACTCTTTTGTATGGTAGCAGTACTGGTGCTAATTATGTTAGACTATTTGCAATACCTTTTATCTTGTACTATTTAGAATCTCCTTTTATTAGTGCAATGACAGCTCTTGGAAAAACTAAAGAAATAATGTTTTATGATGTTTTAACATCTGCGCTTAGAATTGGGTTATTATTTATTTTATTACCGGCATTAAAAATGATGGGGGTAGCAATATCTACATCTATATCTTTTGTATCGCTTGTTATAATTTTTGGTATTATTATATTTAAAAATCTAAATAAAAAAGATGCTTGTGATAAAGCATCTTAATTTTATCTTTTTTTAGTTTCTTTATATTCCTTAATTATTTGTTTTGCAATATTTAATGAGTCTTCATCTTTTTTTATTAATTTTGTATAATCAGAAAAATGTGTTCTTATATAATGTGCTAATAGAGTTTCTGGTTCTCCAATAGGTAATTGAGGATATATTTCTTTAGCTTTGTCCTCGTCAATTGCTTTTACTTCAAAAAAATAATGTTTTCCATGCATATTTTTATAGATTTCACAGCATTCTTCAATTATATAGATAAAATCAAAATTATCTCTATTTACAGTTTCTAATATAAAGAATGGCTCTTCTTCATAATTACTTACATCCACTTTTTTTACTAATAATTTTTTCATACTAAATCTCCTTTAAGTTTATCTTTTTAAATTGTTATATTCTGAAATTAATTTTTTTGTTTCAATTAGCGTATTATCTTTAAATTTAACAAAGATATGCATGTGACTAGCAAGGTATAAATTTAATAAATCTAAAGAATTACCCGTTCCAACAATAAAACCATCTGTTAAAATTCTATTTCCCATTCTTTTTACTGCTTCTTCTTTTGCAACAAAATCTATTTCATATTTAACATTTTTATTTTCTTTTTCAGCGTAAATTTCTGATAATTTTTTAAACAATTTAAGATTATTTAAATCTTCTTTATCTCCAACAAATTCTTTATCAAATACAAAAATTATTTTTTTTGATGTATCATTTCCACAATCATCTAAAATGATTTCATTTATAATGTGTTTTCCCATGTTATACACCTCAGAAATATTTTAACATCAATTATTTTTTTTTTCAATCACAAATAAATTTTCACCTTTTTCTATCATACACAAAAAAATGTTTTTTTCATTAGTATAGCCTATTTGTTTTAATGAATTTAAAAGCCAATTTTTATCTTTGTTTAACACCTCTAATACCTTATTATCTATTTCTCCATCTTTTATTATAGGAAAAGGAATTAAGGTTTTTTCTTTTCCTTTTTCTATTATGCTTAATTGTCCGTTGCTTTCTAATATTGCATATTCAACATTACTTATGCTATCCACTCCATCTAGTCTTATTTGTTCCATTAAATCGTCTATGTTATATCTTAACTTTCTCATCTTTTTAATATCTATTATGCCTTTATTTATTATTAGTGTTGGGTTTTCTTCAAGTATTTTCCTTAGTTTATTACTTTTTAAAACTATATAAGAAGTTATTATCTGCATCAAAAATATTATTAGTATTGGTATTAGAGAGAATAAAATGTCTTCATGAGGTTTATCTATAGAAAGTGAAAATAGTTCTGATATCATAAAAAAAACTACTATATCAAAAGCATTTAATTGTCCTAGTTCTCTTTTTCCCATTATTTTTAAAAGAATAATTATTACTGCTAAAAATAATAATGTTTTGCCTATAACTAATATATAATCCATCATAAATAACATCTTCCTTTCATAGATTTAAATAGGAGGTTTTATTATGAAAACAACTTTAAAATCTTATACAGTATCTTTAATGTTTATTTTATTATCTACTTTAATATTTTCTCTTGTTTTAACCATTTTAAAACAAAATAATTTATTGAGCTTAGCTAGTAGTAATATTGTTAGTACTATTTTATCTATTTTATTGTTTTTTATAGCAGCTGTAATTCTAGGACTAAAAATAAAAAAGAAAGGATTAATAAATGGTTTTTTCCTTTCTTTAATATATGTTTCTATAAATTTAATAATAGGTTTTAATTTTACAAATATTTATTCAATTATAAAATTTGTAAGTAAAATAATTTTAATAATTATTGGTACAATATTAGGTGTTAATATCAGCAAATAGTTATTTTCTTTTCTCTGTTCTATTATGCGCTTGTTCCATTGCAAAATTAAATGACAAATCATCTAATTTTTTTATAATAACTTTTTTCTCTTCAAGGTTATCAGCTGTGCTTATAGAGGTTAATAAAGTTCTTATATTTGAATCCTTAACTTTATAACTTAAATTTTCAGCATACTCAATAATATACTTACCTAAATTAGTATAGCTTTTTATCTTTTCTCTATTTTTTAATTTCAAATTAAAACTTTCTAAATAAATATCATCTGCATCTGCAAATTCTAATTCTATATTTATAAAATTAGGGTCTACTGCTTTGTTAATTCTTTCAAGCGCTTTTAGAGTATCGCAATAATATAAATTCGTGTAAATTTCTTTCATAGTTTCTTTTGTAATATAAGCTTTTATAGTTTCTTCTTTACTTTTTTTAACTATTACAATTTTTTTATCCATATCATTTATTTCCTCTCTTTAATTGTTTAATACTTATTTGATCATCATTTTGCTCTTTTAAATTTCGTTTAGCCCAATCTATTAATGTCTGTACTGTATGATTTGTCATAATTATTTTTGAAGGTTCATCATTTATAAATTCATCTATTTGTCTAGAGTAGTATATTAAAAAAGAAAAAAATGATCCATGTGGTGCACTTTTTTTATCATTTAAAATACAATTAGCCATGTATATTTCAAAGTCTTCCTCATTAATTAATTTAAACTCATATGAAAAAGAGTCATCACCTTTTGCTAGTCTTTCTAGTTCTACTAATTGTTTAAAAGCATACAAATTACTAGCGTTTTTTCTTTGTATATCAAATATAGATTCTGACACGATATAAACTAATTCCTTTTTATTATTTGTTTTGTCGCATTTTAAAATAGCTACATCTCTATCCATTTTAATCAGCCCCTTACAATAAAGATTATAGTTTACTTTGTTATCCTTTTCAACAACTTTTTTTTAACAAAAAGAGGCCTTTTATTTAAAATAAGGTCTCTTGAAAACTAATTTTTAAATGTTTATAAGCAAGTTCTGTTGCCATTCTTCCTCTTTGGGTTCTATTTATCATTCCTATTTGAAGTAAGTATGGTTCATATACATCTTCTAGAGTAGTTACCTCTTCTCCTATAGCTAGTGCTATTGCTTCTACTCCTACAGGTCCTCCTTTAAATCTTTCTATAATTCCTTTTAAGTAAGCAATATCTACATCATCTAATCCTAATTCATCTACTTTTAAAGCATTTAATGAAGAAATGGTCGTTTCCATATCAATAGTTTTTAATCCTTTAACTGTAGCAAAATCTCTAATTCTTCTATAGAGTCTATTTGCAATACGAGGTGTTCCTCTACTTCTTTTAGCAACTTCAACTTTTGCTAATTCATCTATATCCATTGAAAATACTTTAGATGTTCTTTTTACAATGGCTGATAACTCATCTAAAGTATAATATTCAAGTTTAGAGACAATACCAAATCTATCTCTTAATGGAGAAGATAAGTCACCTGCTCGAGTTGTTGCACCTACTAATGTAAATGGAGGTAAATCTATATTGATTGAACGCGCTCCACTATCTTTACCTACTACTAGACTAATTGAAAAATCTTCCATCGCGCTATATAAAACTTCTTCTACAACTCTAGGAAGTCTGTGTATTTCATCTATAAATAAGACATCTCCTGGAGATAAGGTAGCAAGTATAGCTGCTAAATCACCGCTTTTTTCAATAGATGGACCATTTACTACTTTAATGTTTCCTCTCATTTCATTTGCTATAACATGTGCTAGTGTTGTTTTTCCAAGGCCTGGAGGACCATATAATAAAACATGATCTAATGTTTCTTTTCTTTCAAGTGCAGCTTTTATAAAAACTTTTAAGTTTTCTTTTATTGCACTTTGCCCTACATATTCTTCTAAAGTAGATGGTCTTAAAGATAATTCATTTTCATCTTCGCTAGTTCTATTATTATCTAATAATCTATCCATATTTCCCCTACTTTCTATTTAAAAATTGTAAAGCTTTAAATATACAATCGCTTACTTCAATATTTTCTTCTTTAATTTTACTTAAAGCATTATCTATTTCTTGAGCTTTAAATCCAAATCCTTTTAATGCTTCTTTTGCTTCTTTGAATACTGGATTTTCTTTAACAGGAAGAGCAGCATCTACTCTTAAATGTCCTTTTAAATCAAGAATAATTTGCCCTGCTGCTTTTGGTCCAATACCTGGTAATTTCTTTAAGAATCCTAAGTTTCCAGTTTCAATTGCTTCGATTATTCCTTCATAGCTTGATTTAGATAACATTCCTACTGCACTTTTAGGACCGATACCTTTAACACTAATCAGCTTCATAAATAATTCTTTTTCATCTTTAGTAAAGAATCCATATAAAGTAACATCATTTTCTCTAATAGCTAAATATGTATGTACCATAACTTCATCATATAAATGATATTTTTCAGGATTAGGAACAAATAATTCATACCCTACTCCGCCAACATCTAAATATATATTTTCTATTGTAATATGTTCTATTCTTCCCTTTAAAAAACCTATCATAATTTATCACCTTTTTTATTATATCATTACTAAATATTTTATTAAAGAAAAAAGCAACTAAGCTTTTTTACTATTTTCAATAAATGCTTTAGTCGCTTCTTCATCTCGATATCCATTATTTGCTTTACAACCAGAATTTGTATCTACTCCATATGGTTTTACGATATTTATTGCTTGTGCTACGTTATGACGGTTAAGTCCTCCTGCTAGAATAATAGGTAATTTAGAGTTTTTTACAATCTCAGCACTTTTATTCCAATCATGAGTTAAGCCAGTTCCTCCAAATTGATTTGTTTTTGTATTGATAGAATCCAAAAACAAGCAGTCCCCTATAAAATCTTTTTCTAATTCATTTAATATTTTCCCATCTTCACTAATATGCATTAATCTTAAAATTTTTATATATGGCATAGCTTCTTTTATTTTTCTTACTTCACTTTCTTTAATATATGAATGTAGTTGAACTGTATTAGCATTTGTTTCTTTTAAAATATTTATTATTTCATTACCATCTTCTAAATGAGTTATGATAACTGAAGAAACAAAAGGAGGTAATGCTTCAATTATTTCCTTAGCTTTATTTATGCTAATAAAATCATCAGAATTATGTGATTTTCCTACAAGTAAACCTATTGCATCACAATCGTATTTAACGCACATCAATGCATCTTCAATTGTTTTAATTCCTGCTATTTGAACTCTCATTTATTCTCTCTCCTTTAAAACTCTGTTACATATTAACCTATTATTTTCTTTATCCCCTTCATACAATGCAATAACATTTCTAGTTTCATCTACTACTAGCACATTTCCTTCAATATAAAAATCTAAAACGTTACCATTACTTGCCTTATATAACTCTCTGTCTTTTAAAGTTAATACAATAAAATTAGTTAATGAACTTTCTATATCGATTAATTTATAATTGTTATTTTCAATTTCTTCTAAAGTATAAGCATTATCTAAGGTAAGTTTGCCAATTCTAGTTCTAATTAAATCGCTCATATACCCAATATTATTAAGTTTATTCGCTATTGTTTCGCATAACACTCTTACGTAAGTTCCTTTTGAGCATACAACATGGTATTTTATAAAATCATTACCAAAATCTAATAATTCTAAATTTTTAATTTCTATATTTCTTTCTTTTATTTCTACATCTATGTTTTCTCTAGCATATTCATATAATCTTTTACCATTGATGCTTAAAGCGCTATAAATGGGTGGTTTCTGTTTTATATTTCCTATTAGTGAATTAAACACTTTAATTATATCTTCTTTTGTAAAGGCACTTATTTCTTTTCGTTCAATTATTTCTCCCTCTCTATCCAAGGTTGGTGTTCTTTCACCTAGTTTAATAGTTGCTATATATTCTTTTTCATCACTTTCTAAAAAACGAGATATTTTTAAAGCTTTACCTATAGTTACTACTAATAGTCCCTTTGCAAGAGGATCTAAGGTCCCGCAATGTCCTACATTTTTAGTATTTAGTGTTTTTTTAATTTTTCTAACTATATCAAAAGAGGTCATACCCTCTTTTTTATTTACAAGTAAAACCCCATCCATTTTATTTAGTTTTTAGTATCTTTAAAGCTTCTTGATAGCTAATTGATACTTGTTCTCCTGTATTCATGTTTTTTAGCGCTACAAGATTATTTTTAACTTCGTCTTCCCCTAGCAAAATAACGTAAGGAATCATTAGTCTACTTGCGTATTGCATTTTTTGTTTCATACCCTTAGCAATATAACACATATCAACTTTAATTCCATCTTTTCTAAGTTTTGTAGCAATATTAAATGCAGCGTCATCTTCTCCAAGTGATAATACCATTACATCAGATGTGCATTTTTTCTCTGTTTTAATTATTCCTAATTCTTTAAATACATAGAATAATCTAGTTAAGCCAATTGACATACCAACTCCTGGGAAAGACTTATCGGTATAATATTTAGTTAATGAATCATATCTTCCTCCACTACTAACTGATCCAATTGACATATAGTCATTTAAGAATGTTTCATATACTGTTCCTGTATAATAATCTAGTCCTCTAGTAATAGTTAAATTAATTTTATAATTTTCATAAGGAACACCCAATTTATACATGTTATCACATACAAATTCTAATTCATTTACTCCTTCAATAAATATTTCATTTTCAATATTTAATGATCTAATTTTATTAATAACTTCTTTATAACTTCCATCTATTTCTACAAAATTAATAATTTTCTCTATATTATCTTCGCTGATATTATAATCTTTTAACGTTAAAATAACATTTTCTTTACCTATTTTTGGCATTTTATCTACTATTCTTAATATTTCTGCTGAATCTTCATCTGTTATATTTAGATTAGCAAAAAATCCTTTTAAAACCTTTCTATTATTTAAATTAATAGTAAAGTTATCAAATCCCCATTTTTTTAGTATGTTGTAAATAATAGTAGGAACTTCAGCATCATACATTAAATCAAGTTTTTCACTACCTACTACATCTATATCACATTGATAAAATTCGCGATATCTTCCTTTTTGTGGTCTTTCTCCTCTATAAACTTTCCCTATTGCATATCTTTTAAATGGAAAAACTAGATTAGCATAATTCATAGAAACATATCTAGCCAAAGGAACAGTTAAGTCAAATCTTAAAGATAAATCATTATCTCCTTTGTTAAAACGATATATTTGTTTTTCTGTTTCTCCTCCAGCTTTAGCAAGCAATACTTCACTTAATTCAATTATTGGATTGTCCATAGGTAAAAAGCCAAACTCTGTATAAGTCTCTTCAATTATATTTTTCATATTATTAAATATTATTTGATCTTCAGGCAATAACTCCATAAAACCAGATAATATTCTTGGTTCTGTATATTTATTCATTTTATATTCTCCTTTTTCTTTTATAGCTTATTTTTTATTATTTTTATTAAATACTAAAAATTACAATGTCGTATTGTATTATTAAGTTTATGAGAATTATAAAAACTATTATTATATTTAAATAATGCTTGTTTCATAATAATTCCCCCTTACCTTGTATATCTTACATGTTTTGATTAATTATTGCAAATAAATATAATTTTTTTAAATAACTATTGATATTTTATTTTGTTTTTATTATACTTATATGGCGTTACCTGGCGGTAGTGGTGAAGTGGTTAACACATCTGGCTGTGAACCAGACATTGCGTGGGTTCGATTCCCATCTTCCGCCCCAT
>JBGVED010000059.1:0-3007 GCA_045119835.1 Bacilli bacterium | reverse complement strand
GATATATATCCCATTTCTATCTTTTTTTCTCTAGCACCGATATATTTATTTTTCCTGTTAGCATTTATTATATCATTCCAATTACTTAATTTATAATTAATTATTATTTTCATACATAACCTTTTCTAAATTACTATTATCTACTATTTTTATTTCAATGCTTGGAGTTTCATTATTATTTTCTTGTAATTCTCCTAACAATTGTACTATTGTCTTATAATTATCTGCTTTACCATCAATAGCACCTTTTATTAAACCTAATGTAGTTAATTCTCTATATGTTTTTCCTTTGTTATTTTTTTCATCTAATAGCATTTCAAGTGTTTTTCTCATAGTGGCTTTTTCCCTTCTTGCTTCTCCACTTGCTCTACCACCTGCCGACTGTTCTTCGAGTGTTAATTTATGTGCTTCTGGTATTAAATTATCTATATTTGCCACTATATCACCTACTTTTTATACATAAAACTTGCAGTGTAACATTTTCTATGTTTTATTTTCCCATCTATTTTGCTTTTTCTGCTATTACTATCTTTTACTATACTATATCTATACATACACCATTTATCACTTTTTCTTAAAGCATTTATAAGATTTTTAGCACTTGTTATTATACTAAAATCATAACCCAAATCTATATATTTCTTCGCTATAAAATCTAAAAATCTTGTTCCTAATCCAATTCCTTGATAATCTGGTAATATTACCAATCTACTCACTCTTTTTAATTTTTTATTAGTAGAAGGTTGATGTAAAACTGCCATAAATCCAACTATTTTATTTTCATCATATAAACCATAACATACACAAGCATCTGCTAAATCTTTACTTAAATAATGATATCTCCTAAACTTTCTCCACTCTTTTCGCCCACAACTTCTAATTTCAAATCTTTTTTCTGGTCGTGGGCTAATTGAAAAACCTGTTTCATCTCATCTGTATCAAATAACCAGTCTGGTTGTAACCATTCTATTATATCTTTATGACAACTAACTGCTATAAACTTTTTATTTGTATTTTTAATCGCTTTATTTATAGCAATACAAGCAGTTTTTGCTACTTGTCTATCTACGACAGAAGTAAATTCATCAAAAACAATAAAATCTTTTTCTAATAATGCTCTTGCTAAATCAACTCGCATTTTTTCGCCATTAGATAAAACTTTATATGGCTTTAACCAACTTGGAACACTGCCAAAACCTACTGCATAAAACATTTTTTCTATATCTTTTGTAGAAATGTCTTTTGGCATATTATCTAACACGCTATCATCAGTCCAATTAAATGAAGTAATAATATTATCTTTAAATAATTCATTTACTATTGTTGTTTTACCAGTTCCACTACCACCACATATTAAACCTATATTCCAATTTTCTGGTAAATCTATATTCCCTATAAATTGCTCGTTTGAATGTTCTAATTTAACATCAAAATCACTCATAACTTGTGCTACTCTAAATGTTTTACTTACATTATTTTTTCTTACAATGTTGAAAGTTGACACTCATACCCTTCCTTTGTTAACTTTTCATAAGTTTCTCTCATAGTCATTTCATTTATACATTTTATTATTATAACTTCATATTTTTCCATTATATCTTCTGATAAATCAGTTCTTTCAATTTCTTTGCTTATATCTTCTAAATCATCAAAACCAAACTTATTCATATCTAAGCCTAATTCTCTTAATTCTTCTTCTAATAATTCTAAATTCCAACTTGATTTTTCCCCAACCTTATTATCTGCTAATCTAAATGCCTTAATCTGTTCATCTGATAAATCATCTGCTACTATTGTTGGTACTTCTTCTAACCCTAATTCTAAACTTGCTTTATATCTTGTATGTCCTGCAACTATTACATTATTCTTATCTACTATAATTGGTACTTTAAAACCAAATTCTTTAATGCTATTTGCTACATACTCCACACTTTCATCATTATATCTAGGGTTATTCTCATAAGGTATCAAATCATCAACTTTCTTATTTACTATTTTCAATATTCTCACTCCTTAAATTACAACAGTCATCTTTGTTTGGGTTGTAATTTTCTTTCCAATATTTATATGCTTTATCTTCATCTTCACATACACTAACTTCCAGTATATTTATCTTTCTGATTATTCTTATCTTTTCATCTAACGGTAAATGTTCATATCCACTCTGTTTTATTGTAAATTTACTATAATCTACATTAAACCATTTTCTTATCCAATGGTTAACTCTTAAAAACTCTACTTGTGCTTTTTTTATTCCTAAATTATTCAACTTATCAAAATCAATATATTCTTCTATCAAAGGACTTAATCTAATTGCAACATCAAACCCATTATCTTGCAATTTCTTGATCGCTGTTATTCTTTGACTAGGTAAACTTGCTTTTTCATAATCTAACTTCTTATATAAATCATCATCTAAACAAGTCGTTGTTATCTGAAAATGTGCTAAATCTTTATCATAGATTTTCATATATTCATCATTTGCAACTATATGGCTTTTGGTTACTATCAAATACCCTATCTTATACTTATTCAACATCTTAATTGTCCGATATGTTGCCCTATATTTTAATTCTAATGGTTGAAAGCAGTCTGTCATACCACCTAACCGAACTATCTTAATTCCACTTCTTTTAATTTTGATTATTGCATTATGTATCTGTTTCATACTACTTACTACCGGCTTTTGTGGGTTCCATAGATTTCTAAAATCTAATAGACTTTTGGCATAACAATATTTACAGTCGTGTTGGCATCTACACCCATAAGTATCTAATCTTGTTGGATACATACATTTTGACTTTTCATTTCCTTCTACTTCTTTATAAAATATGCTAAATGATTTCAATTTTTACCACCATATTTCTCATTATATGTTATTCCTTTTTTGGTTAAACTGTTTTCACTTTCTTGGTTATAATAATATAATATATCGGTTATGTTTTCTCTTTTTCCTTTTCTTACTTCTTTATTAAAATAATAATCTTCTGCCATAATTAAATCTTTT
>JBGVED010000058.1:0-1777 GCA_045119835.1 Bacilli bacterium | reverse complement strand
TTTAAGCATTTCAGTAAACATAGCTTCAAATGCTTTAGTATTTTTTGAGGTGTCCTTAAGACTCATAGGTATTCTCCTAAAAATGTTAATCAGGATCATACACCAGAAGATCTAGTTTACACAAATCTTTAAGGACACTCTAAATATACCCTTATATCATTTGTGAAATGTAGTTATTTATTCTAGCTAACATTTAAAATTTTATTTGAAAATAGTTTGATATCTTGTTTATTTTCTGATCTTGATTTATGTCACTTACTTAAAAATTTTTATCCTATAAAAATTTAATGATATGTAGTAAAATGTATGGTATCTTCTCAATTTTTTGGTGATTATGTATGATTAAGTTAAGAAATATTGCTCAAGGAAAAAATTTTAAAAGTTTTATCGAGCGTAATAGAATTTATGTCGATAAAACAAAAGAAATTTATTCATTATTAACTAATGATCGAGTATTTTTATCCCGTCCTCGTAGGTTTGGAAAATCAACCATATTAGATACTATTGCAACATTATTTGAGTATGGCGTAGATCCATATTTTAAAGATACTTGGATTTATGATAAATGGGAAGATACTACATACCCTATTTTAAGATTTAGTTTTGTAAAATATCCTTCAAACGATGTTGAAGAATTTAAATTTGGTTTTTGTAAAAATATCTCTGATTTTATAGATAAATTAGGTTTTAAGAATTTTAATAAGACACTTCCTAAAGAACCTTTTTTATATTTAGATGAGCTTTTTAAAGTTTTAGAAATTGAAAATACAAGTATAGTGATATTGATTGATGAATACGATTGTCAATTAACAGCTAATATTAACAATAAAGAGCTTTATGAAAAATACCAAGAAGAACTAAAAAGAATCTATGGAAGTATCAAAGATGTAAATGAAATTAGATTTTTAGCAATAACTGGAGTTACTAGACTTAAAGATGTAACAATATTTTCCGTGGGTTCTGATATCTTAGATGTTTCGTATGCTCATAATGTTGCTACAATTGCGGGATTTACAAGAGAAGAAATTGCTAAATACTATTATGATTATTTAAATTTAGGGGTTTCTCTTGAAAAAAATAAGGAATTAACTCAAGTAACTAACGAAGAACGTGAAGACCTTCTAGATCGAATGGCCCAAGAATATAACGGTTATTCTTTTGATAGACAAAATAAGCTTAAAGTGTTTTCAACATTTTCTGTAAATCAATTTTTTAGTTCTTTTTTATCTGAAGAATGTGTCGAATTTGGAGATTATTGGTTTGATAATGGTGGATTACCATCAATTTTAGCTAATTACCTAAAAACTCATACAATTGATTTAGAGGAATATCAATCAGAAGAAATAAGTGTTTCTTATGATAATTTTTTAAATCCTACTTCACTTTTAAGTATGGATCAAAAAGTTTTAATGACGCAAACAGGTTATTTAACTTTAAAATCAGTTTTAAAAGCAACCAAACCTTTAAATGTAGGCTTTCCAAATAAAGAAGTATTTAGAGCACTTATTCGATTAACCTTTGTAAAACTTTTTGGTTTTAATATTAAGTTATCTGATAGTTCTCTAAATAATTTAGAGAATGGAAGTAATGAAGATATTAAGAATGAATTTATTACGATTATTCAAACAACTCCTTATGATCATAATCCAATAGATAAGGAAACTATCTTAAGATTATTAGTTTATATGTACTTTGTGGGAGCAGGAGTAAATGTAAGACCAGAATTTCCAAATCTAAAAGGAAGAAGTGATCTTGAACTTGAGTTTGAAAACCGCCG
>JBGVED010000057.1:0-3783 GCA_045119835.1 Bacilli bacterium | reverse complement strand
TACTTCAAAACAATCTTTTACTATTTGATCTATGCTTACACTATATTCTCTATCTTTAACAATGAAGTCTATTACTATCTCATTATCTATCATTTCATCTACATTTTCTTCGTCCTTATATAAAGGAAAATATAGACTTTTATATTCTTTTCTAAGTCTATCTAATTCTTCTTTTTTTAAAGCATTTAATATTATCTCTTTTATCTTTTTAAACTGCAAAGTCTCTTCATAAAAATGTAAAACTTCATGTTTGTTTATTTGCTCCAAATTTTCAAAATTATCATTTAGATATATTACATTGCCTTCTACACTACCAACAGTTTCCAATTCACTAGAAAAAATAGTTTCTATACCTAATTTTTTATTATATAAAACTATTTCTTCCTTGCTCACTGTAATCACCTGTTCTTATTATAAAATACATCGCTTTTGTTTTCAATAAAGAAATAGTTATTGAACATTACGTGTCTGTATCTATAAAAACAAATAAAACTTATATCCAATCGAATATAAGCTTTACTCAAAATTATCACTTTTTTTATTTTTAATTGTATATTTAGAAATAATTTGTGTATAATATTAGTAGAAAGATGAGTAAGGGGCTTCGGGTTGTCTACTGCTTATCTTTTTTTATTATATCTTTTACAATATCTAAAATTTGATATAGTAGTACATACTTTATTATTTCTAATATAGCATTCATCATCTTAAAAGATGATTTACTCCCTTCTAGCCAATAAGGTTTACTTATCAACAACTAGTTGTTTTAAGCCCCTTACTCGTCTAGTCGCCAATAAGTCTAACTTATTGGCTATGATTATTATATCATGTACTAATAAAAATTGGTAAACATTGTGTTTATTGATTTATATATTTATTTTTGGAACAAATTAGGAACACTTTATAAAAAAAGTATTATTTATAAGTTCTCATAATTCCTTAAAAACACTATATTTATACCTAAAATCTATAATAAATCATTACATTTTCTCATATTAACCTTCTTAAATAAAACTAATCTTTCTTTTCATAAAATAAAAATCTCTTTTTTCATCAAGAGATTTATTTTTTTATATTTTCAATTGTTTCTATTACATTTGCAACTAATTTATTTATATTTGATATATTATCTAAAGTTTCTATTGTCTGTATACTTTCGTCTATTCTTGATTTAACATAGTCGTAAACTTTTGGCAAAAATTCACTTTCATCTAATGATTTAAAATAAGATTTCAACTCGCTAATAGCTACATTTTTAGTCTCTTTTAATAATATATTATATTCTTCTTCTATAGTTTTTATTGAATTTATTTCATTCTTATATTCCTTAATAATATCATTAATCTCTATATTAGATGTATAGATGGTTATGTTATTTTGAAAATATTCTTTGTATTCATTGGTAATATTGATAATTAAATTCCAATTCTCTTTACTATATAAAGCTTCATTAAACGTTACAAGATAAGTATCCATTTTTTCTTTTGCACTATTAATTCTTTTTGGTAAATTTATTATAGACTGTTCAACCATAGTAGGAATACTATTTATATAGTTAATAACATTGTTTTTTAATTGATATACATTTTCTTCATTGGTTTGGTTTTTAATATCACTTATAGCTTCGTTTATCTTTGATTCTATTAGTTTTCTGTTACTTGTATCATACTCATAAACTTTAATATTCTTATAAAATTCTGTTAACTCCTTAATTGTATTTTCAATAATTTTATTTAGTGATTCTTTTTGTTCTTGAGAATAAGTTTTTACTAATGATACATCATAGTTGAAGTTTTCTATTTCTTTAGTTGCCTCATTCTCGCTATTGGCATTTTCAATAAGCGTAAAATAATAATCATATAGCTTTAAAATGAGATTTTTATTTTCATTTGTATACAAATTTAAATCTATTTGCGATAAGCATTCATTTAAGGCAGTTAACATCACATTTTTAGTATAATTCAACGAAGATATTTTTTCTTGTTCAATTGTTTCTACATTATTCAATTTATTTAAAGACTGATTATAAAATTTGTTTAATTCTTCAATACTTTGCATGTTATCAATATCTTTTATAAAATCTTCAACAATACTATTTAAAACATAATAATTATTTACTGAATAAAGATTAGAGTCGTAAGTGAATAGGATTTGTATGATTTCATTTATTTTTTCTGCTTTTAATTCTAAAAGTTTATCTTGTGCTAGTGTTGTTACTTTTTTCATTGAATTGATTGCATCAACAACTATTGAATCAATTTTATCATGATTATCATTTAAATATAATGCACTTATACTTTCATCATAAATTCTTAGAAGTGTTGACCAATTTATTAGTGAGTAATCATTTTTATTTAAAGAACTAAAAAAGTTATCTAGGTTTGTTTTCAAGATAAATCTTTTATTAATAAAGTCTGGTGTAATATATTTACTTTTTAATATTTTTAATTCATTTTCAGCATCTAAAAAGTTTTCATATCCTTCTACATAAGGAAGATATTTTTTATCTAAATTTGAATAAATTTTATTAATTAAATCAATTGTTTCCTCATCACTAAAAGTAATGTTTTCTACTATTGGTAAATTATTTATCAATTCATTCAAGCTCTTAATCTCTTGAGGCAAATCATACTTTACACTTATGATAAAATCAATATTCATACCCTTATAATTGATACTTAAATTTATATTTTGAACATCGGTAGTCATATTATTTACTCTACTATGAGTTAGCATATCTTGAGTGATGTTATATATTTTTTCATGATTATTGGTGAATGTAACTTTTAAAGAAAAATTATCTAGTTTAAATTCTTCTCCAATTATATAATTTGTTTTTATAGTATTATCTATAATTTCTACTTTACTAATAGCATTATTTGAACAGCCACAAAAAGATACCATAATAAAAAATAGCAGACTAAAAATAGTAATAATTCTCTTTTTCACTAAGTATCACTTCCTATGGGTATTATACAACTATCTTCTATTATTTTTAATAGATTGTTCAAGTTTTTCTATTTCTTTATCTATTTTTATTATTTCTTCTTCCGCTTCATCATATTTTTGTATTAATTCATTTTTTTCTTCTTCAGTTAAAGATCTTCTAAAAGCATCTCTATCTAGTTGACTGTCAATTCTAGCTCTTAAGTCTGATAAGCCTCTTCTTGCATTGTACAAAGATTGTATTTTTTCTTGTGGTGTCATAATTCTTTATAGACTTCTATATAATATGGTCAGGTTATGTAGAAGCCTTGCTCCTTTCAAAAATATTTACGTTCCTGATTACTTTGATTATATAATTATTTACATTTATAATCAATGTTTTTTTCTTTACGCTATTTATAGCAAATTATAATTCTATTTAAAGCATTACTTTTTTCTTTCTTTTAAATTTTATAACTAGCAATTACTTGTTTTATAGATTCAATATTGATTGAATTACTATATTAAATTACCTCAATTAATAATCTGTATTCTCTCTTACGCAAAATATTTAAAAATAAAAAAACGAACCCTTTAATTTAAAAGAATTCGCATATGACTTGAGGTTACCCCATTTTTTTGGACTAGGGGTTGTTAACCCCCACCTGTACTTTAATTATATATTTGAATAATATTGTTGTCTATACATAACTGGTGAAATTGATAATTTATTAACTATCCTTTTTTCATTATAATATTTTATATATTTAACCAGTTCTTTTCTTAAATGATTTAATGATTCAAATGTATCTTCTCTTCCATAATACATTTCTTCTTTAAGTCTTCCAAAGAAATTTT
>JBGVED010000056.1:0-5652 GCA_045119835.1 Bacilli bacterium | reverse complement strand
TTGCTATAGGACTAGAAATTAAAGGGAAAATAACTAAAGAGCAAAAAAATTTAATTAATGATTTACTAAAAAAATACGGTTTATTTGAATTTAAAAATTGTTACCCTCACGAATTATCAGGAGGCATGAGGCAAAGAGTTGCTTGAATGCTATTAAGACACTGATAACACAAATTGTTTTAAAACAAAAAAAGCAAGTATCTCACATAAATAGATATTTGCCTTGTATCTTCTAACGATTATAAACAACTAACCTTTTTCATTTTATATTAAAACCATATTCATTTCTTCTTTGGTTCAATTTTGAATTTTTTATATCATCAATCGCAACATAGCATCTACCTATTACGCAAGTTAACGAAACCAAAAAAATAACATTATGCACACTTTTATTATCTGCATTTATCATTATTTTTATACAACATTATAGTTTATTCCCATTTCATTTTTCTCGTTAAATCACGAAAATAAAAACTTTTTTTGCTTTTCCATTCAAAAAATACATAATCAAATTCAATATTATTTAAATGAAATCTATATCCTACATATTTTTGATTCGCTTTCTAATCCAACTTAATAGTTCTTTATCAAATCCATATTCAATTGGTAATTTTTAGTTTTAAATGACTCCATTTTGCTCACCCGTGCTATTATTACGCTCTATTCAAAGAAAAAATGTGTCATTTTTTTAAAATTTGACACATTTTTATTAAAATCAATTATCTTTTATGCTTAATTACATTTTCTAGTTTTTTTTCATCTATTTGAATTTCATGACTAAAAGGAAGATCCTCTCCTAGTTCTATATATGGACCAAATATTTGCATTAAAGTAGCAAAATCAAATTCAGTATATCCTTCCTTATCAACTTCTGGCAAATGAAACTCTCTCATACTAGAACTTACTAAAGCCATTTTTTCGTGTCTGCGCTTCAAAATTTCTATGCCTTTCATATTCAATTTAACTCTAATAACTCCACTTTGTTGAATATCAAATTTTTTCATAATTCATACCTCCTTGTAAAATATGTTTGTATCATAAGATTTCATTTTTATTGAATCATAAACCCAATATATACAATTTACTAGAGCAATATCAAATCAATTAATTTCTAACATACATATCATAACCAACTTCATCACTAGTTGCTTGTTTAGTAAAGTTATCTGTTAACTCTGTTAATTCATCTACAGAAAGATCGCTTTTGATATATACTGTTTCTGCATTGCCAAAAATATCGCTATTATTTAAATCTTCTAAATTTGTATCCAAATAAATTGTTGTTAATTCTAAGCAAAAATCAAACGCATTAATTCCTATAGTAGTAATGCTGTTTGGAATTATAACACTTGTTAAACTACTGTTAGCAAATGCAGAGTCATAAATTCCTTTTACACCGTTTGGAATTATAACGCTTGTTAAATTACTGTAACTAAACGCATAATCATAAATGTATTTTACGCTATTTGGAATAATAACGCTTGTTAAACTACTTCCTCTAAATGCAGAATCATAAATTCTTTCTACGCTGTTTGGAATTATAACGCTTGTTAAATTACTGTAACTAAACGCATAATCACCAACACTTACTACACCATTTGGAATGGTATATGTTTCTTCCTGTTTTCCCTCTGGATATTTAATTAACGCGGTTCTGTTTTTACTAAATAAAACACCATTTTCTGAATAAAAATTCAAATTGTTTTCATCAACAATTATATTTTCTAAATTATCGCAATTCACAAAATTCTTATAATTTATTTGTTGTAATCCGGATAAAATTATTACATTTTTCAAATTATCACATCCATAAATAGCATAATCTTCTAATTTTATCACATTAGCCGGTATTGTTATACCAACTAATTCATCATTATACTCAATCGCTCCATACCCTATCGTTGTTACACTTGATGGCACTGTATACATTTCTCCTTCTTTATTTGAAGGATATTTAATTAATGTAGTTTTGTTCTTGTTAAATAACACACCATCTTGAGAGGAATAATTAAGGTTACTTTGATTTACGATTATTGATTTTAAATTAAAATTATCGTCAAAAGGTGTAGGATCTAAAATGTTTGTTACACTTGATGGTATTAGAATACTTTCTAGTGCGTCACAGCTTTCAAACGCTCCATATCCTATTTCAATGACTCCTTCAGAAATTATTATATTTGTTAGGCCTGTATTATTATCAAACACATCGTCCCCTATCTTCCTTACTGATCCATCAATTACAAGTTCTCCTACTAAATCTTTTCCAAATTCGTCACCCTTAATTGTTGTTAAGTCATCGCTAAATGATTCTGGATATTCAAACACAATTTCTTCCCAGCTCATTACTCTTTCACCATTTTGATATAATCCAGAAGGGATTGAAGGATAGTTTTTCCATCTATCTTCAAGAATTACATCTCCGCTAATAAAGCTATATTTGTCAACCTTTATATCCGTCCCCTCAATATACCATCCATCAAAATCATCTAAATATTGGTCTTTTGGAGTTGGAATTTGCATTAGTCTTCTATTAGATCTAACTGATTGTGATTCTGTATAATTTATAAACAAATTATTCGCTGATAATACATTATATTTATATTGAATATTGTATAAAGGAAATGCACCATCATCTGTTCCACCGGTTGCATTTACATAAGTAGAACCCCATGTTTCTCCATTATCTACAGAAATTTCCCATTCATTTGTTGTTTCGTTTATTCTTATTTGTGGTGCTATTGCAGCAGTTCCAGGATTTCCTTGCGCTTTTGTTCCTGTATCTTCTCCATCAACAAACCAGTTTCCATTTTGTCCTATTGTAATTACTGGTGCATCGCCTTTAGTTCCTTGTGCTTTTGTTCCTGTATCTTCTCCATCTACAAACCAGTTACCATTTTGACCTACTGTTATTTCTGGAACATAGCCATCTTCTCCTGTTGCTTTCACTTCAGTTGATACCCAAGTATCACCATTATCAACTGATACTTCCCATTCATTTGTTGTTTCATTTATTCTTATTTGTGGTGCTACTGCTGCATCACCTTTAGCTCCTTGTGCTTTTGTTCCTGTATCTTCTCCATCTACATACCAATTTCCGTTTAGACCTACTGTTATTTCTGGTACATAGCCATCTTCTCCTGTTGCTTTTACGCCTGTTGATGTCCATGTAACACCATTATCTGTTGATACTTCCCAACAATTAGTTGTTTCGTTTATTCTTATTTTTGGTGCTATTGCAGCAGCTCCTGGATCACCTTTATCACCTTTATCACCTTTATCGCCCTTAATAGATGCTAACCATTGTTCATATGTTAAAGGAGTTTCACCTTTAGCACTCATATATTGAACATATAGATTATAAACATCTTTTTGGTCTGTTTTTTCAGTTGTTTCATTGTCATTGTCTTTTTTACAACCCGAAATAGCGCCAACACTTCCAAATATTAACGCTGTTGCTAAACTACATTTTGCTAATTTTTTTAATTTCATATTATACTTCCTTTCTATTTTTGAAACCTATCATTTCAAAAAAATTATAGCACAAAATATAAAATCCTTTGCAACATTATCTTCCAAATTTGTGTAATGCAAATTAACAATCATTTATATTTAAATAAAATTTTATTAACAAGTTCCTATTTAATTCCCATTTAGTTCCTATCTACTCTAATAAAAATCTACAAAATTAAAACTCTTATGTTATAGTGATTTCATCTTTTTGAACCACTTTTTTATTTTATTTTTTCAAAATGTCATACAGATGTCATATAGATGTCACTGACTTTACTTTGAAAATCTATTTTTATTAAATTATCGTGTTATAGTTGTTGCAACAAAAAAAGGAAAGGAGGGATTAAATGAGCAACAAAGACAAACAAACTATGGATTATTGGAGACACAGCACAAATTTATTTGAAGAAACAAATATGGAATTAGCTGTCTCTAACCAAGGTTTTGAAGCATATGGAGTTTATTGTTTCTTAATGGAAAAGGTTAACTATGATATTAACGGAGGTTTAGTAATAGATGAAGATAAATTCTCTTTATTTGCTAGAAAGGTTAATTTATCTGTCAGAAAATTTAAAGAAGTATTAAATAAATTATTAAAGAGATGTTTATTTAGCAAAGACTTATATGAGAGTTCTAAAATATTAACTAATTATTCTTCTGATAGCGGTAAAGCTATTGTTATTTCTAAAAGACAAAGCAAGAAAAACACCTAACCTATGGTTATATATAGAATTCACACATTTTTAACTAAATAAATATACTTTTACTAAGGAGGGATTTTTATTAACATTACTTACAACATAATTGAAACATATAAAGAAAACTCACTCTTCACTAATTTAAAAAAATGTATTAACGAAAAACTATATACGATAATCTATCTACTTGAAGAAGTAGTTGATGGAATTTGAATAGGATGCTACAATCTGATTGTTTTAAAACAATTTGTTGTTACCCATTTCTAAAAGGAGGTAATAACGATGATGAATAGGAGTGAGAGTGAGAATTTATATAGAGTTGGAATGTATCTTAGATTATCTGATGAAGATAGTGATAAGATAAATAAACTTGATGATAGCGAATCAATTAAAAATCAAAGAATTATGCTATTAAATGAAATAGCAAAAAATCCAAATTACATTTTAGTAGATGAGTATTGTGATGAAAACTTGTCAGGTGCAGGAACTTATAGACCTGAATTTGAAAGACTAATCAAAGATTGTGAAAACGGTAAAATAGATATTGTTATATGTAAAAGTCAATCTAGATTTTCTAGAGATATGGAAGTAATAGAAAGGTATTTACATAACAAGTTTGTTGAATGGAATGTTAGATTTATTGGAATAGTTGATAATGCTGATACTAATGTAAACGGAAACAAAAAAGCAAGACAAATAAATGGTCTAGTAAATGAATGGTATTTAGAAGATGTTTCTAAAAATATTAGAAGTGCATTTGATGCTAAAATGAAAGATGGACAATTTATTTCCCCTTTTGCTAGTTATGGTTATGAAGTAAGTAAAGAAGATAATAATAAACTAGTTATTGATCCTATTGCTAGTGAAGTAGTTAAAGATATCTTTTCACTTTATTTACAAGGGTATGGTTTAACTGGAGTTGCTAAATATCTAAACATCCACAAAATTCCTTGCCCTTCTTTGCATAAATATAACAAAGGTATAAAACTTAATGTAATAAGTAATCGAGCAAGAGAAGATATAAAATGGACTACTAACGCTATTAAAACAATCTTAACTAACGAATTATATTTGGGACATTTAATTCAAGGAAAACGAACTACTGTTAGTTATAAAAATCACAAGATAAAAAATAAAGATAAAAGTTTGTGGATTAGAAAAGAAAATACCCACGAACCTATAATTGATTCATCTACATTTGAAAAAGTTAGAATTGAAATGAAAAATAGAACTAAAGCAAAAACTGATTTTGGTATCGTTCATGTATTATCTGGAAAAGTATTTTGCAAAGAATGCAATCACTACTTAAGAAAGAAAAATAGTGCTAGACATGAATATCTAGTTTGTTCTAATAATCGTGATGGTTATGATGATTGCATCAATAAAGAATCAATTAGATATGATGTACTTACTGATATTATTTTAAGAGAAATTAATAAAAAGAT
>JBGVED010000055.1:0-1562 GCA_045119835.1 Bacilli bacterium | reverse complement strand
GAACAATATGAATCAAAATTGTATATTGGTGAGTTTGAGGATTGGAAACGACAAAGGGAAATTAGCAGAATCATCTATGAAATTTGTAATTGTAAAAATCAAAATGAAATAATTGAAAATAGTATTTTATTTGATAAAGCAATAGATTTATATGAAAAAACAGGAAGTCAGCATGATGTATTAAAAAAAGAATTTTGCCTTGTTATGAGAGCAGAACGTGAAAAGATTAATTCAAAAAATCATGATATAATTGCACAATATTATAAAAAAGCAGCAAGATTGATTTTTAATGAAAAAGGGATTAATCATTTAAAAGACAGATTGTTCTCGGTGCAGGAATTGAACATAATTATAGAGTATGTGTACTATAATCATAAAGACAAATTTGAAAAGCTTGCTTTGTTAGTAATTTCTTATTTAAGGGAAAGACGATGCGATACATATTTTATATCAAAAATATATCCAAAAATAATTTACTATTGTATGAAATTCAGTGTGCAGGAATTGGATAAAACTCAACTCTTTAGATTATTAATTGGTTGTAATAAAGCACTAATAATATTACATAAAACTAAAAATGCATACTATTTATATGAATTGTTATGCGAAAAAGAAAAAATGCTGGAGTGCCTTGCCATGAATAAAGAGGTGAAAAACTATTTGTGGATAAAAAAGGAATTGGAAAACACCAAAAAGAGTAAACTTAAATATGAAGATGCGTGTGAAAAATACAAGGTATACAAATATACTCGGACCGCATTATATATGTATAAGCAAAGAAAAATCAGATGCATAGGAACAGTGATCAAAGATAGAAGATGTATGCTTGGGATGACGCAGAAAGAATTGTGTAAGGAAATATGTTCAATAAGGACTCTTAGAAGAATTGAAAATAATGAAAGCCAGACACAAAAGGAAATTGTGCAAATGTTATTATTTAGATTAGGAATACCATGTCAGTTACATGGGGCTGATATAATAACTAATGACACAAATGTATTGGGAATGATTGATGAAATTAAAGAATTTTATTATACAGGTAAAAACATAGAGCATAAGAAAATTCTTAAAGAATTGAGTCAAAAGATGGAATTGAGTATTCCGAGTAACAGACAATACTTATCAATAATAGAATTAATGCTGGAATACAAGGATAATTGTATAAGTAAAGAAAAATATTTAAAAAAATTAGAAAAAGCATTAAGTATTACAATTCCTTCAATAGATAGAATATTATTAAGTGATGAAATGTATTTTTCAAGAATTGAATTAATCTGTATTGGCGAGATTATGCTATATAAAACGGACAGACAGATACAAATGCAATATGCAGATTTACTGATAAAATATTATCAAAGAATGGAAAGTGAAGGTTATTTGTCGGAAGAAATAGAAACATATGAGGTTATAATGAAGCATGTTTTGCAAGTCCTTCAAAGTATAGGTGAAGTTAATAAATATTGTAAATTAAAAAATAGAGTATTCCATGAATTATTGAAACAGAAAAGAATAATAGAGTTGTAAAAAATTAAGCAACTGCATTAATACTAATGCAGTTGCTT
>JBGVED010000054.1:0-8674 GCA_045119835.1 Bacilli bacterium | reverse complement strand
GTATTAATCATCATTTCTTTTGTTTCATTTGGTAATCCATTTATTATATGAACAGTTACATTAATGTTATGACTTCTAAGTTTATTAACGGCATCTACGAATATGTTATAATCATACCCTCTATTTACAAGTTTTGCTGTTTCATCATTACTTGTTTGAAGCCCAATTTCAACCCATAAATCAATTCTTTTAGCGATGTCCGCTAGATAATCAATTACATCATCCCCTAAACAATCGGCGCGTGTAGCAATAGATAAAGCCACAACATCATCTTTATAAATAAAAGGTTCATAAATCTCTTTTAAAACATTAACAGGAGCGTAAGTATTAGAAAAAGCTTGAAAATAGGGTATATATTTAGCAACGGGCCATTTTAGATGCAATATATTTTTTAAATTATTAAACTGAATATCTAAATCTTCATGGATATCACCGCCATTTTCTCCTCCACCTAGATTTGAACAAAAAGTACATCCACCATAACCCTTACTTCCATCTCTATTAGGGCAAGAAAAACCAGCATTTAAAGATACTTTAAAAACCTTTTCCTTATATTTGTTTTTTAAATAATAATCAAAAGTATGATACCTTTTGTTAGTATTGGAATATTTAAAATCATTATTCATAAATCTCACCACTTATATTTTATCATTACTGTATATATTTTTCTATTTATGGAAAATGTTTTATGACATTTGTCTAATCTTTTCATAGTATGTAAAGGAGTGATAAAAATGATAGAGGTATATAAGTATGGAGGAAATCTTTTAAAAGATGAAAATAACAGAAAAAGAATATATGAGTTTATAAAATCAAAGAAAGAAAAAGGCATAAAAATTATTATGGTAGTTTCAGCTTTTGGAAGAAAAAAAGATTGCTTTTCTACTGATAATTTAGGGGAAAATATAGAATTATTATCTAATAAAGATAAAGATCAAATAATGACATTTGGTGAAATATATTCATCCTTAATTATAAAGAATGAATTGTTAAGAGAAAATATAAAAGTAGAAAGTTTATCTTGGGATGAAATAGGAATATATTGTGATGATAGTTATCAAAATGGAAATATATTAGATATTGACATGAGTTATTTAAAAGAAGTTATTGAAGGAAATGACATAGTTATAGTTCCAGGTTTTATAGCCATATCAAGTGAATGCAAAATAATAAGTTTAGGAAGAAATACAAGTGATTTAACAGCTGTTATCATCGCTAAAGAACTAGAGTTAGATAAAGTTAATATTATAAAAGAGGTTGATGGGGTTTTTAAAATAGATCCAAAAAAAGATAAAAGTAAGTTGATTGATAAGCTTAGTTATAATGAAATGAAATCTCTTATTAAAGCAGGGAGTAATATGTTTTCTCTTAAGACACTTGAATATGCAAAAACTAACAACATTGTAATAGAAGTAAAAGGGTTAGATAAAGAAAATGGGAGTACAATAAGTGACAATGAAAGTAATGAGAGCCTTCTTTTTATTAACAAAGAAAATGAAACCATTAAAGTGGTATTCAAGGATATGGAAATATTTAACGAATTATATAAGTATTTAGTAGAAGAAAAAATAAAGTTAGAAGATTTAGTGATTGAAAATAATATAGTTTATTTAAAAGGAAATGAAGATAAAGTAATGGAAATACTGATTAAAAATCTATAAGACCTAAGGGTCTTTTTTTTGTGACAAAATGGGCGTTTGCTGCATATCTTATAATAGGTGATAAAAGATGGATAATATTAATATTGGAGTTGTAGGTGCAACTGGATTAGTCGGGCAAGAAATTATCAAATGTTTAGAAGAATTAAAATATTCAAGAATAAATATTTTTGCATTTGCCTCAAACAAAAGTAAAGGAGAAGTATTGTATACAGAAAATGGTAAATATGAAATAGAAGAATTGCGCGAATCAAGTTTTGAAAATTTAGATTATGTATTATTTAGTGGAGGAAATGAAATTAGTGAAAAGTATGCTCCTATTGCAGTTTCTAAAGGATGTATTGTAATAGATAATTCTTCCTTTTATAGATTAGATAAAGAAGTTCCTCTTGTTTGTATAGGGTGTAATGAAGAAAAAATAAAAAATCACAAAGGAATTATAGCTAATCCTAATTGCTCAACAATACAATTAATGAGAAGTTTAAAAATTATCGATGAACTATTTAATATAGAAAAAGTAATAGTTTCTACTTATCAAAGTGTAAGTGGAATAGGTAAAAAGGCTGTAGAAGAATATCAAATAAATCAACATATAAACTTACCACAATACAATGCTTTTCCTTATATTCAAAGTGAAGTTCATTATTCGATAAAAGATAATGTAATACCCCAAATTGATAAATTTGATTTAGATACAGGTTATAGTAAAGAAGAGTTAAAAATGACTAATGAAACTAAAAAAATATTGGGAGATCATATAAATTTAACTGCTACATGCATTAGGGTACCAACACTAAGAGGACATGGAGAAAGTGTATATGTAGAAACAAAAGAAAAAATAGATATAAATAAATTAAGGGAAGTCTTCAAAAATGACAGATATATTGAGTTGAAAGATAACTTAGCAAAACAAGAATATCCACTGGTAAAAGATTGCTATTATTGCAAAAATGCAATAGTAGGTAGAATAAGAAAAGATTTGTTTAACGATAAAGCGATGCATTATTATGTTGTAGGTGATAATTTGTATTTGGGAGCAGCATACAATGCGGTAAATATATTATCTACGTTAATAAAGGAAAGTGAAGATAATGATAGATTTTAAAGAACTATATTCAAAAAGAATAAAAGATAAAAAGCAAAATATAAGGAGCATAAAAGATAAAAAAACGCGGGATAATGAAAATGAAGTAATTGATTTAACAGAGCAAAATAAAGAAGAAAAAATAGATGTAATATATGATGAATTAAAGAATGTTAAAAAATTAAATGAATATGAATTTGAAAAATCATGCAGCGCTTATTTAAGAGTAGAGCACGCACTTGATATAGACTATAAAAATGAATTAACGAAATGCAAGGATATAAAAGAACTCTTATTTTTATTATCTTTACTATTAATCGATAAAGAAGATTATATTATAACGACAACGCCTAGCAATAATTGTATTAATACGATTTGTAAATATTTTGAAGGTAATATATATCAATATAAATTAAAAAAGTTTAATAATTATTTAATCGATTTTGAAGAAATAGATGAAAAAATTTTAAAAAGATGCAAGTTGCTTTATATAAATTATCCAAATAACCCAACAGGAGTAATTGCAAATAAAGAGTTCTATAAAGAGGTTGTTAAATATGCGAAAAAATATAATTTTGTAGTAGTAAATGATGCTTCATATATAGATTTATGTTTTGATGAGGTTAATAAAACTAGTTTTTTATTAATAGAGGGCGCAAAAGATGTAGGTATAGAATTTTATAACATTAATAGGCTATTAGATATTTCAGTCATAAATAATGGATTTATTGTAGGGAGCAGAGAACTTATCCAAATGTATGAAACAATAAAAAAAGATTTAATAAAGGAAGATTCTCTACTTTTTGAAAATATAACTATTAAATTGCTAAATAATTGTGAAGATATAATTAAAGAGAAAAAAGAGAGATACTTAAATAGGCATAATTTACTAAAAGATTTATTAAAAGAAATAGGATTTAATGTGAAAATTCCTAAAGCAGGATATGTTAATTATCTAGATATTCCAAAAAACTGCAATGGCGTAAAATTTGAAAGTGCAAGTGAATTTGCTCTGTGGCTTGAAGAAAAAGAAAATATAATAGTTACGCCTTTTGATGAAGAAAATTGTGTTTCAATATGCCTAAATTTTGATTTTAGTGAAGACGAAGAAACGGTGTTTAATTTAATGGTAGATAGACTAAAAAAATATAAATTCAATTAAAAAAAGGAGATTTTCTCCTTTTTGTTATTTATATTTTTAATAAAGTTACACTATTATTTTTATAAATAAATAGACAAACATTGTTATCAATAATATCTAAATAAGAATAGTTGTAAAATGTTAAAGAATCTATATTATATTTTTCATTAAATAATTTGAAATAGTTGTTTCTATCTTCTTTATTAATACAGTAATTCCACCAAATTTTAGGTTTCATTTTACTTTTTAGTAAATAATCTAGTTTAATTAAATCAAGATATTCTTTTTCATCAACTAAATCTTTTAAAGTGTCGTATAAATATTTGTATGATTCATCATCATTTAGATATTTTAAATCTTTATTACATCCTTCTGTTAGTTTTAAATATATTTCAAAAGGATTTAATTTTTTATCAATAAACAGATATTTAATTGCTCTTTTATAACAGCCCTTATTGTGATATTTCTCTAGAGAACTCTCAACTTTTCTTATAATATCTAATTCTGCTTCATTTATATATTTATTGTTTATTATTTCATAAGGAGGATTGCTATTGAAAATATAATTATGCTCCTTTTTTTCATTACTTATTTTAGTACCTTTTAATTCCTTTAAGAAGCCCAATTGAAGTTCCTCTCCCATTAATAAGTATGTTTGATTAAAGGAATTTTTAAAAGACTCTAAATCTTCATATGGAAGACCAGCAATTAAATCCACATGAAGAGTAACGTTATTTCTAAGCAATTCAATATTTTCTTTTAATTTATTAAAGTCTTGTCTTCTACAAACTGCTTTAGTTGTTAACTCATTAGTAGACTGAACTCCAATTTCAAATCTCAAGATTCCTTTTCGCATATTTTCGTTTATATATTTTATGATTTCTTTATTAAGAAGGTCTCCAACTATCTCAAATTGAAATATAGAAACCCCATTATCATTTTCCTTTATAAACTTTAATATTTCTAGCATATAATCTTTATTTATATTAAAACTACGATCTAAAAATTTAATTGTTCTACAATTATTATCTAGCAAAAATTTAATCTCATTTTTAACTTTTTCTATAGGAAAAAAACGAACTTTTTCCTCTAGTGAAGCCATGCAATAACTACACCTAAAAGGGCATCCTCTACTGGATTCTAAATATGCAACACGGTGATCAAAATCTTTTATTAAACTCAAGTCATGTTTAATATTATTTATATCAGGAACTTTTGAAAAGGTATATTTTAAATTATTATTTTCTAGGTAATATAAATTCGAGACATTATCAATATTTATTTTATTATCTAAATAGCATAAAAGTTCATTAAAGGATTCTTCACCTTCACCAAATATTACATAATTAACACCATATTCTTTTAAAAATAGTTCACTATTATAATAACATTCAGGCCCTCCAACAAATATTGGTTTATTAAATCCTTTTTCTTTTAATTCTTTAAGAATATCTTTGACTATATTACAATTCCAAATGTATACACTAAAACCTAAAACATCATACTCTTTTTCAAGTATAGAATTAATTATTTTTTCCTTATTATCTTTAATATTAAATTCATCATAAATAACAGGGTATTTGCTATTGCAAACAAGAGAAAAAACACCCATTGCTGGGTGTATATATTTTGAGTTAATTGCTACTAGATAAGCCTTCATAATATCACCAAACCTATAAAGATTATAGCACATTTAACTGTCTTTATTGCCACAATTACTAATTAAAGAAAGAAAATAATTTTTACTTAAAATATCTCTTCTTATTATTTCTTCAAGTTTAATAATTTCTTCATTATTAAAGTCAATATTCAATTCATCTATTGAAGAATAATTTAAATGGTCAATGTTATTAAATGCGAGTTTATTAGATATTTTATTTACCTTAGAAATATATTTAATAATCTGTAATTGACCATTAAATTTTCTTTTCATTTCCTCAATTATCAAACTAAAATATTTCTTTTTTAAGCAAACAAAATCTTTTTCCATTTGTGTTAAATAGGTATTTTTAATTTCATCCCCATTATTTTTAATAATAAAAAGGGCTTTATTTGCACAATCCAACAAATCTTTTTTTGCTTCATTAGCTATTTCTAGATAATTTTTGCAATTTTCCATTAATTCATCATGATTTTTCATATCTTTTATTTTTATATTGTATTTATGTGATTCTTCTATTGTTTCCACTATTTGATTAGAATTGTTTAGATATAGTACAGCATTTATATCTTCTTTAATTTTATCTAATTTAGTGTATTTATGTAATGATGAGAACATATTTCTACAATAGTTAAGTTGAATAGCTTTTAGGTTGTAGTGAGAAAATAGTTGCTTTATTTTTTCTTGTTTAACCATGTCATCAGAAATAGTTGCAATCTCACTAACTTCTTTAGCTAAACTAAAATTTCTCCATCTTTCATATATTTCTTCTCCGGCTTGTTTAGCGTACCATCCTTCTTTAGTAGAAATTTGTATTTCAGCATTAAAACCATTAATAATTAAAGATAAGTGAATTCCAATATAACCAGTGCTATTTTCGCAAACATCGCCCTTAAGAGAAGGAATACTTTTCCTAAGTTCTCTAATAAGAGGAATTACTTGATTATAATTATCTACAATAATAGAGCACCTAATAACATCTTTTATATCTTTTAAAGAAAAATCGGTATCTAATTCGATATGGGCTTTTCTATACATCTTTGATATAACGCTATCAATGCTTTTAACACCAGGGTCAATAATACCATCCATAACTTTACTTTTGTTTAAATTGTTTTTTGATGTGAATTTGTCTACGATCTGCACTACATTTTTACTAATTAAACTTTCGCTATTTAATTTGTATTCTCGTTCATTTTTTTCTTCATCAACCATTTTCTCACCTCCTTAAGAAAAAATCGCTCCATATTATATATGCTAGAATTAAAAAAATCTACTAATATTTTTAAAAAAATAATAAATTAATAGCAATAAATAGTATATTTTGCAATTTAGACAAATTACGACAAGGCATAAAAAATTCATTAATTATAATTATATAATCTTAAATAATGCAATTGTATAAGCAGCTTTAAGGATGAAGAAAAGTATAAAAGGTTAGTGAAAAACCAACCTTTTTAACCTAATGCAACATCAAGAATCATCATTAACATGAATCCTAGTAGCAGTCCAATCGTTGCTATATTTTTATGTTTTTTAGTAGATTCAGGAATAAGCTCAGCGCCTACAACTCCTATCATTGCACCAGCACTAAAAGCTAGTAAAAGAGGAAGAATACTTTGTACCTTTATAGCAAGTAATGCACCTAGAACTCCTGCAATTGGCTCTACTATTCCACTGGCTTGACCATAAAACAGACATTTTTTTATAGGATATCCTTCTCTTCTTAAAGGTAAGGAAACAGCAGCGCCTTCAGGGAAATTTTGAAGTCCTATTCCAATTGCAAGTAAACAAGCACTAACAATACTTGCTTCTGGAATCCCTGCGACAATACCTCCAAAAGCAACTCCAACGGCTAATCCTTCAGGAATGTTATGTAAAGTTACTGCAGTAACTAGTAGAATACTTCTTTTTTTTGATTCATTTTTATTTTCTTTATTCATCATCTTATCTAAAAATTTATCTGCCAGAATAACAAATATTCCTCCTAGAATAAATCCTAAAGAAGGTAATAACCATTTAATGTACCCTAATTGTTCACTTAATTCTATTGATGGAGCTAAAAGAGACCAAAAAGAAGCAGCAATCATAACTCCAGCTGCAAAACCGAGCATAAGATCTAAAAATTTCTGATTAATATTCTTAAAAAAACAAACAACAAAGGCACCAAGAGCTGTAACAAACCAAGTAAAAGTTGTAGCTAATAGTGCTTGGAAAATAGGACTTAAATTTAAAAACCAATCTATCATTGCCTAACACCTCAAAATATAATATGATTTAAAATTTAAAAGGAATAGGCAATAAAAAAAGATTGAAATGAATCCAATCTTTAACTTATTAAATTAAGCAGCTACTGTAGCAGTTTTTTTGCTAGTAGTTTTTTTTGTAGTTGTCTTTTTAGTAGTTGTAGTACCTGTAGAAGTTTTCTTTGCTGCTGTAGTACTTGATTTAGCAGTTGTTGATTTCTTAGCACAAGTTTTTTTGCTAGTAGAAGTTGTGCTTACTTCTTTAGCTAACTTAGTAATTGTAGAGTACTTATCATAAGCATAAGCACAAGGATAAGCAGCATCTTTATTACAGTTTGAACAATAATTGTATGAACCACAAGTATCGTATCCTTTAACCTCGCTATCAACCCATTTTTTTACATCTAATTGTGTTTGTTTTTTTGAATAATCCATTATAGTATTCTCCTTCTTTCTTTGTATACAATATATAATTATAGTTAGCAAAATTAATAAGTAAAGAAATATGGCAAGAAAATGACATTTATAAATATAAAATGTCGAAAATATAATAGATAAATTAAAATTTGTGGCATTTTAGTGATATCATTAAGGTAGGAAGTGATTTTAATGAATGCTTTTCTTATTGCGTTTATAATATTATATAGTTTATTACTATTTTGTTATTTCTTTTCGGAAACAAGCGGAAATTTAAAAAGAAGATCTATTAATAAGATAGTATTGGCAGCGATGTTTTTAATTCTTGCCATGATACTATACTTGAAAAACTATACTTTTTTTAGTTATCATTTATTACTTTTACTGGCAATAATTTTTGCTTTTCTAGGAGATGTATATCTTCTTTATAGTTTCACTAAAGGTGGAATTATATTTTTGATTTCAAAT
>JBGVED010000053.1:0-16838 GCA_045119835.1 Bacilli bacterium | reverse complement strand
AAAATTTCTTTGGAAGACTTAAAGAAGAAATGTATTATGGAAGAGAAGATACATTTGAATCATTAAATCATTTAAGAAAAGAACTGGTTAAATATATAAAATATTATAATGAAAAAAGGATAGTTAATAAATTATCAATTTAGTGGTATGTAAGCTATTTGAATACAAAGTTGGATAACTTTCCATTTTGCATCAGATAGCTTTTTTTGTTATATTACTAAAGTATTCTTCCTCAACTTGATTGGGAGTTTTATTGTTCAAAGTATCATGCGGCCTAAAATCGTTATAATATTCAATATATTCTTTAACAGCTATTTTTAATTCATCGAGATATTCGAAATCTCGGGAATTTAAATCCTCCTGCTTCAAGTTAGAAAAGAAAGCTTCTGCTGGAGAATTATCGTGTGGTGATCTTTTTTTAGAAAACGATTGATTGACTTTCAAAGTGTGTAATAAATTTCTAAATTCATTAGATGTATAATTAGCTCCTTGATCACTGTGAAAGGTTAAATTTTGTGGCCTGTCTCTTTTTTCAAAAGCGCCTTTAAAAGCGTTGATTGTTAAAGCTGTATCGTTTTTGCAAGAAATGGAATGTGAAAGTATTTTTCTTGAAAATAGTTCTAATACAATACATATGAAAAAATCGTTATCATTAATTTTTACTTGAGTGACATCGCCGCACCAAAAGACATTTGGTACGGGTTGATTGAAATTCTGTTTTAATAAATCACAAGGGGCATGCTTTGTGATTTTTTTAGTTTTTGCTTTTGATTTTTTTGATTTCCTTATACTCTTTAAATTTAATTCTTCCATTAATCTAGAAGTTCTTCTCTGAGAACAAATTATATTATCGCTTTTTAATTTATGATACATTTTTATCTTGCCTAGTCTTTTACCGCTTTTGTCAAAATATTTTAAAATTATTTCTTTCAAATAATCGTCTTCCTTCTTTAATAATGGTTCTTTGGCTCTATCATGTACATGATGATAAAAAGTCGCATAAGGTATATTTAATGCTCTTGCAATTTCTTTTAAAAAGAATTTATCTAATAGAGTTTCTGCAACTTTCATTACTTCTATTTGATCGATTGGTAATAAGGATAAAGTTTTACTTAATATTTCATTTTTTCTAACTACTTTATCATAAACCATTTTTAGCTTTGAAGAATCTTTATATTCTCTAATCCTTTTTTCTTCTAAATGGGATTTTATGTTGTTTTCGTTTAGCCATTTGTAGAGAGTACTGCTTGAAATATTGTATTCTCTTATAATTTCTTTGTTTGCCATGCCATCTTTATATTTTTCTAATATAATTTCTTTGTTATTTGTCATCATAAAGGCCTCCTTTTTCTTCTTAATATTATTAAGTGAAATCTTGTAATAAAGAAATAGTTTAATGAATATATATCTATTAGCAGGGAAAAATAAAGACGTAAAATTATTGCGGTTTCGTATTTTTTTTACGGAAAGTTTGACAAAACTAAGAAAGGGTGTTAATATTATGATACAAAATAATAGAGGTGTTATTATGCTGAAAAGGTTTGAAGTGAGTAATTTTAAAGGATTTAGCGATAAGGTTGTTCTAGATTTGTCAGCTAGAGAATATGAGTTTAATAAAAATTTAGTTGTTAATAGTGTTGTAAATAAAGCGATTATTTATGGTAAAAATGGTATTGGTAAAAGCTCTATTGGTATAGCAATATTTGATATAATTGGACATTTAACCGATAAAGAGAGAATGCCAGCAAAATATGTGTCAAATTATATAAATTTGGATACAGATGAGCATTTAGCTACATTTTCATATACATTTCAATTTGATGATGATGTGGTTGTGTATGAGTATGCAAAAAGAGATCCATATAATTTAATATTTGAAAAGCTATGGATAAATAGTAGTCTTGTTATTGATTACAATTTTTTTGACGAAAGATATAGACTTATAGATAAATCTGTTTCAGGAGATCTAAATATAGAGCTAGTTGATAATAAATTGTCTGTTGTAAAATATATATATAGAAATACACCAACTAATACTTCTATACCTATTACTAAAATGATGCAATTTATTGAAAATATGTTGTGGTATAGGAGTTTGTCTGATGGAAATGCATACTGTGGATTTACAAATGGTGGATCTACACTTGTAGACAAACTTTATGAAATTGGAAAAATCCGAGAATTTGAAGCTTTTTTAAGAGAAAATGGGCTTGATTATAAACTTCAATTTACTAACACAAATGGTACTCATGAATTGATGGCTATATATGATGATGGCAAAAAGAAAGCGCCTTTTGTTTCCCTTGCATCAACAGGTACTATGGCATTATTTTTGTTTTTTATTTGGAGTAGTTCTGCATTTGATAAAATTTCGTTTTTGTTTATAGATGAATTTGATGCATTTTTTCATTACGAATCAGCAGAAAATATAGTTTTGCAATTAAACAAAGCTAGAAACTTTCAAACCATTTTGACTTCACACAACACATACTTAATGCAAAATAAATTAACAAGGCCTGATTGTTGTTTCATAATGACAAAAAACAAAATAACAAATCTTTTTGATTCCACCGATAAAGAAATAAGAGAAGCACATAATCTTGAAAAAATGTATATAAACGGAGCATTCAATGAGCAGTAGTCCAGCTAAAGTTTTAGTTGTAGTTGAAGGTAAAAGACTAGAACATGATTTTTTTGAACAAATAAAAAAAGTATATGGATTGAACATAGATATTTATTGTTTTGAATCCAATATATATTTACTATATAAAAAAATGAAGGAAATGAATTTTAATGGAAACTTGAAAGATGTATTAAAAACAATTCACAATAATCCTGAAAGTAATTCATTATTATCTCAAAATTTTGCGTATACATATTTAATATTCGATTTTGATGCACACCATACAGAGGAATATGAAAAAGATAGGCCTCTAATAAATGTTATTAAGGATAATATTGAAAAAATTAAAGAAATGGCGAATTATTTTGTCGATGAAACGGATCCGACAATAGGAAAATTGTACGTGAACTATCCTATGATGGAATCATTTAAAGATTGCGATTCTTTTGATGATAAAACCTATTTAAATAGATGTATTGCTGTAGATGAAATTAAACAATATAAAACTATTGTTAGTACGAGAAAGATGGCCAATAAGCGAGTTGATAGTTATACTAGCATAGATTTAGAAAAATTATCTAAATTAAATGTTATTAAAATGACAAGTATATTATTGAAAAAATATAAGGTTATTGATTACAATTCATATTTGAATTATTCTAATCAATATAATATATTGCTTGAAGAATCTGACTATATAACAAATCAGGATAAAATTGCTGTTTTGAATACATGCATATTCTTCCTTTTAGACTATTATGGAAATAAAAATGGATTTTATGATAAAATAATGAATGATAATAAAAGTTAAATTATACTAAAATTTCAGGATGTAAAAGATTTACGATTATTTGCAAACTAATTAAATCAAAGTAAATGTGGTTATGAAAAAGTATATCATTTTTTTAATAAAATAGGATATACATAATCATATGGTATTAAATAAAAAATAAGAATGTGAGATAAAGCCAATGTTTAGTTCGAATTTTTCTTCTTTTAAAGTTGTTTTGCCAAATAAAAACTTTGTTTTGAAAAAAAGTCCGGTTGTAGAATAAAAAAGTCCGGCTACAACCGGAAATTTTGTGAGTGATGAAGATTATTTTATGTTAAGAATGCATAAATTATTGCCAGACAAGGTAACAAAAAACACATACAATCAAATTGAAAAAGTGTTTGCTACTTTTGGATATAGCAAAGAATTTAATAGAGATGATATAGAAAGAATATTACAGGTAAAAAGATCTAGAGCATCTGATATAATTGCTATGCTATATAATAGTGGATTGATTGTTCCTGCCTCTCCAACAAAATATAAATTTGAAAAATAAAAAAACAATTAAACATCGTAAGAGTAGACAAATAAAATTAAAATGAACCTGTAGAAATACAAGTTCATTTTTTTGTAACAATGTAAATCTATTTTATGTATTAAAACATATATAAGGAGAATGTATGCAAAAGAAATCTTTTTCTACTTTTATTGTGTTAAAGTGTTCGCATTCCGAAGACTTAGGTCCACCAAAAAATTCAAATGTGAACACCTGAAAAGGGTGTTTTTTTGTTGCGTTTTTGATAAAATATAATTGTAAAATACGAGGTGAGAAGGATGAGTGAAAAAAAAGGAAAACTTTTGGTTTATAATTTGCCTAACGGGAAAGCAAAAGTTGATGTTTTGTTGTCTCAAGACAATATTTGGATGACAAGAATAGCTTTGGCTGATTTATATCAAACTACTCCTCAAAACATAACTATGCATATTAAAAATATTTATCAAGAAGGAGAACTTGATGAATTTTCAACTAGTAAGTCGGACTTACTAGTTCAAATTGAAGGGAATAGAGAAGTTAAAAGAAATGTTAATTTTTATAATTTAGATATGATAATCGCTATAGGATTTAGAGCAAAGAGTTCTGTAGGAAATACTTTTAGAAGATGGGCAAATCAAACTTTAAAAGAGTACATGGTTAAAGGATTTGCTATGGACGATGAAAGATTGAAAGATTCTTCTAGATTTGGTAAAGATTATTTTGATGAATTGTTGGATAGAATTAGAGCTATCAGAGCATCTGAAAAGAGATTCTATCAAAAAATAATGGAAATATATTCTACTAGTATTGATTATGAATCTAATGATGAAAATACAAAGTTATTCTTTAAAACTGTACAAAATAAATTACATTATGCAGTAAGTGGAGAAACTGCTGCTGAAATAATTTATCTAAGAGCAGATGCAAGTAAAGATAATATGGGATTAACTTCATGGGAAGGAAGCAAAGTTAGAAAAAGCGATGTATTAGTAGCTAAAAACTATTTATCTAAAGAAGAAATATCTTCATTAAATAAAATAGTTACAATGTATTTGGATTATGCAGAAGAAATGGCTAAAGAGAATATTCCTATGCATATGGGTGATTGGATTAAAGTATTAGATGAATTTTTAAAATTTAATAGAAAAGATATACTAGAAGGAGCAGGAAAAATATCTAATGCAATAGCAAAACAAAAAGCATTAAAAGAATATGAAATATATGATAATAATCGAATAGAACAATTGAAGATATTAGCATTAACTGATATTGAAGAAAATGAGTAGAACTTTCAAGTAAAAAAGATAATTCCATTGACTAATAAAGAATTATCTTTTTTTATTATTGTTTTTTGAATTAAGTAAAGATATTAATTCTTCTCCTTGTTTTTTGAATTCAGGAGAATCAATCTCTTTAACTAACATTCTATATCTAAATGTTTCATCATTTCCTATTTGCACACCATTAATAAAATCTCTAAAGTGAGTTAAATTGAAACCTAGTCTTTTTACTATAGTTTCTGTCTGTTCCTTACTATATTCATCTTGTTTTGTAAAAAACATATAATACAAGTTTTTAGGTGTAATAATTCTTAGCGCAGGATCATATACATAATCATCTATTTCTAACCATGAATGTTGATAGAATTCTTCTCTTTCACTATAAGAAGTTTTTTTATAAGGAAAACCACCTTGTATTAATTTAAAGTCTCCGTTATATAAATTTAGACAAATAGACAATGCATAACAATTTCCTAATGTATTACCATGATAATCTACATAACAATCATATTTTTCTTTCATTAGTTTTTTAATATCATTAGATGCTTCATTGATGGATTCTAAAATATTAGGATTAACATCAGGATGAAGTGCTATATTCTTGCTTTCTAAATAACTAATTCTTTTTTGAGTTAATACTTGTCTTAAACGAATAAAATCATCAAGAAACATATGTTCTTTAATTGATTGATAAACATTTTTATCTAATGTGTATTGGTCAGTAACCTTTTTATTAAATTCTTTTCTAATCTTTTCAATAAAACTAATGGAGAAATTAGGTTCTCTTTTAACTTTAAATTTTTCTAACATTCCTTTTTGATAAAACTTCCATAAATTATTATTTTCTTTTAGATAAGAATAAACATCTTCATTTTTAATTTCTTTTGTTTTTTTGAAATGTTTAGAATATATCTCTTCAGTTGTAATAATTGCTAAAGAAGGGTCATAAACAATATTATCTTTTTGTAGCCAATAATGAGATTTACCAGTAGTAAGATTAATTCCTTTTACAACATTCCATTCCTTATTTATAGATGCTAATACAAAAGATAAAGGTTCATCTTTAGAATAAATTTCTTCATTGTAATCATACCTATAAAATTTTATATCTATATCATCAATAGTTTTCCTTATTTCTGGCATTAATTTAAGGTCATCTTCTAATCTTCTTAATAAATCATAATCATTAACAGAAGTGTGTATTAATAACTTTTCATTCTCATAGGTAAATATTATCTTTTCTTTATGATTAGTTAATGAGTATCGTAATTTAGATAAAGACATTAGAATCCCTCCTTGACAGTAAATATTATAATATAGTTCAAATAGGAAAGATAGAAAAATTTTTGAGAGACAAGCGCTATTTGATTTGTTGTTGTAATTAAGATAGCACTGATTTATAATTGTTATGGGAGCGTGATAGAATGGATATTAAAAATCTTAGTTATAATGAATTAATTCTATTAGCAGACTCGGATGATTTTTATAATATAATTTGTAATCCGCAAATGTTAGGACAATATATTGCTGAGTTGCATAAAAAATATTGTAAAGAAAATAATGTCAAACCAACTAAAATAATTTATAGCGAGTTATTAGAAAACAATACTTATGGCAGTTATAACTATGTTGATAAAAGTGTTTATATAAACAAAAAATTAATAGATATATTTGAGAAATGTAAAAATACAAATAATAGTTTTTATCCATATGTTTTAATTTCTACAATAATTCATGAAAGCAGGCATTTGTGGCAACATACAAATCTAAAAAAAATGTTTGATAAAAATGCAACAGACAGAGAAAAAATATCTTTATATTCTGTTCATAAGCAAATGCATGAAGTAAAACACGCTATTAAAGAAAATCCTTCTCAAACTAAAGGATTAATTAGAGTGAAAGATGGAATAAATTTAGTTAAGAATTTATTTTTAGCAATGGAGTTGAAAATTGAATATGGAAATTGTCCATGTGAGTTAGATGCTGAAGAAGAAGTATTAGAAGCTTTTATGAAGATATATGAAAATAATTTGTCAGAAAATTCTTTAAATATACTATTAAATTATGCAAATGAAATTAGAGAAAATGAAGGACTTTGGTTTTTAAGTCATGAATATTACGAGGATAAAGATAAACCATACGATAAAAAGGCTTTTGAAGTAATAAAGTCTGTTTATATGAATTATTTAAAATTTTCAATTGAAGAACATAAAAAAGGTAAACATTCTTATAGTGAAGAAGAACATGTTTTTAGTTTATTTCCATGTATGAATAAAGTGATTTGTGCAATAAAAGAAAATGGATATAAAGTTCCTGAAAGTATATCAGATAGTAAAGAAATAAAACAATTGTTTGCTTGTAGTAAAAAAGCACTACCTCCAAAGAAATAATGCATTATAAATTTATTGTAGAAAGGAGTTTTATTATGTTTGAGAAAATTCTAAATAAAATAAGAAATATAAAAAATAAAGAAATAATAGCGGAAGCCAAAACAGAAGATTTTTCAGAAATTAAAAAAGAAAATTTTAATATTAATATTGATAAAATAGATGATGTTTTAAAAATGGAAATAAGTGATTACATAACTATTACAGATTATGTAGAAAAGATGAAAGAAATAGATAAGTATAATTTATTAGACTTAGTTTGCAATAGTGTTTTATGGAATAGTAAAAAACAATTAGTTAATAAAGGAACTTATTATATATTGTCTTATGATGGTAGGCTTTATAATATTATTCTTAATGAAGCAGGATTAAAATTAGATGAAAGAGTAAAAGTAGATGATATAACTGAAGAGAAAGTTATAAGACTTAATGTTAATGATGACTATTCTTTTTCTAGTTTGAAACATGATAAGACAGGTAGCACTTTCTATACTAAATTTTATGATACTAATCCAATTAAAATGGGAGGTTTAGAACTTTCAGAAAGCGAAGCATATGAACAAATAGAAACTCTTATCAAAAATTTAAAAGAAGATGAAAGAATAAGTGATATTTTAGATATTGAACAAGTAGAAAATGTTTTAAAAGACATTAAGAAAAAGAGTGGACAAATAAAAAAATAACTACATATAATGTGATTTAAAATAAAAAGCATTTCTTAAGAAATAAATAGTTTCATATTCTAGGAAATTTGTTCCACCAAATTAAAAGTATAAGTTGGATTCAATTATGTTCGGCCCTTTAAATTAGGTTTTGTAGGGTCGATAGTGAAATCAAAATCACTGGCATCTGTAGGGTTTGACCCTAAAAAATTTAAAGCGATTTTTCAAACCCTAAAAAAATTTAAAAAACCCTATATTCAACTTTTTTATGTGCTATAATTAATACAAGGAGTGAAGTCTATATGGATAAAATTAACTTGAAAAAAATATTGGATTCATTTAATGGTAGTGAAACTGAATTATATAATTTAGTTAATTTTTTAGATATACCTAGTCATAAATTCAATGGTGCAGATTATTGCAAATTATTATATAAAAGTATGTATAAATTTCATGAAAGAAACGGAATAGAAAATATATTAAAATATCAAGTACCTATTTCTATAGGAAGAGACGTATCTTATTCGGAATTTAAGCAATATTTATATAAACTTCAAGAATATGAAATAAAGATTGATTTACTTCCTAATGTTGCGAATCATTTTGATAATATATGCAGGATAGCTGCCATAAAATTATTAGGTGCGGGTGATTGGTGTTGGACAAGAATATATTCTAGCAAAATCACAGGGCAAGACATAGAAGAATTTGGAAAGATGTATCTTAGTGTAGATAACAAAGATTTATATAGGTTTGCCTGCTTGTTACTTGAAAAGTGTATAGAAACAGGATTGGAGGATTATGAATATAAAGTTAACAACGATGAAAATGTTACTAGAAGCGATAATGTCGTAATTTTTTTTACTAAAGATAATTTTAATAAATATATTTCTTTAATAAATCAAATTTTAGCAGAAAATCCTGATATAAAATTAAATCAACAAAATGTATTAGCGTATTCAATAGATGACAATATCAAAGTAGCTAGAGACTATAATGATGGAAGTGTTAGTTATACAAGCAAAGTGTGTCAAAAAATAATGCTATTGAAAGAGAAAGAATATGACAATGAACAGATTGTCGAATTAATAGCTGGTGATACTAAAAAGTATGTAAGTGACATTTTTGATTTAGCAAAGGAAAATAAATATAAGAAAAGATAAAATAGGTATAAATTCAAAGCTCGTGGTGTGGCGAGAACATATGATATAGAAATATATATTCCAAGTATGAATAGATGTCAGAAATTAGCAGTGTTAGTACAGCTTTTTAATATCAAAATTCAGTTGGAAGTATAAAAGTTTTGTTTTTTTTAGTTCCCTACATGGAATGTAAGGTTATATAGTAGAAGGGGAAAAATGGACAGTATATTATTGTTAATAAAGATAAAAATTTGTTAATTACTATATTATCCTCTTAAGAAGATATGAAAAATATAACTGAAATATTTAGGGATGTTTTATAAAACTCAATATTTACTCATAAAATAAAATATGTTGTATGAATAATAAATAGTTTCATATTTTGTAAATTTATAGAAAAAATCCAGAAGTTATTATATAAAAGATAAGGGAATTTAATGGCTTTCTTTTGTATCGAGAAAGAGTAATTGCTGCATAGTTGCTTCAATGAAAAATTTTTATATACACATAAGTTTGGCTTTTTTTTTATTAAATATTGTATAAATATAATAGTGTTATAAAAGATTATGTTAAAATAAAAAAAAGAGAGGTAAAAATTATGGGGTTTATTAAAGATTTAATTGGAATTTTTTTCAGAGATGGAATAACGATTGATTTAAGAAGAAAAAAAAGAAGAAATACAAATAATAGTACAAGGGGAACAGGTGAAGCTTTTGTTCCAGTAGATGAAATAAGCAAAAAAACTATAGATGATGTTGTTAATTATTTGTTTAAAGCGGGATATTGCATTAGAACAAATATGTCTCTTAATGGACAAGATGATGGTTACAAATGTTCATATGTTATTTTCGATGAAGAAGATAATATAAAGATGATTATACAAGTAGTTCCACACAACGGTGATAAAAATCGTGGATATTACAATTTAAAGAAAGTATGTGAGGTTAATAATATACCTTTTGTTAATTTCTATACACATATGACAAATGATAGAGCATATGTAGAAGAGAGAATTAAATCAAAGCTTTAATTGACAAAAGATAATCTGTATGTTATAAAAATTTAGAAAGGAAACGCAATATTATATTGCATCCACAAAGGGACTAAGCGTGCATCTTAAAAAGGTTTTGTGGATAGCCGGTGCATGTTAAATCTTGTGTTAAGCAACGCTTACATTCAAAGCGAATTTCCTTTCTTTTTATTTTGGGAGAAAAACTATGGGAATACTAGATTTGATTAAAAATAAAGAAGAGTGGATTAAGTTTTATGATTATAAAATACAAAAAGGTCATTTAACCAAAAAAGAAGAAAAAGAATTAGAGGTATTTATTAAAGAAGAAAAGTATAAAAATATAGCTTCTGTAATAAAAAATGAAGACTTTAATTTTAGTATACCTACAAAAAAGATAATTAATAAAATGGGCACAAACAAAAAAAGAGTAGTTTATTATTATAATGAAACAGAAAGTATGATTCTTAAATTTATTACTTATCATTTATTTAAATATGATAATAAAATGTGCGAAAATTGTTACTCTTTTAGAAAAAATTATGGAGTAAAAAAAGCAATAGAAAAATTATCTGTTTGTAAAAACATGATAAGTTACAAAGTTGATATAAAAAATTATTTTAATAGTATTAATATAGAAAAACTATTAGTTATGTTAAATCAGTTTATTGATGATAAAGAATTGTTAAATTTTATAACAAAGCTTTTAACACTAGATAGAGCTAATTTTCAAGGAAATATTATAGAAGAAAAAAGAGGGGCAATGGCAGGGGTTCCATTTTCTCCATTTTTAGCTAATGTTTATTTAATGGATTTAGATCAGTATTTCAAAAATAATAATATAGTATATGCACGTTATTCAGACGATATTATCGTGTTTGCTGATAGTGAAGAAAAATTAGAAGAATATAAAAATTACATATATAAATTTATTTGTAAGAAAGATTTAACTATTAACAAAGAAAAAGAATATTTCTTTGATAAAAATAAATGGAATTTTTTGGGAGTGGAATATGATAATGGACAAATTGACCTATCTAAGGTTACCATTGATAAAATTAAAGGGAAAATAAGAAGAAAAGCTAAAGCGATTTATAGATGGAAAAATAAAAAAGAAGTTGAAAACGATAAAGCGATAAAGGTGATGACACGATGCTTTAATCATAAATTTTTTGAAGTTAAAAATCCTAATGATTTAACTTGGGCAAAATGGTTTTTTCCTTTAATTAATACTGACAAGGGATTAAAAATAGTGGATGAACATTTACAACAATATTTAAGATATATTGCTACTGGTAAACACAATAACGCCAACTATAGAATTAAATACCAACAATTGAAATCATGTAATTATCGAAGCTTAGTTAATGAGTTTTATAAATTTAAAAAGGTAAAAATTAAAATATAAGCGCCTAAAAGGCGCTTTATTTTGTTGTTGAAAATGTATCTTTTGTATTATAAAATGTTGTTTGGGTGAGTAAAATGATTAAAACAAGCAGTTATGAAAATTTTAAATCATGTTTATTTAAAACTGTTTCTATTTCAGGGGATAGAGGGAAAAGTGTTGGATATAGTGGAGTATGTTATCCTAATTTAGCACCTAAAATGTCGTTTTGGAAAACATGGCATGATAATATAGGTGTAATTTCTCAAAAAGAAAACAATAAATATTATATAGAGGAATATTATAAACAAGTTTTATCAAAATTAGATCCAGAAACTGTCTATAAAGATTTAGATCATTCTATATTACTTTGTTATGAAGATGGTGATAAATTTTGCCATAGACATATTGTAGCAGCGTGGTTTGAACTTTTTTTGAATGAAGAAGTTGGCGAAGTTGCTATAGAGGAAAATAAAATGGTAAATGTAGATAGACCTTCTTATATAAAACAAACATTAGAATCTATTATAAAAAAAGAGATAAACATGAGAGGATTTACTTGTTTAAGAGCTCTTTATTTGTTTGAAAAATCTGAATGCTTAGAAGCAAAAGCAAATAAATTAGAAGAAGAAAATGGAAAATCATACGATAGTTATAGACAAGTTGCTTGTTATTTAAGGTGCGATGCCGATGATGCGGAGGCTCAATACAAAGAAAAAAATAAAAAGAGTATTACAACAAAGAAATAATTTTAGATGTCAATATTTGCCAAAGTTTAGACCAACCAAAAAGATAAAATAAAAGTATGATTATAATTTATTTGAAACTTTCAAATCTTTTGTGTGAATTTTTTTATCAAAAAATGGTCGCTTAGTATTTGAATAGTTATTTTTCTTAACCTTTTTATTTAATAATTTTTCTATATATTGTTTTTTATAAGTGTTTGTTTCCATCTCTAATAATTCTTTTAATTGCTCATCGCTTCTTTTTAGCACTTTACCATTCTTGTCAATATAGTATTCAATTTGAAGTTGAGAATATTCTTCTAACCACTTGGGATTATCTTTAATTAAAATATCAAAAGCTTCCTCGAAATCAATTACATAACTATTAAAATGCATATTGTTGTGAACATCTCTAAAATAATTGCGATATTGACTTGTTGTTTGATTAATCAAATTATTAATTTGTTGTTTTTGACCCTCTGTTATGTGAATGACTGCCTTCTCCATAAAAAATAATAAGTTTTCAAGAGCACATAAATCGGCAAGTTTTTCTTCACTATAAAATGTATAATTATCTTCATAGTAAGTGTTTTTATCATATTCACAATTCTTAATAAAAGAAGGCAAAAGTGGACTTTTACTAATCAATTCTTCTTTTATAACTCTAACTAAATTTTCATCAAAATATCCAAGTTTTACATCATATTTAATTTTGAAATGATTAAGCTCATGGAATAAAACGGCAAGAGAAGATAAGTCTCTTTTTTTATACATTTTTTCTACAACTTTTTCATTAAGAAAAATTATGTTAAATTTAGAATTAAATGAGCCAAAATTATCCATTTTTTCATAACAAAAGCAATGGCAAGAGTCATTTGAACAAGGGGTTTCTTTTATATAATTCGTCATTACATCTTTAGCAAAGTTAACCAAATGAATTTTAAATGATTTATAAGAAATGTTTGGGAGAATATTAGAATTTTTAAAAAAAGAACACAAAAAAGAAAAGGATTCTGAATTTGTAACTTTTTCGTTTAATAAATACATAAAAGGCCTCCTGGTATATTAATTTACTTGATAAAAGTATAACACTAATTTATGTGGTTTGAAAGTAGGACTTAAATGTTAGGCAATTAAAATTAACTACGAAAATAATTGCTTTAATTGTTAAAGAATTTATTTGATGGTAGAATCAAAGTAGTTGATGGGGTGAGTATATGGAACTTAAAAATGAGAGTAAAACATTATTTATTCCTCTTTTAGGGAAAGCTTTGATGAGCAAAGAAAATTTGTTTTTAAGGGATTTTAAAGCAGAAGAGATACTTGAAAAAGTGAATTATGATTTTAGTTCATTAAAGCAATCAAAATGGCTTTCAATGTATATGAGTCTTAGAGCATCAATTATAGATGATTTAGCAAACGATTATCTATCAGAAAATGATGATGTAACAGTTATTCATTTAGGATGCGGACTAGATTCTAGAGTCCTAAGAATAAAACAAAAATTTTTGAAATGGTACGACGTTGATTTTGATAATGTAATTGAAATTAGAAAAGGTTTTTATAGCGAAAATGAAAAGTGTAAAATGATAGGAGCGGAAGTAATTGAATGTGAGTGGATTAATTTAGTTGAATTTAAAGAAAAAGTTTTAATAATAGCGGAAGGTTTAACAATGTATTTATCAAGTAATGAAATAAAAAAATTATTAGCTAATATTGGTGACAAATTCAAAAATGTTCATTTAATATTTGATGCATATACAAAACGAGGGGTAAAAGCATCAAAGTTAAAAAATCCAGTAAATCAAATGAATGCAAAAATAAAATATGGTTTTAATAAAATAGAAGAATTTTTGTTATTAAACAATAATTTAAAACATTGCCATACTCATTTTATTAAAAAAGAAGAACCTAATTTAAAAGGATGGACTAAATTCATCTTTAATAATTTATATTGTGGAAGAATATCGCAATCAATTTATAAAATATATGAATTTAAGTTGAATTTGAATGACAATGAAAAAATCAATGAATAGAAAAGAAAATTTTTAAATTTAGAAAATATAATATATGTTAATTTTTATATAAAATGTTGCTATAATTAAATTATTGATAAGGAGGTGTCTATTTTGAACGATGGTTTAGAAAATCTAAGAAGAGAAGATGGAAGAATATCTATTGATGTAGGTTTAGCAAATGGCACCTTAACTTGTGATGATTATGAACCAACTGGAGCAAGGAAAAAGTTTTGGTTAAACAATTTTTCATACATGTACAAAGAAATTTTTGAAAACAGTTATGAAGATTATGCTGAATTAATTGCAGAAGAGATAGCAAAAGTATTTGGTATAGAAAGGGCTAGCTACGATCTTGCAAGCCATGAGGGAAACAATGGAGTTATTACTAAAAATTTTGTTGATGATGAAAAAGAAGAATTTGTAACAGGAACCTCTATGATTCAACATGTATACCATTCATATATTTTACCAATAAAAGATGCGTGTAATAAGTATAATGAGTTAATTGAAGGGGTAGATGTAAAAAGTTTGTCTTTAGAAGATAAAAAAAATATTCTTAAAGAAATTTCTCGTATTTTTAATAAATGTAATATTAATCAAGAGTATTATAGAAAAATAACAGATATAGCTGCTTATGAAAGTTTTAGTGATAAAGAAGCTAATAATTTGTTTAGTTTGTATGAAAATATATTTGGTGAATTAAATATAATGTATGACTTTGAATTGGAAAAAAAGCCAAACGATCACATAAAAGTTAATAATTTGTTTGATTTGTGGTCAATAATAGAAAATTACTTAAAATTAGAAGGATATAATCATAGACAAGCATCCAACTTAATAAAAGATTTAGCTGTAATATTCATGTATGATATACTAACTCTTCAAGGAGATAGGCATAGTGAAAACTGGGGAATTATAATTAATCATGAAACAGGAGATGTTAGGCTTGCTCCGATATTTGATAATTCTAATATATTTAACTTGAACAGAATAAAAGCGTTAAAAAGCATTCTTCAAAATATAGACGCTTTTAATGAAATTAATAACAAAAATCCAAATAAAACACAAAGAACATACGATAGGTTAACAAATCAAATTTATCATCCTTCTATTTTGCTAAAAACAATAGATGGCAGTAGCAATGCTCTTTACCAACTAGAAAAATTTATAGAAGTATCTGATGAAGAATTTATACAATCTTTCATAAATAAATTAGAGTTGCTAGAAAATGAAATTTATGATATATTTAAACGAGTTGAAGAAAAAACAAAAACAGAGATACCAGAAGAAATAAAAAAAGTTGTTGAAGAAACAATAAAAATAAATAAAGCCGAACTTTTGAAAAGAGTAGATCCAATAAGGAGGTAATTGTATGTCTAAATCAATGCCAATATTATCAATAAATGAACTCTTAAAAATAGAGGGATATTTATCTAAATTTCCGGGTTTTGACAAAGAAACAGTAACTGAAACTATTGATAATTTTATTGAATTAATAGATCAAGAAGACTTCTATCAAAGATATTTTGAAGATAATAAAAAGTCAAATTTAATTGATTATGATAGCATATTAAAATTAATTATATTTTTAAAAAATAAAAATTTAAGTGCAGAGGAAATAAAAAAAATTATAGTAAAAACTCCAGGAATTTTAGCTTTTTCTAAAGATTTAGATAATATTTATGTTTTATTTAAAGGCAATATATTAAAAGGATATGTATTGCTTAATAATCAAGATTTTAAGGCTTATAGATATGTAAGTAATCATAATTTTAATGTTAGCAAAAAATCTGTTGATTATACATACGTTATAGATAAGATGCTAAATGAGTTAAAAAGAGAAGATATTAGTAAAGCATACAATTTAAATAAAGAAACAATAAGCGCTAAATACATTTTTAATAGTTTAAAAAAAGAAGAAGGTCTGAAAAATCACTATTTCAAAAAATAAACATAATAAACTTGTCTTAAAATGATTGACATAATTGCAAATAAGGAGTATCTTCACTCATGTAGGGGTTTAAATAGGAGATGTAGAAGTATGGATAGAGAATGTGATTATGTAATTAGAAAAAGCGCGTGGAAATCTTTAAATTTATTAACAATATTGTTGATTTGGACAATAATACCACTTATCATCGTTATTATTCGTATTATTATTTTAAAACATGATAAAACATATTTTTATGAAAATAGAATAATTTCAAAATATGGGGTTTTATCAAAGCATGAAGCGGAAACATCAATTGTTGGAGTATCTGCAATTTGTGTCGACCAATCGTTATTAGGAAGAATATTTGG
>JBGVED010000052.1:0-9244 GCA_045119835.1 Bacilli bacterium | reverse complement strand
AAGTAAATTTTTTTCTGTTTTTGAACCTTTTAATTCCATTTTTATGCCTCCCTTTTGTGAATATTAATTCACTACTAAAATTATAATATACAATTTCATTTTTAACATCAAAAATTTTATTTTTTTATAAAAAAATTTTTTCTACAAATACTATTAGTAAAAGGAGATAAAAAAATGAGAAAAGCACTTTTAAACATTATGCTGTGTTGCACAATTTTATTTTTGATTGGATGTGCCTGCAAAAAAGAAAAAACAATAAAAAAAGAAGAAGCTATAGAGGTATTAAAGGAAACTAAAATAAACGGAAACGTAGAAGTTAAAACAAAAACAGAAACTATTATAAATGGTATATACTCTTCATCTACTCAAACAGATACTTATTATGGAGATAAATATCTTCATACAAGTGATGGCCCTGATTTAACTACTAAAACGTGGTATGGAAGTGTAAATAATACTTTATACGCTTTTTACTATACTAAAAATGCTAATAATGAAGAAATAAAATCATCTTCTAAAATAGAGCCCTCTCTACTTGAAGCGACTAAAAGTCAATTAAATGATATAATTAATAATTTATTTGATGAGGAGGGCAACTTGATTACTGCATATTCAATTTACGCCACAAAAAAGGGCAATGTATATACAATAACTGTTGAAAACAACAATAATAGCACCGAAGAAAACAATAATTACACAATTACTATTCAAAATAACAAAATATTAAAAATTATAAAAGAAAACACTGTCAATAACAGTGTTATAAAAACCATCTATGAATATAATTATGATATTAATGAAATTGAAATACCAACATTAACTGAATATCCTTTAAGAACTAATGGTTAACTTCATTATAGTAAATATCCAATTAGTACTTTAAGACCTAAAATTATCAAAATTATTCCCCCTATAATTTCTGCTTTGTTTTTATATTTTTCACCAAACTTACTTCCAATTATTACTCCAAAAAAGCAGAACATGAATGTTATAAGGGGTATTATAGAAACCGCTAAATAAACATTTACACTTAATAAAGAAACAGTCATTCCAATAGACAGTGCATCTAAACTTGTTGCTAAGGATAATACGAGCATTTCTTTAAACTTTAAAGATGAATCTATCTTTTCATTTTTTAGAGAGTTAACAATCATTGAAATACCAATATAAGCAAGTAATCCAAAAATAACATATGCTTTTATACCACTTAAATATTTTTCTACACTATCCATTAAGAAAAAACCAATTAAAGGCATAATTCCTTGGAATACACCAAACCAACTGGCTACTGTAATAGCCTTTTTCTTTAAATTTTCTCTAATTGTTGTACCTTTACAAATAGAAACTGCAAAAGCATCCGTCGCCACTGCTACTGCTAGCATAAATATATCGAATAAGCCCATTATAATTCTCCTTTAGTATATAGATAATTATATACTAAATTTTTTTATTTATGTGATTATTGTTTTTTTTCTTTTCTTTAAAATAAAAAGACTACTATTTGTAGCCTTTCATTTTATAGTCTTCATATAGTTCTTTAAATCTATTAAAGTGAACTATTTCTCTTTGTCTTAACCATTCAAGTGGTCTTAATATTTCTGGATTGTCTGTCATATTCATTAAATTTTCATATACTGCTCTTGCTTTTTCCTCTGCTGCCATATTTTCACTTATATCCGCTACTGGATCTCCTGTAGTAGAGAAATATGCTGCAGTCCAAGGAACTCCATTACCATTAACTGGATATAACCCCATTCCATGATCTGCATAATGTGCATCTAAACCAGCCGCTTTAAGTTCATCAATAGTAGCCCCTTTCATCAATTGATATACCATTGTACAAATCATTTCCACATGCGCTAACTCTTCTGTTCCAATATCTGTTAGTAAGGCCTTCCCTTTTTCATCTGGCATTGTATAGCGCTGATTTAAATATCTTAAAGCTGCGCTTAGTTCTCCTTCAGGACCACCATATTGAGTTATTAATACTTTAGCAAATTTTAAATCTCTTCTTTTTATATCAATAGGAAATTGTAATTTTTTACTATAATCAAACATATTTATTCCCCCTCCCATGGCCATGGAGATTTATTCCACAACCAATATCCACTATTAGTAGGGGTGCGTTCTAAGCATAAAGGTCCATATTTACTTTCGTAATCTTCTTTTGCTTTTTTATATGCATTTCTATATTGATCAAAAAGCATCATTACATTTCTATCCATCGGATGAGTATTTAAATATAAATTTAAATCCCACATAGCAAAGCCATATTTTTGAACCTCTAATAACATTCTTTGTCTTTCGTTATATACTTGAGGTAAGGAAGGATTCATTAATTTATATGGTTTGTAAATATTTGCTTGCATATTCCCTTTTGCAAATCCTTCATTGGGATTAAAAAAGCTATCCACTCTACTATCATCAGATGAAGAATAGCAATTACTACACACCTCGTTTGAAGAGGAAGAAAAGTAATTGTCACTTGAGGAACTAGTACTTCTATAACACTCATCCTTTAAACAATTGTTATTGTTTGGATAAGGATCATAGATACAACCAGAATTAAAATAATCACCATAATATATGTCATTCATTTTTTCTATACCTTCTTTCACAACTAGTATATTTCCTGTATATAGCTATGATTGGGCATCAAAACAAAAAAGGCAAAAGTTTATTGATAATTCTTTTACCTTTTCATTATTAAATGATTTTTTTAAATTCTTGTGGCTCGTCGGCTTCAAATACATATTCTTTATTTTGATAACTAAAGGAAATTTTACTAGCATGTAAACAAAGTCTATGTAAAGGATCTGTTGTAGAAGAATATTTCTTATCTCCTACTAATGGGTGGCCTAAATCTTTAAAATGCACTCTTATTTGGTTTTTCCTGCCTGTTTTTAGATTAACATTTACTAAACTATAACTTTTGTTTTCTTTTATAACTTTATAATCAGTTATAGCTAATTTACCATCTTTTTCATTTGTGCTATAAACCATTTTAGTTTTATTTTCTTTTAAATAAGATTTTATGGTTCCTTCTTTTTTGGTTAATATACCCTCTACAATTGCAACATATTCTCTTTTAGTGACAATATTATTCCAATCTTCTTGTAAATCTTTTTTTACATATTCTTTTTTAGAAAAAACTAAAATCCCTGAAGTTTCTTTATCAAGTCTATGTAATACATGTACTTTATTTTTAGGATTATCTTGTTTTAGGTAATTAGTTACTTGAACATACGCTGTTTTTTCTTTTTCTTTATCTGTTGCTACAGTCAGTAAATTGCATGGTTTATTAATAACTATAAATAGTTCGTCTTCATAAATAATTTTTAATCCGAATTTATCTTTTTTTCCACTAAAACTTATTTTATCTCCTTTTTTTAAAAGATAATTATGTTTAGTAACTATTTTCCCATTCACTACTATTTGTTTTTTTATAAGCAAATTTTTAATGCTATTTCTTGAAAGTTTATTGAACTTATTTAATAAATATGGTAGTAGTTCACTTTCATTTGTTATTATCTCATCATTCATAAAATCACCTTTTGAAAAATATTTTTCCTATTAATGGACGAGATGATTTACTTATAGCATTAATCGGACACACTTCGGCACAACACCAACATCTAATACATTTACTTTTATTAACTTTTGGAACTTTTCCCTTTTTCATATTAATGGCTTGAGGAGGACAGATTTTTTTACATTCTCCACATTTTATACATTTATTAGAATCGAATTTTGGATGCTCTAGTATGAATCTTTTTATATTATATTTATTAAGCATTTTTATTGCTCTAATACCAACTTCTTCTACTTTGGCTGGAGTAAACTTTATATTTTCAAATAAAGAGATATCATCACCTTCTATTTCGATATTCTTTAAATTAAATTCGCCTAATCCTCTATTGTTAGTTATTATAGAAATGAAGGCTTTTTTATAGTCTAATTTAACAACTTCCATTGCTACTCTATCAAGAGCTACTGCATCTTTACTAGCTAGCAAAACATTAGCTTCTTTTTTATTTCCTCCTGTGGATGGACCTTCTCCTTCTAACCCTTCTATACCATCCATCAAATTAACGAAAATTTTATCTTTCATTTCATTTTTTATCGCACTATATAAATCTGCCATTGCCTCGCCAAATTCTAAAGGAGTTGAAGATTTTACATGCCATTGTGCTTTTTCTAATCCATAAATAAGTCCAAATAAATTTTTCTCCGCCCCTGTAAAGTACGCTAACCCATGAGTTTTTAATTTTGGCAAATTAATTAATATATCCGCTTCTACTATTTGCTTTGAAACATTAAAATCTTTATATCTTTTATAAATTGGTGAACTAATGACTTTCAAATCACTATTATTTGCTAACTCTACTTTTTCCTCATCTACTACTTTTTTTGTACCATTAACTTTATATACTAAACTCATTTCTTTAGTCGCTGGATTATCTCCAACAATTATTCTAACATTATATTTTTTTAAATATCTAATAACTGCTTGTACGACACTCGGATGAGTTGTTATTGCTTTAGATGCAGGATGAGGAGCTAATGCATTAGTCTTTAAAAATACTGTCATCCCTTCTTTTATAACTTTTCCATTATCTAAAACACTATCTAATAAATAATCAATTTTATCCTGAATATCATTGTAATCTTTACTGTATTTTATATATACCTTCATTATTTTTCCTCCTTAAAATAAAAAAGCCTAACGGCTTTCTTTTTACTTAATTTGTAAGTAGTGAATTATTATAGATAATAAGAAAAATAAAATACCTAATACTAATGTTATTCTTGATAAAATTACTTCTGGTCCTCTTTCTTTGTTATCTACGAATACGTTTAAATTTCCTCCAGTTATAGCACCACTAGCGCCATCTGATTTACCACTTTGAAGTAAGGATACAATTATTAGTAAAACAGATATAATTAAAAATACTATATTTAAGAATGTCATCAAAATTCCCCCTTTAATTTTCTACGCGTACATAATTATAACAAACTATGTAATAAATGTGTATAAAAACTTATTTTAAATTAATACTTCGTTTCTATATGATGCTCAAAAATTGCCTTTGTTATTGAAATGATATTACTTGCAGAAACAGTTCCACTTGTAATCAAATCTGAATTAAGTCCTTCAATACTTTTATAATTACCATAACCATTATTAGCAATATCTTTTATTTCATTATAAGTTCTTCCTTTAATACGAGGAAGAAGTTCACTTTCTATACCTTCATAAAAGTTTATTCTAGACTCTTTATAATCCCCCCATAAACCAACTGTAAATTCTTTGCCTTCATTTATAGTTGTAAAAGAAATATTACGAATCTTAGACTCTTCTTTACTGCCTTTATTTGTTATTTCAAGATAGATAACATTAATGTAATTAACTGAGGGATCGCTGCATACATAAGAGGTGTAGGCTACTTGGTATTTTGTAAAGGTATTGTTTGAATATTCCCACAAAATATTAGCATCTAACTTTTCGCTTCCTCCACCTCTAACATAGTGAACATATTCTATAGTTTTGTCATCTTTTTTCTTACAAGAGCATCCGCTTATTAATAAAAACAAAAATATAAAAACTAATAAACAACTTATCTTTTTCATTATCCTATTACCTTCTTAGTTAAATGATTTAATGTTTCTTTAATATTCATATAATCCGCATTATAGAAAGAATAAAATTTATCTTCATATAATCCTGATCCTTCACTATCATAGTAAGTCACCATATCTACTTTATTTTTTCCATCATATGCCCAGAAACCACCAATGTTATAAACCTTATCCTCTTCGTATCCTAATTTTAATAAGATTTGCTTAGTCATCCAAGCATAACCTCCTCCTCCGCACATTAAAAAGATTAATTTATCTTCTGGGAAGATTTCTTTTAAAACATACATTGATTCTTCGTAGTTTTCACTAACACTAATAACTTCTCCATGTTCTCCCCAGGTAACATTAAATAAAGGTAGATTTTCTTGATCATCAATAGGATTATCTAAAACTGGAGGTGGCAACATTCCTTCCCATAAATTGGCTATGTAAGGTAATGGAGATACTTTGAATCCTTTTATTGTTGCAGTAAGCATTCCGCTACTATTAGGAGCCAACCCATCATACCCTTGAGAATCAACTAACAAACGCATGTCTCTATATACCACGTTATCTAATCCAAGATATTTATCTATTGTATTAACATTTACATTTTTATCAACACCAAAAGTTTGACTATTCATATCAAATTCACCAGCTTGGGCACTAGGGACTTTTACTTCTTTACAAGAGCACCCTACTAATCCTAAACCTAGTATTATAGTTAAAAATAAGCCTGTTATTTTTCTCATTAATTTTCACTCCATTCTACATGTGTATTTATCCAATTTTTCACCCAAGTTTTATTTTCACTTGCATTGTTAGTTAATTTTATTAATTCAACTAATTTTATTTTTCCTTCTTCTATTAAAACTAGAAATGGTGTTGTATTTACTCCTGCTTCGTATAAAGCGTGCTTGTCAGAAATTTTATCATTACTTAATGTGTATACACTAACTTCGTTAGTAGTAACATAATCTGCTAAAGCGGGAGCTAATAATTTACATCCATAACAAGTATCACTATATATGAAAATCATAAAACTTTCTTTGCTTTCTATTAAAACATCGTACTCTTGGGTACTTGCTAGTTCATATGACAATAAGTTAAATTCTCCATATAAATATGGTGAAGAATCACTTTCTGTAGCAATGCCTTTATTTTCTATATTTGCAACAATTTCTTCTTTTTTACAGCTGCATCCTACTATAGTAATTATAAAGAATAGTATAAATAATATTTTTTTCAAATAAAACACCTCTCTTTATTATTTTCAAATTACTTATTTTACCAAACTATGGCTTTGTAAATTTTTCTTAAATTTTTCTTTATTTTCTATTTTTAATTTATTAACAATAAGAGCAACGTTAGTATTAAAATATAAATAATAATTGTCGCCATCTTGTCTTACAAATTCAATGTCTTTATAGTAAAAATTAACACTATTTTGTAACCCTTTTTTCTTTATAATTTTTTGAGAAATTTTATCATCGTGTATTTTTTGTTCCACACTTACAATATCATCTGTAATATTTACTCTTTTTACAGCATCTTTAATAATTTTTCTTAATATGAACCACACTGCAATACCAGCCATTATAGAAATAACTATATTAAAATAAAAATCATTTTCTATTATTGTTGTTAATATAAAAGAAATAGCAGTACATATAGTAGAGCCTATCCATAATAATTTTTTGTTTTTATTCATGTTCATTTGCATTATCATCTTTGTATATTCTTCCTTAGTGTATTCCATTTTTCTTCTCCTCCTTAACTACAATGTTTTTTTCAAACATCAGTTTTATAAATTTTTCTCTATCTATATCTTTTTTTACAACAGGCAAAGCCAAACTATCATTTAAAAATAAATAAAAACTTTCTTTTCCTTCTACAACTTTTTTTAAATCACTATAGTGGTATTGCGTATTTTCTATTCCTCCACTTTTCAGGTAAACATTTATATATATTTTATCCTCAAAGACTTGTTCTACTTTGTCTATATTTATTTTATCTTTTTTCTTATTATTAATAAAGATTGTAAGTAAAATAAATCCACTTATTAATACAACCATTCCTAATAAAAGATAAATAACCATTAAAAAAATCTCTTTTAGGCTTTGAAAAGTTAAACAGAAAATAATTAATATTGTTAAACATATTGCATATGTTTTTATTGTTCTTCTTAAACTTCCATATTTAAGTTCTTCTTTATAGTAAACTTTTAAAAAATCTTTTACTGCATTACTATAATCTTCCCCATTTATTTCAACTCTCATACTACTCACCTTCGTTTCTAAGTTCTAGTAAAATATCTCTAAGTTGGGCTGCTCTTTCAAAGTCAAGTGCTTTTGCCGCTTCTTTCATTTCTTTTTCTATGTCTTTTAACATTGCTTCTCTTTGCTTTTTATTAGCTTTCTTTGTTTTTGAAGTTACATATTCTTTATAATCCTCTTTTACTTTTATAGGCTCTTTTATATCTTTTATGATTGTTTTTGGCACTATTGAATTTTCTTGATTAAACTTTATTTGAATTTCTCTTCTTCTGTTTGTCTCATCAATAGCTTTTTTCATTGAATCAGTCATAGAATCAGCGTACATTATTACCTCTCCATGTTCATTACGCGATGCTCTTCCTATTATTTGAATTAATGATCTACTAGATCTTAAAAAACCTTCTTTATCAGCATCTAGTATTAAAATAAGAGAAACTTCCGGAATATCAAGTCCTTCTCTTAAAAGGTTAATTCCTACTAAAATATCGTATTTTCCTTTTCTTAATTCATAAATAATTTGCGTTCTTTCTAATGTTTTAGTTTCACTATGTAAATACGCTACTTTATAACCTTTTTCTTTTAAATAACTTGTTAGGTCTTCAGCCATTCTTATCGTCAAAGTTGTTATTAAAACTCTCTCATTATTTTTTATTCTAACATTGACTTGATTTATAATATCGTCAATTTGATTTTTTCTTGGTTTTACTGTAACAAGAGGATCTATAAGTCCTGTTGGTCTAATAATTTGTTCTACTACTTCACCATTTACTTTTTCTAATTCATAATCTCCTGGAGTGGCACTTACATAAATTAGGTTGTTTCCTTTTTTCTCAAATTCGTCAAACTTTAATGGTCTGTTATCTAAAGCACTTGGAAGTCTAAATCCATACTCTACTAAAGTTTCTTTTCTTGATCTATCTCCATTAAACATACCTCTTATTTGAGGAAGTGAGACGTGAGACTCATCAATTACAATTAAATAATCATCTCCTAGATAATCAAATAATGTATATGGCGTTTCTCCTTTTTTTCTCCCATCGATTTGTGCGCTGTAGTTTTCAATTCCTGGACATATTCCTAATTCTTTTAAAGATTCCATGTCATGGTTAGTTCTTTGTTCTAACCTTTCTGCTTCTAAATATTTACTCTCAGTTTTAAAATATTCTAATCTTTCTTTTAATTCTTCTTTGATTCTAGGAATGGCTGCAAGTATTCTCTCTTTTCTTGAAGAATAGGTATATGCTGGATAAATAGGATATCTTTTAAACGCTGCTTTTACTTTTCCTGTTAGAGAATCCACTTCGCAAATTCTTTCTATCTCATCATCAAATAATTCTACTCTTATTGTA
>JBGVED010000051.1:0-23551 GCA_045119835.1 Bacilli bacterium | reverse complement strand
AAAAATTTCTTTATTATCTTTTTAAATTAATAGTATAATTCAATTAAGAGGTGAATTTTATGTATAATAGTGAATTTAAGGATATTAAATGTAATTTTAATCTTTACAGGGCTTTTTATGCGGTTGCAATAACAGGAAGTTTTTCAGAAGCAGCTAGACTACTCTATGTTTCTCAACCAGCACTTAGTTATAATGTTAAACAATTAGAGGAACAATTAAATGTAAATTTATTTTATAGGAAAATAAATGGAGTATCATTAACAATTGAAGGAGAAAAGTTATTAGAAAATATAAGTAAGGCCTTTGAATCTATTTTAGAAGTAGAAAAATATTTAAGTGAGTGTAACAAAAAAAATGATTCTTTAATTATAGGAGCCCCAACACATATAGTTAAATTTTTTCTTTCTAAAATAATAGATTCTTTTTTAACAAATTATCCTAACATTCACCTAAAAATAGTAGAAAGAAGTACAAATATGTTAAAGAGTTTACTACAAAACAAAGAAATAGATATAATGATAGATACAACATTTTCAATTAATGAAGACAAAGATATTATTATTAAAAATTTATCTGAAGAAAAATGCTGCTTTGCAGGGAAAGAAAACTTAATGAAATCTTGCCATAATATTGAAGAATTGCTTAATTTGCCTCTCGTTTTGCCATCAATTGGTGGTAATTTAAGGAAGATAATAGATGGATATTTCTTTTCAAATAACAAAAAAGTAACACCTAGAATAGAAGCTTATACCACTGAAACAATTTTATCTTTTGTAAAAAAAGAATATGGAATTGGCTTTTTCTTTGAAAAATCAATAAAAGAATTATTGGACAAAAAGGAATTAGTAAAATTTGAAGATAATAATGAAATACCAACAATATCACTATGCTATGCTTACGATAGGAAAAATAGAAATGATTTATTAAAACCATTTATAGATTTATTATCAAAAGAGGAAAACTAATTATGGATGTTAATGAGTTGGAAAGAAAGATGCTAATAGAGGCATTCAGCAAAATGCCTATCGAATTTTTTTCTAGGATGAGACATTTGCAACCACAAATTGGTTGTCTTAATTGCTGTACAATATGCAGTAAATTCGCATCTAAGAATAGTGAGTATTGGAACAAAGAACAAATTGACAATATAGTTTATGCCTTAAAAAGAGTTGGTGAAAGATACAAAAATACAAAACCTCTTTTAGTATGGAATAGAGAAGAATACAGACCAGGGGTTATTTTCTCTTACTTAGATAATGATATTGGATCTTACATTTATTTTGATTACTATCTAGAGAAAATGCACAAAGAATTAGGAATTAAGACAAGAGTATCTACGATAGGCTTTTCTAGATTTAACGAAACACTAAATAAAATTCATAAAAATATAAATGAAAATTTGCTTGATGCTTTAGCTGGAGTAAGACTCTCTTTTACTCCATATGCTATTGGTTGGCAAAATAATGAGCAATTTTCTAAAAAAGATTATGCCTTAGATATGGCTAACTTTTTAAAAATATATAAGCCATATTTTGACTATGCTGGTTGTGGAAGTAGGCAAATGTGTGTTGAAATAAGATACAAACCTCTTTGTGAATCTGCAGATGTAATAACAAAAGATGTATTAGGACACTACGTAATAATATGTGATAAATATTTGTTTGTTTCTAAGGAGAAAAATATTCATTTCAATATTTCTCAAATTAATGATGCTTATAATCACAAAATTTCTATAAATAATGCCCCAATACTATTTGATAAATACTATTTAAAAGATGATATTGCAAATTTTAATATAAGTAAATTGATTCAAAATAAGGATATTTATAAAGATAAATGCATACTTTTAAAAGAAAATTGTAAAACCTATATGTTTGAAAACAAAGAAGGTATTTATTACTCTTTTGATCCACATATAGAAAAAGATGGTTGTTATGGAATACAAGTATATCCTTATAATGATGTTAGAAAAAAAAGTGGCTATTTAATAACAGAAAGATATTTTTTAAATGTTTTATTTAAATACATAAAAGAAATTGATAAAAATAAAACTACTTGGAATAATGTTGATGAAGTTATTTCTTTATTAGAAAAATCTTCAGAAGAACATTACAAAAAAGGAATGATAAAAATAGGGGATTACATAAAATATGAAATACTTGATACTATAAAATGGTATGCCTTTGCTCTTAAAGAAGCAAACTATTCTTCTAATGTTTTCTTTAACGGGAACTTTACTATTGATACAGGTATTATTTGTAATTTAGGAAGAGGATATGAAGAGTTTCAAAAAATAACTAGCACATTTAATGAGCCATTAACACCAACGCATGAAAGAAATTATGGCAATAAATTGAGTACAATGACACAAGAAGGATCGGTATGGAGACTCAGTTGTGGCTTTAATGACGAAATCATAATAGAAGAATTAGAACTAGATAAAACAGCTTCAAAAAGAGGGCAAAGATCATTCTATACTAAAATAAAATCTAATATAGAAAATGAAAAAATTGGATATTCAAGTTTAAAACATACCTATATAGTTCCTGGACAAAGGAGGAAAGAATAATGACAATATATTTTTATAAGCAATATGGAGAACTAGGATATTTGGCTAATTATTCTAATCATGGCTTTAATTTAGATGGTAAGTATTGGCCAACAGTGGAACATTATTATCAAGCGCAAAAATTTGATGATGAAGAATTAAAAGAAAAAATTAGGATGGCTGAGACACCTAAAATAGCTTCTGCTATTGGTAGAGACAGAAACAACAAATTAAGAGAGAATTGGGAAAATGTAAAAAGAGATATTATGTTAGTTGGAGTACTTGCAAAGTTTAGAGCACATCCTGATATATTAGATAAACTATTAGCTACAGGAGAAGAAGATATTGTAGAGAATACAGATATTGATTATTATTGGGGATGTGGTGAAAATAAAACAGGAAGAAATGAATTTGGTAAAATATTAGTTAAAGCAAGAGAAATACTAAAAGAGGAAAAGAAATAATATGATGTACTTATCAAAAAAAGGGAAAAAGATTTTAGAAGATAAATTAGAAAAAATAGAAAAAGAAATAATTGAAACATATAAATTGATGGGCGAAAGCACAAAAATTGATAATGATCTAAGAGAAAATCCAGAATATAATGAATTACAAACGAAAGTTTCTTATAAATTGCCATTAGAAAAATCAAAAATAAAAGAAATACTTAATGATTCACTTATCATTGAAAATCAGGATTTCTATAAAAATTTTAAAGGTGAAGAAGTTGTGATTGGATCTAAAGTAACTGTTTTATATAATGGAGATGAAGAAGAATATTACATCGTAGGTCATGGAGAAGAAGATCCATTTAATAACATAATTTCCTATACTTGTGATTTTGCGATTAATTTAATAGGAAAAAAAACAAATGAAGAATTTAAATTTAAAAATGCTAATATAAAAATATTAAAAATTGAATTAATATAAGTGCTTGATAGCACTTTTTTATATAAAAACATTTTATAAGGATATAAAATAGCTTTATAAGTATAAATTTTTTTATAAGAAGGTATAAAAAATCCATATAACTAATGAGTAGAAAAAAATCTTTTCGTCTTTTAAAATGATAAAAAGGGGGAAAAGACTACATGAAAAAGAAAAAACGAATGTTAAAGAAAGTAATTATTAGTTTTATTGCAATTTTTACTTTCGTAAGTTGCTTTTACACTGTATCACTAATGAATAATGATAATGTAGTAAAAGCAATGGAGCAAGAAAGAGAGGACATCTCAATGATTGCAGAAGCCTATAAATGGATAGATCCAGAAGATATAGATCCAAAAACAGGCAAATTAAAAGAAGGTGTAATCTACAATATTGGAGAAAATGGTAGAGCATACACCAGTGAAGGATTCAAACAATTTGAATTTATTGATACTAATAGAGAAATAACACCATTAGTAGAATATAAAACAGGTGGAGAGATCGCTTATATCAATTATGTTCAAAATAGAAATGAAATCTTATTCAGTAATAATTTTATGGTGGATTTTGATATTACATATGATGAAAAAAATATTAATATTGAAAAGAAAAAATATGAACTTGTCAAAACAGAATATAAACAAAGTTCATATCAAGATAAAAGAACACACTTAGTCATGAAATCAAAAAGAGTGAAAGTTGGATGGTTTTATGTTACAGTTTGGTATCCTGCTATTGAATCATACTATGAAACAATTATAGTAAATACACCACATAACACTTACAATGAAGTAGTACAACATGTTGGAAGTATTAGTTTAGAAGATAATGCTAACGTATTAACTAAATTAACAGCAAATGCAGTAGATAAATATTTTCCATCAGTTAGAAGTTTAAGTAATGAACATAAAATTCCATTACTAATATCATTTATGGATGTAGTAATTGGAAAAGTAGTATATGTTATTAGACAAGTACTATCAATGATAGCGGATTTCGTTCCAATTTTAGATGAAATAAAAACAGCTTTTGAGACAATCAAAGGATATGATTTGTTTACTGGAGAAGAAATAGGAACGTTTTGGAGAATCTTTGGAGCAGTAACATTAGCAGTAACTCTTGTAGTATCATTTGTATCATTTGGTGCTGGAGGGGTAGCAATTGATGCAGGCGCAGATGCAGCACAATTTGCAAAGAAAGCTTCAAAATTAGCTAATAAAATAGATGATGTAAATGCTGCAACTAAACAATTAGATAATGTTTATGATGGTGTTAAAAAGGTAGATGGATTAAAAGAATTAGGTGGAGATGCATTAAAATATGCAAGCAAGCATCTTGATGATGCCAAAAAAGTTGACAATGCAGCAGAATTAGCACAAGAGGGAATAAAAAGCACAAGCAAAGCATTTAGTAAATTTCCAGAAGACATTAAAACAGCCAATTTAAGTTCATCTGTATTTACAGACAACAATGCATTTAAAAGAGGATTTATAATTGATGAATTCGCGGGTAATGTTAAAAATGCAGAAAATGCTGGAGATGTAATAGGATTAGGAAGAACAGCAAAAACATTTGACTTATTAGATACTACATCTGACTCTTTAGTAAGTGTAAAGAGCTTAGATACAACAGCTAAGACATATCAAACACCAGCAAATCTAAAAAGGACTTTAACAAAATATATTGATGACATAGATCCTAAAAAATGGTCAAAAGGTTATGATGGTGCAACTAATTTCTCTGAAACTTTAAAATATGGAAAAGATTTTAAAAATACGAGACTAGATTTGTATATACCAAAAGAAGGGTTTAGTAAAGCACAACTAGAAGTAATCAATGATATTGCAAAAAACTTGCCAGATGGCGTAGCTTTAAATATAATAAAATTAAGGTAATTTAATAAGGGGAGATAAACATGATGGATATTAAAAAAATATTTATAGAAAGTGATAAAGGGGACGTAGATGTACGAATATTTATCAAAGAAAATGGTGAATATGTAATGTGCCCATATGGAAGAAGTCCTAACAGAAAATGGATTGGTATGGCAAAATTGAATTACTTCATTACTGGTAACTACCTAAATGAAACTAAAGAAAAATTAGTTGAAAATATATGCGATTGCATAAACGTTGGAGCTAATTTTGACAAATTAAATATTGAAAAATGTACTAACGAGAAAGACTTGGTTAGTACAATTCTAGCGGAAGCTAAAAAAAATAAATATAATAATTTTCATGTAATATCTATCGATTTATCCGACATGAACGATTTTGTAGAAGTTGTAGAATGGCAAAGAGTAGGTAAAAATTCAAATGAGTGGAGAGGAAATCCTCAAACAGTAAAATCAATAAATTACGATGATTTTGAAAAAAATGTCATTGATAATATAGATAGTTTTATTGTACCACCAATCAAAAGATTTTAATTACAAATAAAAAAAAGAGGTATTTTATGAAAAAAATAGTATTATTAGCGCTTACATTGCCTTTAATACAATTGGTAAGTGGATGCTCATGCAATAAAGATATTTATGAATTTTATTCAGTTTCTATTGAGGATAAAGTTTATACATGTTCTAAAAGTGATAAAAAGGATGCTTCAGTTAAGGAAATGTGTGAAAACTTTGATGGAATGTCAATAGAATTAGAAGATAAAGATACTATGTTAGTAAATATTCCTGCATATAATATGGAAAATGAAAAAGCTGAATATAAGATAGAAAATGGATATATCTATATTAAAGATTCTGGAGAATGGATGAAGTTTGCTAAACATGAAAAAGATCAAATAGAATTAACAATGACTGGAGTTAAAGTTGTTTTAAAAAAATAGGACAAATAAGGAATTTCATGCTTGTTGTGAAGTTCCTTTCTTTATATTATAATTAAACTGTAAAGAAGGTAAGAAGATGATTGAACTAAAGAATATTGAAAAAAAATATAAAAATGGTAAAAGTAGTTTTCTTGCGCTTGAAAATATAAATTTATTAATAGAAGACAAAGGTTTAGTTATAATATTAGGAAAAAGTGGAAGTGGTAAGAGTACTTTGTTAAATATCTTAGGAGGATTAGATAATCAAACTAATGGAGAACTAATTATAGATAACAAAAGTACTACTAATTTTAAAGATAATGATTATGATGATTATCGTAATAACTATGTTAGCTTTGTATTTCAAGAGTTTCATTTGATAAATGAAATAACAGTTAATGAAAATGTAGAAATCCCATTAAAACTAAGAAATGAAAATAATCGTAGTAGTAAAATTGATGCAGCCTTATCTTTAGTTAACTTAAATAATATAGGACACAAAAAGTGCAACGAATTATCAGGAGGACAAAGGCAAAGAGTAGCTATTGCTAGAGCATTAGTAAAAGATCCTAAAATTTTATTAGCAGATGAACCAACAGGAGCATTAGATAGTTTTACTTCTAAAGAAATATTTGAAATATTAAAAAAAATATCTAAGAAAAAAATAGTTATTGTTGTTACACACAATGAAGAATTAGCATATAGTTATGCTGATAGAATTATTAAATTAAAAGATGGGAAAATAGAGCAAGACATAACTAAATCTAGTAGTGTTAATATAAAACAAATTGCTAGTAATATAATAGAAGTTGACTGTGACTATCAATTAACAAAAAAAGATTTACAAAAAATAACTAATGAAGGAAGCTATTTAGGAGTTAGTACTAATTTACATGATTTAACTTTGGCATATGATGAAATATTAGATTATAAAAAAGAAAATAAAGATGAATTTAAAAAAACAGAAAAGATAGAAAAAAACAATAATAAATTTGATAATAGTAAAAGTCATTTATCTTTTAAAGATGCTAATAAAATGGCTAAAGAAAATTTAAAAAACAATAGAAAAAAATATAATTTTTTAGTAGGAATATTTACAGTATTTAACACAATATTGATTCTTTCTTTGATTTTTTCTTTTCTAAGTATTCATTCATTTGTTTCTAAACAAACAAATAGCAAAAATTCTCTTAATATAATTGAAGTTTCACATTTAGTTACCAAAACAAAAACAAGTGAAATTTTAACTTTAAGTAATATTTTAGATAATGATAATTATGCATACGTTAACGATTATAAACTAACACCATATTATGGAACTGATGTTGCGGATTTAGAATTTGTTAGCCTAAACTTTTCGGGAATTATAGAATTAAATGACGTGAGCAATTTAAATTTAGAATTAATTGTAGGAAACAAACTTTTTAGTAACATGTATGAAATAATTATATCAGATTATATGGCTTATAATTTTTCTAAGTATGGAGTATTAGCCATGACAAATAATAATTTAGAAATATTTTATCCATCTAATAATAAAGATTTAATAAATAAGGAAATAAGAATTAAAGAAACAAGTAAAAATTATAAAATTATTGGAATATATAAAACAAATTTTACAAATTTATTATCAAAGCATAATAAAGGAGATAAAGAAATATATTCAAATATTAATTCAAATATTGATTTTTTATATTCTAAATTAATAGCCAATATTGGTTTTTACAAACAATATAAAGAAGATTATAAAGGTTATACTTTTTTTGAAGATGATGAAGTTTTTATAGTGAAATTAAATGCTGATAATCAAACAAAAAAGTTTTATTTTAGTGATACTAGAGTTTTATTAAATAAAGAGAAAATAGGAAATATTGGTTTATATAATTTAGATGGTCAATTAATCGAAGTTCCATCTGAATTGAATGAAAATGAAATAATTATATCATTAGATCAAGTGCTTTCCTTATTTAATGATGAGAATAAAAGTATAAATGAATTACTTAAAACAACAGAAATATACAATTATTTAAATAGTGAAGAACTTACCCTTGAACTATTACAAAATAATAAATATAGCTCTACAGACAAAGAAGATATTCAAATTATTAAAGGAATAAAAGTTAAAGTGGTTGGAATATTAAATGAGGGAAATAGAATGTTTGTAGCAAACAATATCTATGATAGTTTAAAAAATCATTTACAAGGGTATGATAGCATTTATTTTTATAATGAAGATACCAGTTATGCGTTATCAACAAATATTGAAAAGTTAGCAAATTTAGAGAACTCATTTGTTGTAGGAAATAATCTTATTAATGTAGATGATATTGAATTCTTAAATGGAATAATAAGCACTTTAAGTGCATCTTGTATTGCTTTTACAATTATTTTTTTAGTGCTTTCATTTATAATTCACTTAAATCATATGAATATAATAGTAAAAAGTAGATATAGAGAAATATCTTTATACAGGACAATTGGTGCAAAGAAAAAAGATATATATAAAATGTTTGTTTTTGAAAGTTTAAATATAGCCATAAAAACTACTGTTATAGGAACAATTCTTTCTTATATAATAGTTTCTTTGATTAATAATAGTTTATCTGCAATTGCATTATTAGATATTGGTAATACAAAGATAATAAGTTTTAATTTAATATATTGTCTATTAGCTTTTATTACCGTTTTTCTTATTTGCACAATTTCAACATATTTAAGTATTAAAGGATTATTAAAAAAGAAACTTGTCGAAGCATTTAAAGGTAATTAAGGGGTGATAATATGTTAATAAAGATTAGTAATTTAAATAAATCATATTATAGCGAAACAAAAACTATCACCAGAGCATTAGAAAATATAAATTTAGAATTTAGAGATAAAGGTTTAAACTTTATCGTTGGTGAAAGTGGAAGTGGTAAAACAACTTTATTAAATATTATTGGTGCTATAGACACTTTTGATAGTGGTAGTGTTATTGTTGGGGGACATAACTTAAAAGATATGTCTCGCACTATATTAGATTATTATCGCAATAGTGTTGTTGGTTTTATTTTTCAAGAATTAAATTTATTAGATGAATTCAATGTTAAAGAAAACATTAAATTAGCATTAGATTTAAATGGTAAAAAAGATGAAAAAAATATTGATAATATGCTAATTGCATTAGGTATTAAAGAAATTGAATTTAACAATATAAAAGATATTAGTACAGGTCAAAAGCAAAGAGTGGCAATAGCTAGGACTTTAATTAAAAATCCAAGTATTATAATAGCAGATGAGCCAACAGGGTCATTGGATTGTAAAAATGCTAAAGAAATTATGGAAATATTAAAAGAAATATCATCAGTAAAATTAGTAATAGTAATTACACATGATAGAGAATTAGCATCTTATTATGGAGATAGAATAATAGAGATGAAAGATGGCCAAATAGTAAAAGATATAGAAAAAGGTATAGAAAAAGATAATAATATAAAAATTTTGGCTCCAAATTTAATAAAGATTCATAAATTAAACGAACCTGTAGTTAATAAAATAAATGAAATAAAACAAGAATATAATCAAAAAGTTTATGTTTTATCAGAAACTAATGTAAGAAAAACTAAGTCTTTGTTTCCTAAATCTATATTAGGAATAAATGATGAAAATAATGAATTTATGGTAAAAAAAACAATCAAAGAAAAGATGAAAAATGTAAAAATAAAAAAAACAAAATTAAGTGGTATTAGGTTACTTAAAATGGCATTGTCAAATTTACTTAATAAGAAAAAAATACTGATTATGACAGTTCTTTTGATGATTTTTTCTTTAACTTTATATGGTGTTAGCGAAGGACTGGTTAATTATAATAAGGTGGATTCATATATTGAGACTATAAAAGAAGAAAATTTAAAAACTATTAATTTAGTAGAAAAAAATGGTGATACAAGTAAGCGAATAAGAGAAGAAAGTATAACTACTTTAAAAGAAAACTATAAAAATATTAATATTGCTAAAGAATATTATTTGCCATTAAAAATTACTTTTAATAAGACTGTTAATGGTGCAAAAAATTATAATTTAAGTGGAGTAAGTGAAGTAAATGATACTTCTAAATATGGCTATAAAATTATTGCAGGTACAAATTTATTAAATGAATTCAATGAAATAATAATAAGTCAATATTTTGCAAGTTTACTAATAGAAGGTGCTTATTTTCAAAATGCTATAGATATTAATGATTTAATAAATAAGCAAATAAAATTTGACAATGGAGATTATAAAATAGTAGGAGTAATAGAATCCAATTATTTAGCAAAATATGATAAAGAAGAAATGAAATTAAATAGTTATTTAGATATAAGAGATAATTTAGTCTTTGTTAAGGAAGGTTTTCTTGAAAATTATTTTAAGCAAATGCATTATGTTCCATATTTTGTAGATATTTATTTAAAAGATGCACAAGGAACGTATAATGAAGATGATTTGGCTATCGCTAATATTATTTTTGACAGTAACAATGATAATAAAGAGTTTGTATATAATTACTTTGATGATTCAAAAACTGATTTATTGGCTAATGAAATATTAGTGAGTGAATCCTATTTAGAAAGTAATGAAATGTGTCTTGAAGGGTGTACCAGTAATACCTTTGAAAATAATGATTTTGTAATTACATATGAATCTTCTATTTTATATTCGAGTAGCAATTATAAAGTTGTAGGTACCTATACTTATGAAGGAACAAACAACAATTTATATAATTTGTATAATAATAGCATTATAGTTTCTTCGTCAATTAAAGAAAATATAGTGAGAAATATTTATTATAATAACCAACTATTGATAGGACTTTCTTCAAATGAATCACAAAATGAAGCATTTATTAAAGATGCATACAATATAGGACTTTCTATAAGCAAAAATTTTACCACTTCATATGATGACTATGGTGAAATGATTATAGGTCTTAGCAATATTTTAAATACTTTAAGTATTGTTTTGCTTTTGATATCAATCGTTCTTTTATTTGTGTTTGTTCAAAATAGTATTTATATAAGTCAAAGAAAGATAGGTATCTTAAAATCATTAGGGGTTAGGGATTTTAATATGTTTTTAATTTTCTTTTTAGAAATAATGTTTGTTTCTATATTTTCTATTTTAGGAAGTGTCTTTTTATTAATGCTAATTGAGCCATTAATTAATTTAATAGTCAAGAGTAGTTATGGATTTTATTTTAGTTGTTTAAATATTGATTTTTATATTTTATCAAAAGTAAGCTTATTGACGATTGTTGTATCATTTATTTCAGTGCTTGTTCCATTTGTGAAGTTTAAAAAAATGGAGACAACTAAGTTGATTGGTTCTAAATAAGAAAAAACAAGAATAAGGTATATTGGTGATATGATGTTAAAATTATTATTGATCAGTGTGCCTTTTTTGTTTGTCCTTGGAAGCATTTTTCATTTCATTTATTCATGGAGTAATAAAAATAAGATTGTAGCAATATTTTCTCCCGTCAATGAAAGTATCTTTGAACATAGCAAATTACTTTTAATTCCATTAATGCTATTTTGGATAGTGGGATATTTCATTTTAAAAAAAAGTGTAGATATAGATAATTATTTTTTTGCAATGTTAATAAGTATTATTTCCTCAATAATTTTTATGATTGCTTTTTATTACACTTATAAAGAAGTTATTGGGAACAGTTATTTATGGATAGATATTTTTGATTTATTATTGTCGCTATTCATAGGACAGGTGGTTGCAAATCATATTTATGAGTATAGCAAAGGGATAAACTACATTATTTCTATTAGTATTATTGTTGTTATTTTCTTCATTTATATTTATTTAACATTTAATCCATTCAAGATTCCTTTTTTCTTTGATAAAAAAAATAAAATTTTTGGAATAAACAAAAAATAAAAGACATAAATTTTAGTGTAAAAGAGGGGAGAAATTTAAATGAAAAAATTTATGAAGAAAAGATTTTTTATATTCTTATTTCCAGTTATAGCAATTTGCATAACAGTAGGAGCACTAGTTTTCTCTAATAAAAATGAGGGATTAGAACATAGTTCCGTTGTAGAGGTACAAAAAGATAAAACATATCGAAAAGTGTACATGTTAGATAATGATAATTATTTAGTGCCACTAACTTTTGCATTTGACTCAAAAGAGTTATTAGCAGATGATATTCGTTATGTAATTTCTATGTTAAGAGATGAGAGCCCATTAACGGAATTGGGGTATACTCCCTTACTAAATGAAAATGTTAAAATACAAAACATTGAATTAGAAAATAATATTTTAAATGTAGATTTTTCAAAAGAATTTAATGAGCAAGATATAAATAAAGAAGAACAAATTATAGAATCATTGACATGGACTTTAATGCAGTACGATGAAGTAAATGGTATCACATTAAGTATAGATGGAGTTAAATTAGAAACATTGCCTCAAAGTAAAATTGTCTTGCCAGAAGTTTTGGATAAAAATATTGGGATTAATAAATATTATGATACAACAGGAAATATTTATAATACTACAAGTGTTACAGTCTTTTACGAAAAAGAAAACTTTGGACAAACTGTCTATGTTCCAGTTACAAGAAGGGTAATTGAGGAAGAAAATGAAAAAATGAGTATATATAATGCTATATTTGAAGACGTTTCAGTAGTAAGTGGTTTAAAGAAAATAGATACATTTGACTTAATAAAGAAAACAAAAGAAATTAATTTTGAAGAGAATGAACTAAATGTTTCTTTACAAACTCAAGCATTGATGGAAGAGGGAATAATAGATAATGAAATTTATGAATTATTAGTTATGACATATAATGACTTAAATGATATAGAAGTAAGTTTTAATTTTATTGTAGAGGAAGAAATGGTAAATGTTAATGGATATCAAAATGAAGAAGATTTTAGTGTAAGTTCAATTATTATTAATGAAGTACAAGTCTAAAAATTAATAAAAAAAGTTTACACAAATTAAAACAGTTGGGGAATCCAACTGTTTTCTTGTTTGTTATCTTTTTCTTCCTAATATATCTTGTCTCTTTTTATCGCTTATTTCTTATTTATAAAACTGTTTAATTGCTCTTGCTATAATTAAGAACTCCTCATTGCTAATGCCTATATAATTATTTGACATTATAACACCAACTTTCAATAAATATTGTAGCATAGTGTTTTCTTATGCGAAATTTAAAAATATAAGATGGATTGTGCAGGAATAAATATAGGGGAAAGAAAATTATATATATTATTAACCAAATAAAAATATAAAATAAAAAAAGTTTAAAGAAAATCAATCAATAAGAATAAGATGAGTAATAAAGTATAAAAAACAAAAAGCAAAAATAAACAATTATTTAAAAGTATGTTACAATAAAATGGGTGTTAGATATGGATAATGAACAACTTTTGAATAATTATTATAAAGAAACAGAAGAAAAGATGCGTCTAAGATATTTGGATTTGATGCTTTTAGATAGTGAAAATATCTTATCTTTAATAATAAAAAACATTAAGCAAAATAAAGAGTTAAAAAATAACGCATATGCTTTAAATATTTTGTCTAAAAAGAAAAAAGTTCAAGAATATTTAGAAAATAATTTAACTTTAACAACATTGCTTATTTTATTAAATAGTGAAGATAGTAAGGTTAGAAAAAACACGTACATTATGTTAGGTAACTTGAGTGATAGTGATTATAGTAAATTTTTAATAGAGGCATTGAATAAAGAGACTATTAATTATTGCTTGTCATCAATAATACTAGCATTAGGTAATTATAAGATAGAAAATATTAATGATATTTTAAAGGATAAATTAGAGGAAGTAGAACAAAAGTACTTATCTAACATGTTGGAGAAAAGTCATTACAATGAAATAAAAAATAGTATTAATAAAGTCTTGTTAAAAAATATTTCATTCAATAAACATAAGTTTGTTGGATTTAAAGATAAAAGAGATATTTATCTAACAATAATGCCAGCGCTTAAAAATGCATCTATGAGTGAAATAAAAAGTAAGTTTAGAGATGCTAAATTTATTGATAATGGAATTGTTGTTAGTACAACAGATTATAATTCGTTGTTTGCTTTAAGGACATTTTATGAAGCTTTATTGTGTGATAAAGAAGGATTTAATTTAGATAAAGACAAACTAAATAATTATATTGTAAATGTTTTAAAAAGCAATTTTATATCTTCATGTCACGAGGCAAACAATAGTCCTTTTTATTATCGAATTGAAGTTAAAAGTAGTATGAATAAACAAAATAAGTTAAATTTAATCAATAAAATTAAAGAAAGTATTGATATTGAACTTAATGGTAATTATATTAATAATCCTTCTTTGTACGAATTTGAAATAAGAATAGTTGAAAAAGAAGAAAAATATAATGTTTTCTTTAAATTATATACAACAGAAGATAAACGCTATAGTTATAGGGTTACGGATTTACCTGCATCAATTAATCCAACTACAGCCGCTATATTAATGCAAGAAATAAAAGGTTATTTAAGGGAAGAATCTGAGGTAATGGATGCTTTTTGTGGTACTTCAACAATGTTAATAGAGAGAAGTTTTATAAAAAAATACAAATCATTAACGGGAATTGATATTAGTGAAGAAGCGATAGAATATTCTAAAATAAATGCCAACAACGTTCCTCTTAAGATAGAACTTGTTTGCGAAAATATTTTAAAATATCAAGGATTGGAGTTTGATGAAATAATATCAAATATGCCTTTTGGTAATAGAGTTTCAAATCATGAATTAAATATTACTCTATATAAAAGATTTATAGCTAACATAAATAACCTGTTAAGAGAAAATGGAATGGCATTTTTATTAACTAGTGAAATAGCTTTAATGAAAGAACTAATTAACAAAAATAAAAACTTAAAATTAGTAAAAAATATATATGTTGAAAGTGGAGGACTTAAGCCCCATTTGTTTATAATTAAAAAAGTTAACTAAATATATTCTAAGTTAGAAATTTAGTATATAATAAAAAAGAATTAGTAGGAGGAGATATTGTGGACTTTTATGAGCAACTAATCCAAGATGAACAACTAAGAGGTATGTTTGAAAACTGGGGTTATGATGATAAAATTATAATTGCTAGATGCAATGACTTGCTTTATAAAATAAAGAGTCATTTATATACATTTAATTATGAAAACATCAAAGAGGGAGTTAGTAAAGACATAACATTTAATGATGCTTGCATTAACGACATTGTTCAAATAAGGAAATTATTGAGTATGCTTCCCAAAAAGCACTTAAGTTCATTGCAAGCATTGGGAATTATAGTGATAGCACCAGAAGGGGTTAATTCTAAACCTTTTATTCCATTTAACGATATTGTTATAAAAAATATGGAAAAAGTTTTTGATGATATACTAGGACAACACCAAACAAAAAGAAATGATATACTAGCAAATTCAACATTAAAAACAATGATAAGAGGAATTTGTTTTGAAGCAAATAAACAATTAACTGATTTACAAGAAAAATTGATGGAATCAGTAGAAGATAAAAATATTAATATGATAAAGGATTGCATTAATTTAATAATACAAGTATTGAAAGTAGAGTATCATTTACAAAGATGCGAGGTTAAAACTTTCTATGACTTTACCAAAGATAAAGCAGCACAAGACGCTGTTTCATATACGTTACAAGAAGCTATTAAGGGACTTGAAAGATCAAATGAAGAAAGCAAAAATGTATATTCTCAACTTGGTGTAGATTTAAAAAGATTAATAAAACCCCATGTATTGATTGTTCAAAAAGGTATGAGTCCATTTGATATGATTAGTGAGAATTATTATTTGGAAGAATTATGGGAGCAAATAAAGATATTAAATAAACTTTGCGGTTCATTTTCAGAAATTATTTTAAAGTAGTAAGGAGTTGAATGGTAATGAAAAAGATATTTACTGTTATTACAATGATATTTACGCTATTGATAAGTGCGTGCTCGTGTGATAAATTTGATGCAGATACATATGAAAGGGCGGTTAAAAACTTAAAAAACAGTACGGGATTTGAGTATAAGTTGACTATAACGACCAAAACAGAAGGTCAAAGCTATTATTTAAAGGAAGAAAGTAACAATGCTTACAGGCTAACAACTACAGGTATAGTAGAAAATTTTGCTTCTACGCTTAAAAGTTACAATATTTCGGCTCCAAATAATGGTCCAGAAGGTGCTCCTACGCTTGTATATTCTTTAAATCGTTATTATGTAGGAGAAGAAAATAAATTTTATATAAAAGAAACAGCAATAAATTCAATTGAAAATAAAAAAGTTGAATCTAAGAAATATGAAGAAGTATATAATGATATAAATGACAAGTATAATACTGCTAATTTAGTTCCTACATTTTCAAAAGAACAAATAACAGGATTTCAAATTTCTGAAATAAAAGGAAATAAGGGATATAGCAGAGCAGTGTTTACTGCACCTACTCCTTCTTTTATAGAAAGTAATGAAGAAGTTGCTCTATATAGTGTAACAATGGACAAAGATTTTTATTTTAAAACACTAGAGGTATATGTTGTAGGTGAAGGTGTTTCAATCACTTATCAATATGAATTTTTAAATTATAATGGAGATGTAGAAATAGTGTTTCCAGCAGATTTAGTCAATTACTAATCTTTCTTTGCTTGTATAGCTTAGCTATATATAGTGGTATTCAAAATTTTTTGTTTTACCATTACGAATTGTTGAAATATACCTATTTTCAAACACTTTGTAGATTTTTAGAAACTTAAAACACGCATTTGGCACCAAAAGCCCCACTTTGTTTGGGCAAAAATCGGTGTTAAATGCACTATATGCATGTGTAGCTCAACTGCATAGAGCATCGGTCTTCGAAACCGACGGTCTGGGGGTTGGAATCCCTCCACATGCGCCAATAATAATTAAAATTAATGTTAAAATAGAAAAAATTGTGTTGAGCGATCAAATGTTAGAATGGTTCAAGTCATTCTGCAGACGCCACAAATTGCTGCTAGAATCTTATGTAATGTAAGCTTCTTTTATAATGGGAGAGACATGTATGGAAAAATACATAAAAAATAGAAATATAGAAATATTTATTAATGAGGAAATTGTTGAGGATTCCAATAAAGCAATTCTTTTAATACACGGATTTGCGGAACATAGCGGAAGATATGTTGATTTTATTAATGAACTAAAAGAACGAAATTTTAGTGTTTTTGCAATGGATCTAAGAGGCCATGGTAAAACTGTAAGTAAAAAAGGCAATATGGAGAGCATAAAGAAGGTAATAAGTGATGTAGACGCTGTTGTTAATTACATAAAATCAAACTATAATTTTGAAAAAATTGGCATATTTGGCCATTCAACAGGAGGGTTAGCTACATCATTGTATGTTAGTTTAAATAATACAGCGGACTTTATCATCTTAAGCAGTCCTGCTATATATTGCCCTAAAAAATTAAAAATAATTAAATACATTCCATATAAAATATTACCATTTATTAAAATTAAAAAAAGAACAAGTGAATCAAAGGAAATGCTTGAATATAGCAAAAATGATAAATATTCTTTGCATGAGTTTTCGCTAAAATCAATAGGTGTTATATTTAATGAAGGAGTAAACTTGCTTAATAAAATATTAAATATAAAATGTCCGGTATTGCTAGTTTGCGGTAAGAAAGATACTATTCTTAGTGATACTTTTCAGTTTGAAATGTTTATGAACAAACTAGAAAATAAAAAAAATAAAATTATTATTTATCAAGAAGGCAAGCACAGAATTGTTCATAATGAAGGTTCTAAAGAAAGAATACAAGATATTATAAGATGGCTAAAAAATTTTTAAGTAAGAAAGAAAAAATAAAATGCATATTTTAATATAATAAGTTTGCTTATTTAATTTTTATTTGCTACAATTTTCAAGGCGCGAATTAATATGTGCGTGAGTTGGAGGATTTATGGGAGAAATTATTGATTGTTTAGATGAAGAAGAACTTCTAGAAAAATTTAAAAATTTATATGACAAAGGTGAATATGATAATTGCGTTACATATATAGAAAAAAAATTATCGGTTTTCTCTAATAAGTTTTATGATATTATGATTATTTATTTGAATTCATTGATCAATATTGGAGAAAAAGAAAAGGCACTAAAACTTGTTAAGGAAGAATTATCTATGCCGTATATTCCTATGAATTTTGAAGATAAATTCATAGAAATTTATAAAGAGGTAGCTTATATTGAAAAAGAAGGAAAAGAGTATAATTTATCTAGAGATAAAATAGAAGAAATTTTATATATTGAAGAAGATAAAAATCTTATTATTTTAGCAATTGTCGAACTATGTAAATTAAATATTAGAGATTTCTTTAATTGTATTAGTGAGTTCTTTAAAAGAGATGTAAAAAACATATATAAAGTAATGCTAGTAGATGCACTTAGAGGACAGGGGGTAACTGATGAATTTGTACTTACCAATAAAGGGAAGGAGTACAAAGTAGTTCCTTCATTTTGTGAAAATGTTCTAGAGAGCAAACCATACACAACAATAAGAGAGCTTATAGAAAATAAAATAGGAAGTAAAGAAATTAATCTTTGTAGTAATGTTTTAGAAAACTTGATGCTTTATCTAAGTGATATATATCCGGATGACGTTGATGAAAATGAGTATTCATCAATTGCGTGTGCTTTACATTATTATGTGTGCAAAATGTATGATGAAAGTTTGCAAATTGATTATTTTGCTCCATTATATGGGGTTAACGAAGAAAAATGTTTTTCATATCTAAAAGATTTGGAAACTGCATGTTCAATATAATTGAACTAATAATTTATATTTGGTATAATTAATAAAGTTTGGAGGAGAATTTAAAAATGGAAAAAAAAGTTGAAAGAAAAGAAAATTGTAAAAGTGTTATAAATTTTAAAGTGGATGGGGCTGAGTGGGCTGAATTAGTAGAAAAAGCTTACAAAAAATTAGAGAAAAAAGTAACAGTTCCTGGTTTTAGAAAAGGAAAAGCACCACAAAATATAGTTAGATCAAAAATATCTACAGATGATGTTATGAACGAAGCTTTAAATGCTTTTTTAATGGCTAACTATGAAAAAACAATAAGTGATGAAAAATTAAATCCTATTGTTAGACCTGAAATTAGTGTTACAAAAATAAGTTTAGAAGAAGTAGAACTTTCTATTACTATTATTGAAGCACCTAGTGTAGCATTAGGAGAATATAAAAATATTAAAGTTGAAAAATCAGAAATAAAAGTAAGTGAAGAAGATGTTAATGAGGAACTTAAAAAGCTACAAGAAAAAAATGCTGAAGTTTCAGTAAAAGAGAATGCTAAAGTTGAAAAAGGAAATATTGTTACAATAGACTTTGAAGGATTTGTAGACAATGTTGCTTTTGAAGGCGGTAAGGCAGAAAAATATGATTTAGAAATAGGTTCTAATACATTTATTCCTGGATTTGAAGATCAAATTATTGGTATGAAAACAGGTGAAGAAAAAGATATAAATGTAAAATTCCCTGAAAATTATGCGCCTCAATTAGCAGGAAAAGATGCAACTTTTAAAATAAAATTACATGAAATAAAAGAAAAAGTTTTACCTGAAATAAATGATGATTTGGCACTTGACGCAAATTATGAAGGTGTTTCTAATTTAGAAGAATTAAAAGCATTTTATAAAAAACAAATTACTGAAAATAAAGAAAGAGAAGCTAATGATGCAGCTATTAATAAGTTAATGGATATCATCGTTAAAAATGCTGAATTCTCAGTTGCAGACGAAATCGTTGAAGATGAGGCATCTCATCAATTAGAAGATATCAAGCATCAATTAAGTCACAGAAATATGACTTTAGAAAGTTACTTAGAAATGGTTAATATGACTAATGAAACATTAATGACTAAATTAAAAGAAGACGCTCTTAGAAACCTTAAATATGCATTTACAATGATGAAAATTGCTGAAGTGGAAAAACTAAGTGTTAGTAAAGAAGATTTAGAAAAAGCATATGAAGACATTTCTAATATGTATGGCATGGGAATAGATGATGTAAAAAAAGCTCTAGGTAATAGAGAAGATGGTTTAAGGAGAGATTTACTAAATCAAAAAGTAGTTGAATTTTTAAAAGAATCTAATAGTTTATAATATAAAAAAGGAGAGGATTAGATGGAATTAGACAAGAATAAGGTTTCATTACCACTAGTAGTAACTAGAGGATTTATTATGTTTCCTCATAATAGTGCTTCTTTAGATATTATTAAAGAAGAAAGTGAAAAAGCGGTAAATAAAGCGCAACTTAATTATGATGGATATCTAATTTTATCTTCACAAATTAACACTAAAGTTAATGATATTGATATAGAAAATATATATAAAGTAGGTTGCTTGTGCCAAATAACTAACAGTAAAACTAACCCTGATGGCTCTATAAAGGTTGGATTAAGGGCCATTAGTAGAGTTAAAATGGAAGAAATAAGTATTGAAGAAGGATTAATGGGACATGGTGCCATTATCGACGAATTATCTGGGGATTATGAAACTGAGGCTGCACTTGTAAGAGTCATTGCCAAAACTTTAAATACTAATAATTTGTCTTTTAGCTCTATGCCTGCGCCTGTTGCAAGTAACCTAGCAAGAGGTGTTAGCGCATCAGTATTAGCAAACACTTTAGCATTTTATCTTGATGTAGATAGAAATAAAAAACAAGCCATTTTAGAGGCCGACAATATAAATGATAAGTTAAATATGATTATTGAAAGACTTAATCAAGAAAAATTAATTAACGATATTGAGCAAGAAATTAATAATCGTGTTAAAGAAAAACTAGAGGAAAACCAAAGAGATTATATACTAAGAGAAAAACTTAGAGTTATAAAAGAAGAACTTGGTGATGTAGCAAATAAAGACAAGGATATTGACGAAATAAGAAGCAAGGTTGAAAATAATCCATATCCAGAAAATGTTAAAAATAAGATTTTAGAAGAATTGAAAAAATATGAGATGACACCATCTAGTTCTCCTGAAGCATCAATAATTAGAACATATATTGATTTATTAATTGAACTTCCATGGTATCAGTTGAGCGAAGAAAATATAGATATTAATTTAGTAGAGCAAGTTCTAAATGAAGATCACTATGGATTAAATAAACCAAAAGAAAGAATACTTGAATATTTAGCAGTAAGAAAATACACTAAATCAGTAAAATCTCCAATTTTATGTTTTATGGGTCCACCAGGAGTTGGTAAAACATCCCTTGCTTTATCAATAGCTCGTGCCATAAATAGAAAATTTGTAAAGATATCATTAGGTGGAGTTCATGATGAATCTGAAATAAGAGGACATAGACGTACTTATATTGGAGCAATGCCAGGTAAAATTATTCAAGGGATGAGAAAAGTTGGTGTGGCTAATCCTGTATTTGTATTAGATGAGATAGACAAACTTGGAAAAGATCAAAGAGGAGACCCTTCTAGTGCTTTATTAGAAGTTCTAGATCCAGAGCAAAATCATTTATTTAATGATCATTATCTTGAAGAACCATATGATTTATCTCAAGTGTTATTCATTGCAACTGCTAACTATATAGGAAATATACCTCCTGCACTAAGAGATAGATTAGAAATAATTAATTTATCATCATATACAGAAATAGAAAAATTGCATATCGTTAAAAATCATCTTATTCCTAAACAAATAAAATCACATGAATTAGAAAAAGAAAAAATAGCATTTAGTGATGATGCAATTCTACATATTATAAGATACTACACTAAAGAAAGTGGAGTTCGTCAACTTGAAAGATATATTGCTACTATTTGCCGTAAAATAATAACTAATTTTGTTAAAAGCAAAGAAGATGCAATAAAAGTTTTAGTTGATATTAATAAGGTTAAAGAGTATTTAGGAAAAGAATTATACGATTACACTAAAAAAGAAAAGACAAATCAAGTAGGATTAGTAAATGGTCTAGCTTATACTGATTTTGGTGGTGACTTAATTCCAGTTGAAGTAAATTACTTTACTGGAAAAGGGAGATTAGTAGTTACAGGTAACTTAGGTGATGTAATGAAAGAATCTGCTAATATTGGATTGGATTATATAAAAGCGAATTCTAAAAAATTAGGAATTGATGAGAGTATATTTGACAAAATAGATATTCATATTCATGTGCCAGAAGGAGCTGTTCCGAAAGATGGACCTAGTGCAGGTGTTACTATGGCAACAGCAATTGTAAGTGCTTTAACTAATGAACCAGTTAGAAATGATGTTGCTATGACTGGAGAAATAACATTAAGGGGTAATGTTCTGCCAATCGGTGGATTAAAGGAAAAATCAATTTCTGCACATCGAGCAGGAATAAAAACTATTGTAATTCCTCATGATAATGAAAAAGATTTGGATGAAATTCCTGATGTTGTAAAAGATAATGTTAAAATTATATTTGCAGATAAAATTGAAGATGTTTTACAAGTTGCTCTTGTAAATGATGGTAACAGCAATGTTTCTGTCCAAAACTAAATTTATTATAAGCGCTCCCAATAAAAACTCATGGCCTAATGATGATTTAAATGAAATATGTTTTTTAGGAAAGAGTAATGTAGGAAAATCTAGTTTATTGAATACTATTTGCAACAATAGCAAAATTGCTAGAGTATCTTCTACACCTGGATGCACAAAACTACTTAACTTTTTTGAAATTGACGAAACTTATCGTATTGTAGATGCCCCTGGATATGGATATGCTAAGACATCTTTGTTGAATGACAAAAGTTTTGCAAAAATGATGGATGAATATATTTTTGAGAGAGAAAATGTAAAATTATTTGTACTATTAGTAGATTCAAGAAGAGAATTATCTTCAGATGATATTGATTGCTTAGAAATGCTAAAAAAGACAAACAAAGAAGTTATTGTAGTAGGGACAAAAGCGGATAAATTAAATCAAAGTGGTAAAAGTAAGTTTACCAAAAATGTTAAAGATAACATTAAAGGAAAAGTTTATTTAACTACTACATTAAAAAAAGAAAGCGTTCTTGATTTAGTAGAATATATCGACAAAATTGGAAGACACAAATAAAATGTGTCTTCTTTTTTCATATTGAACTGGTAAATTAAATGTAGACACAAAAAAAGTGTCTACATTTTTTTTGTTATAATGAATTTAGAAAGGAGAATTATAAATGGCAAGGATAAGAAAAGAAAATAACAGAACATGGACTAAAGAAGAAAAATACAGAATT
>JBGVED010000050.1:0-15132 GCA_045119835.1 Bacilli bacterium | reverse complement strand
TTATTGTCTTTGTATACAATGTTCCATTTCCTGCTTCATCTTCTATATATAGTATAAATTCACATATTCTTCTATCTTCTAATTTCTCTTTGAACTCTACTTTATACTCTATAACAGCTCGTGTTGATCTATTTTCACTATTCTCACTCTTTACCACTCCTGAATACATATTATAGAATTCTTTGAAGTTGCTTTCTGTTAAATTACTTGTATCTATATTCTTTTCTTCTTCTATTAGCATCCATTGTACTTTACTAAATGCTGCCATTGCTACACCTTTAAAGTTGAACGTTAATATATGCTCTTTCTTCCACTCTTCACTTACATTTATTTCTTCTATAGAGTATCCTTCTTTATCTATCTTTATCTCTTTATTTTCTACTATTGTTCTAGTATTTCCTGCAGCATCTTTAACTACTATTGTGTATTTTCCATTTTCTCTTATTGAACATTTAAACTCTTTTTCGTTTACTTCTTTACTGTACTCTATTTCATTTATCTTAACTACTACAATTCCACTTAACTCACTACTTGCTTCCTTCTCTTTTATTACTACTTCAATATCTTCATTACTCCAACTTCCATCATATGTTTCATTTCCTTCTTTATACTCTACAGTAAAGTTATTTACATCTAATTCGTTATCAAATAATAATGTAAATGTTTCTTCTTTATAGTGATTTGCTGATAAGTATGCTTTTAAAACCATTTGATATGCGCCATTATAGTCTTTTAGAACTATTTCTCCACCTTTTAACTCTCGCTCTGTTGTTGATTGCATATCTTTGTACATTGCATATCCTACTTTATAGAACTCACTAAATGATCCTATTGATATGTAGTGATTCTTAGCCCATACATTTTCATTATAACTTACTACTAAATCCACTACCTTTACACTAATTTCTTTTGCTAGTTTATTACCTGCTTCATCTTCTATTTCTACTACTACACTCTTTCCTTCTTCTATAACTAACGATAATTCTACATCTTCCATTGCATACTCACTAGATATTATCCTATCTTCACATACATTTTCTTCAGTACAATATTTAACAACATATTTAACGTTCTCTTTTAATCCTTTTATTCTTAAGATTACATTCTTATTAAATACTTTTACTTCTCCTAATGTCTCTTTTGCTACCATTTGGTTATCTTCTATTTCATATACTCCTGCTTCAATCGTATTATCAATTTCTATTATTTCTTTATAAACACCACTATTTCCAACCAAATCTGTATATTTAATTGTAATCTCTGCACTCTCTTCTAACTCGCTTTCGCAACTTATCTCTCTTCCTTTTAATGTCTTCATTGTACATTCATAACTTACTGGCGCTAATCCACTGTCTCTTATTTCTATTCTCTCTACTTTTGTTCCTATTCTCTTCTTCTCATTATCTAATTCTATTACAACTTCTTCTACATTATTCTCTACATCTATTACTACATTCTCTAATTCTACATTAGCAAATATCGCTTCATGTCCTAATGCATCTACTACTTCCATTCTTAATGTCATATTATTTTTATTTCTTATTACATCACTTCTTACTCTTAATTCAAATTCTACTATTTTTCCTAAAATTGTTATTCCTCTTACTTCAAACTCTTCACTCTCTATTACTATTGGTTTTACTATCTCACTTACTTCTAAGAAGCTAACTTTTACTTTTATTAAATTGTATTCTCCACTTGATTTACCACAATATATTATTCCATTTTCTTCTTTACATCTACTTGCTTCTATTTCTACTTTTTCAATTTCTGGAGCACTATTATCTATCTCTATTTCCTTACTTACCACTTCTTCTATTACATTTCCTACTTTATCTTCTATTCCATATACTTTTAATACATATTTTCCTTCTAATTCTGGTACTTGTATTCTTACTTTTCCATTATCAAACCCTACGCAATCAGTTTCTACTACCTCCCCTGCTTTCTCCCATTTATAACATGCTTGAGTTCCTTCTTTTAATCCACTTAAAACATCACTTGCTACTACTTCTATTTCATTTCTTACCAAATTAGTATCTTTACTTGTTATTGGTTTATTTATTGCTTCATCTCTTATTACTACATTTGGTGCTTCTTTATCTACTACGTATTCTTTAATAAATTCTTTTTCATTTCCTAATTTATCTATTCCTATATATGTTATTTCTACTTTTCCTTCTACTTCGCTTAAATCTATTCTATATTTTCCTTCACTCTCTACTATCTCTGTTTCTCCTACTTTTACTACTAAACTTTGACATCCACTTAACTCATCAGTACATGTAAATGTTAATATTACTTCTTTTCCTACTATATCATTTTCAAATACTTCATTTATCTCTACTTCTGGCCCAACACTATCATAGTAAACATCTGCCTCTATTTCTTCTACTTTATATGTTGCATTATTACTTCCTACTACTTCATTACTATAACCGCCATATAAATCATCCCATGTCTGTACTCCTACTTTTATGGCTCCTTCTTCAAATCCTTCTACACTTTCGACTATTATATTACTTGCTCTATATACTAATCCATCTGTAGTTATCATCTCTACATATATAACATTGTTAATTACTGCTACTAATTTATATCTCTCTCTTCCCTCTATTCCATTTAATAACTTACTATTAAACTCTAATTCTATTGTATTTATTGTTGTTCCTTCTTTTATGTAATACTTATTATCTATTACTAAATCAGTTTCTACTTCTAATCTTTGTATAGCTCTTTGTAAATTATCATATTCATATGACTCTGCTTCTTCTACTTCTATCTCATTTCCTGCTACATCTTTTAACTCTTCTCCAACATACTCTAACTTCATTCTTACTATTTCTTGTAATGTATAACTATTTAATTTACTATCAGGATTCCAATATACTTCATATCCTTCTCCACCTAATTCTACTTCTAACTTTAATACAATATCCTCTATATCATATTTTCCATTATTACATAGCTGTCTATAACCACTGTTACCTACTTCACACATTAATCTAAATGAATTCTTTATAGTTTGATAAGTTTCTTCTACTATTAATTCATTATATCCCTTAATTGTGTATATCAAAACTCTATCCCCTATATCTAATGGTGATATTGATTCTTTCTCTCTTACAACAGTCAAATTAAATCCACTATTTATTGCTATTATCTCATTTTCTTCATATTCTTCATCAATTAATATCTCATTTAATCCAATATCTACTATACTTCCTCTTAATACTAATCTAATATTTCCTTCTTCGCTACCTACTACATACTCGTATTCTATTTTTCCTTCTACTAGTCTTCCTTCTTTTTCTTCTATTAATTCATATGAAGAATTATATACAAACAATTTTACTTCCTTACTTACTTCTTCACTATACTCTACTACTACCTTTATCTCATCATTTTCTTTTACATATGTCTTACCGCTTAACACTTCACCATTTTTACTAACTACTACGCTAATTATTCCTGGTATTTCATTATCTACTACTATATTCTTTTCATATTCTACTTCTATATCTACTATTGCTTCATTTCCTACTACATCCGTTAATCTTCCACCACTCAATATGATTTCTTTTAAAGCCCCTTTATCTTCACTTGATACTATATAAGTATATTTAATTTCTTTATTTCCTGCTAACAACTCAGATGTTACTGCACCTTTTCCTGCATTATCAAATACTAGACTCATTACTGGTCTATTCTTACTTACATCTCCATTTACTATTTCTTCATTAAATGTTACTGTTATTTCAATTAATGATCCTTCTTTACAATATAATTTTCCTTCTTTTTCATTACAATCACTTGCAATTTCCACTTTTTCCACTACTGGACCTTCTACATCTAATGATACTTCCTCATTTTCATGTACATTCTCATTTAATGATAATGCTAATTTATTTCCTTTCTTATCAAAGAACTCTCCTGTTAACTTAGTAATTATAAACTTATCTAGGTTAGTTGTATTGCTTACACTAAATTCAATTTCTACTATCTTTGATTCAGGTGAATACTCTACTGCTCCTGTTGCTAAATTTCCAAAATTACTTTCTAACAATACATTTTTATACTTATAAACTTCTTCATTAAAGTATAATGTTACCTTTATTTTATTTAAAGATTTACATATTGCTACTCCATTTACTTCCTTACAATCCTTTGCTTCACTTTCTACTCTTTCTAATTCTGGCGCTTTTGTATCTACCACATATCCTGTATTTCTATAACTTTCTTTTATTTCTATTGGGTTTACACTCTCATTTGGTGTTGGAGTTATATTATCCTTTATTACTCCTCCACTTATACTTATTAATTGAATCTCTCCATTTTCTTCTTCACCAACTACATATTTAAACACCAAAATATTACTATTTATGCTAAATGTTGGATTTACTAAAACTACTTCTTTTTCTCCTACTTTAATATTTAATACAACATTTTCATCAACTGTTTTTATTATCTTATTAAATGGAATTCTAATTACTACTTCTTCATTTGCTCCACACAACTTATTACTACATCCACTTACTTCTATTCCTTGACTATACATTATCTCAACTCTTGTATTATCAATTCCTAATTCTACCACATTAGATGCTATATTGTAATTTCCTACATAGTCACTTATTACATTTGCTTTTAACTGTATTGTTATTTCTCCACTAAAATCATTTATTCCTTCTATTATTAATATCTTATACTGAGTACCTTCATCTACATCTGCTGTTATTGTTAATAAACTAGAATCTATTCCATTTATAATATAATTATCTTTATTGCCTGACAATGCACAATCTACACTTTCCTTATTACAATAATATCTTAAAGTAACACTATCATTTGTCTTACTTAAATGTTGTAAAGTTATTTCTAAACTTTCATTATCCACTACTACCCCATATTCTCCAGCTGGTGTTGCTAAATCTACTACATTTCCAGCACTATCTTTTAACGCACTACCAGATAAACTTATGTATCTTATATTTCCATTATCTTTATTTGAAACAGTATATTCATATTTTAATGTTCTATTATCTACTCTTACTCCATTTACTACTCCTGTTCCACTATCAAATAAGATTGACATTACTGGTAGTGTAACAGTATCTATATTTGCTATTTCGTCACTAAATACTACTTCTATCTCAATCTTTTCTCCCGCTTTATAATATTTATTTCCATCAGCCTCTGCTACTTTATTTACTATATTTACACTTTGTATTCTTGGAGATGTTACATCTAATCCCATTTCTTCATTTTCATATACATTTTCTTCTTCTACACTTACTTCATTTCCGGCTTCATCTTTAAATACTCCAACTATTTTCTCTATCACAAAACTATCTAAGTTATCACTTATATTCTTATCTATATCCATTACTATTACTATTCTATTTGACTTTGGTTCTCTTGTATATACATCATTGTATATGCCGTAATTTGTCTCAATATACAATCCATTATACTCATATATCTTCTCACTAAATGGTAAAGTTATTGTTACCTTACTATTTATATTACATCCGCTCAATCCACATGTTGCAGTAATATTTTCTGTTATCATTTCTGGAGCCTTTGTATCTATTTTTGCACTTCCATATACTTCTACTTCACTTAAATCTGTATTAACTAATTTATTTCCTATTGCATCCTCTACATTTCCTACTACTTCTACAAATCTTATTTCTTCTTCTACTTCATTTACATTTACTGTATATCTAAATGTTATTGTTCTATTTTCATGTTTATAATAACTAAATACTACTCCTTCTACATTAGTAGTTAATTTAATAGCATCATCTAATTTTGCTATTTCTTTATTTAATAAAACTTCTACCTTTATTTCCTTATCTTTTCTAAATACTCCTTGTTCTAATATTTCTATAAATCTTACTTCTATTTCTTGATTATCTACTAACGCTACTATTCCATCACTTACTGCTATATTTCCTACATAGTCCACTTTACTAGCCTTTACATTTACATTTAATACTTTTAATGTATTTCCACCTATATTAGATAATCCGCTTATAGTTATATTTCTTCCACTTATTATTATATTTGCTACTGGCACTTCTTCTTCATCTAATTTAACATCTAGATCACTTACTTCTAGTAAACAACCTAACTCTTTATTACAATCATATGTTAACTTAACTTCATCTCTTGTTACACTTTCTACTGAAAATGCAACAACAAACTCTTCATTATCTACATATACATTACTTCTTATCTTATTCTCTACTTCATATGGTGTTAATGTTATTTCTCTTGTTGCAAACACTATTTTTCCTGTTGTAAAGCTATCTATCTCTAACAAACCATCTTTTCCTTTTAAATCATTTGCTAATAATGTTCTTGTACACACTAATACTCCATTATCTTCACTACACTCTAACTCTAATCCTGATACTACTATTGTCTTAGGATATACTATAAATCCACTCTCACTTAACTCTATTCTTACTTTTAATACTTTTCCTGTAGCTACTATTGAACTTACATAATATACATCTTCTTTTGATTCTATTCCTTCTACTTCTATATATGCATTAAGTATAGATGCATTCTCTCTATCTATATTTAATACATATCCCCATGTACTACTAGGATTACTACTATATGCATATTTATTTCCATATGCATCTCTTACTTCTATTTCATTTAATCCATTTGCTGTTACTTTTAAATTATAATTTGTTGAATCTTGATTATTTACCACATAATAGAACGCTACTAAATTATCTTTTATCTCTAATAATTCAAATAAGTATGTTGTTTGTATTTCTCCTATTACTTCTAATAACCCTACTGAACTTTCCACATTCTTATTAAATTCCATTACTAAAATTATATAATTACCCACTACATAATTATATTCTTTTTCTTCCGCTTTTGCTGCTATATCTAATGCTATATCAGCATTTCTCTCTACTACATAGACATCTACTAACTCTAATGCTTCTGTGTCGTATTTTATCTCTATCTCTTTTACTACTTTTAATCCACTTGGACTTACTACTTCTACATATATATATGCGCTCTTACTTACTTTTATACTATTACTACTTGATATTGATGTACAATCTCTCAAATCGTAACCATTATTGTTTTCTAATTTACTTTCACATTCATAATATTTATGTGTAAATAATTCTCCTATATTATTTCCTTCATATTCATTACTTAAATCACTTCTATAATTTACTACCTTTAACTCTACTTCTCTATTTGTATATATTGTCTTACTATATACATTAGTTTCTTCTTTTGTTGTATATTCTACTTCATAATCTAATACTTTATCTGCTATTAATCTTCCCTTTGCTTCTGCATAATTATCTCCATCTAATTCGATTATATAATTACTATTTCCTACTACTCTTGCATTCTTTAATCTTACTGTATACTCTCCTTCTTCAAATGCTCCTTCTACTTCATAATAGCTTTCTTCATCCCATCTTACTCTTATTATTCCATCATTTGCTTCATATTCGCCTTCTAATTGTAATACTTTATCGTTTCCATCATAATACTTTAATATCTCTCTAAATGTATACTCGCTTAAATCTATTACTGCTGCTTCTACTGTTGCTAATCCCTTTAATGTCTTGCCACTTCCTACATAGTAATTAAGCGTTCCTTCTTTTACACTTATTCCACTTATCTCATATGTTGTTTCTCCAACATCCTTACTTCCTAGTGTTACCATTTGTCCTACTAATGCTACTCCATTACATTCAAATTCGTAATCTATCGCGTATATTAAAGCCCCTGTATAAGGCACTCTTATACTTGCTAATGTACAACTATTTAAATCTAATTCTTTTGCTTCTACTACATATTTTCCTTCTACTATTTCTAAACTTATTTCTCCTCTTATATATTCTTCTACTACTACACTACTTTGTTCACTTGTTATTACATATTCTCCTACATTTATTCCTTCGCCTGCTTTTAATTTTCCTACAACTTTATCTGTTATTGCATTCTTTAATGCATTATTCTTATATGTACTATCTATATTACCTACTAAACTTGGTAATTCTACTTGTATATCGGCCTTATTATATTCATAGCCCTCTCCATCATAAACTTTTGTAATATTATTAAATGTTACTTTTACATTTCCTCCAAAGATTACATTTAGTTTTACTTTTAATACTCCTTCATTTCCTGCTGCATCTTTTGATACAATTTCTACTTCATATTCTCCTATTGCTCCAAAGTAATCATTTATTAAATTACTACTTGCATATCCTCGTAATTCGTTCTCATTTCTTGAATATGCACAATTTTCTAATATTGAATTTCTAAATGCACTATAACTCTCTCCTATTAATGCATTCCATACCATATTCTCTTCACATTTAAATTCTACTTCTGCTTTTACTAATTGATATGTTTTTAATGCTGTTGATAAAGCATATCTTCCACTAAACTTACCTTCATTTCCTGCTTTATCTACATCTTTAAATTCCACACTACTTAAATTTATACTACCATTATCTTCCGCTTTTACTACATAACTAAACACTACTATATTATCTAGTGCTTCTACTTCTAATTCTCTCTCTACTCCTCCAATTGTCACTACCATCTTTGACAATCCTTTATTCTCTACATCTCTATTTGCTTCAAATATTACTTCTATTATATCTCCTTCATTACAATAATATACTCCATTATCATATACACATCCATTTTGATTTATTCCTGTTAACTCTACTTCGTATTCTCCGCTTATTACTTCTACTTCTAATTCAAAATTGCCTCCTGCATATACTAACTCTATTGTTCCTGCTGCATTTACATATTTTATTGCGTTATTTTCTATATTTACATCTATACTTCCTTCACCTTTATTTCTCGCTTTTACTTCTAATATTACTTTATTTCCTTCTATTCTATATGTCTTTAAACTTGCTGCTTCATCGCTTACTTTTATTAAGTTCTCATTTACTAATGTTATATCTCTATTAAACTCAAACTCTACTTCTACTACTTCTCCGCCCTTTATATAGTTTTTGCTATATGTTGGCTCTTTTACTAACTCTATCTTTCCATCTAATATTTCTATTCCTGTTTCTAATTCTAATAACGCAACTTTATTTCCTACTTTATCTTTTATACTTCCCTCAGCTATTACTACTTCTACTTCTCCAGCTACACTACATTTTGCTACTGTTATTAAATATACTCCACCTTTATATTCAAAATTTGTAACACTACATGTTTCTTCTCCTACTTTTACTTGTGGTTGAGCTATTTCTTCTATTTTATACACTCCACTTAAATTATCTTTTATATCTAATCCTATTACAAATCCATGCTTTGTATCATATTCTCCTACTTCTGTTCTTACTTCATTTATGCTTACTTCTGGTGCACTTACATCATATATTAGCTTAACTTCACTTATCTCTTGATCTTCGCTACTCCAAATTACTCCATCTACATCCGTCACTTTTCCTAATGCCTTTATTGTATGCGCTCCCTCTTTTAATCCTTCAAGTTTAGAGCATACTAAAACTGCTGCATTTCCTTCTTTTAACGTACATGTAGCTTCTTTTTCGCTCTCTATATCTATCACTAATACTCTTAATTCATCTATCTTGCTTAATTCCTTAGTAAATGTTACTTCAATATTATATTCGTTATAGAAGCCACCTACTTCTTCTCCTTTTACCTCTATCTTCTCTAATCCAATACTCATTGGTACTAACTCTAATGTTATCTCTTTACTTGTTTCTGCTCCAGCAAAGCTAAACTCGTCTTTTATTGTTCCTTCTTTTACTACAACTCTTCCATTATATGTATACTTACTCTCTGCACTATCTTCCTTATACTTCAATACTAACACTACTGTATGCTCATACATTTCATTAGCATCTTTTTCGATTCCTACTTCTATCTCTTCAAATCTTACTACTTCAAATTTATTATCCATCTCTATTAATGTACTTACTAATTGCAAACTCTTTGTTTCTGATTCATCTCTTACTTTGATTACAAAACACATTTCTCCTTCTAATAGTAATTTACTTATTTCACTCTCACATGCACTATTAAATGGCCCACTAATACTCTCTATTACTGGATTTAAATTATTTGCTATATACTTAAATGTTAATGACCCTATTTTTACTTCTCTATTTGCTACTGTATACTCTTGGGTTACAGTTGTTCCATTTCCTTTTACTATATCAAACTTAGCTTTGCTTGGTATCTCGTCATCTCCGATTGATACTGCACACAACATTTCTGCATTACATGTATATTCATAAGGCTCTAAAGTACTTAATCTTAATGGTATATATACATTCTCACTATTATTTAATGTTATTATCTTCTCGCCACTTACTTCTTCTCCTGTTATTGTCTTAAATAAGTTACTATAACTTATCTTATAAATTAACCCTGTTCTATTTATAAAGATTGTATCATTTAATACAGCTTTTAACTCTATTGCTCCTTTTGATGTTCCATTTGTTAACTCTACTTTACTTTGGCTTACACTTGTTACTATCCCTTCATTTATTACTACATTTAATTTACTTCCATAATCTGCTGCTTCATCCAATAACTCTTTTTCTCCATATTTCGTTACAATATTGTTATCTCTTATTCTCATTGTTATTGTTATTTCTTTTCCATAAATTCCCGCTAATGTACACTTGTCGGCATTATATGTACTACATCCACTTATTTCATACTCTACTACTACTTTACTACTATCATACTCTACTACATTTATTACTACTCTCTTTACTATTCCTGATCTAAATGTTATCTCATATGCTACCTCCATATTTCCACTTAAATCACTATAGAATATTTCCTCTGGTCTTATTTTTCTTGATGGACTTCTATCTTTTCCTTTTTCTACTACTTTTACTACTTCATCTCCTGCTTCTATATCTCCCTTTACTGATAATTCATATGCAAAAGCATTTGAACTTTTACTAGATAAACTACTACTCTCTACATAATAGTTGTATCTACTATTATTTCCTTCTTCACTCTCTTTTACTATATATTCCTTCTCTGTTCCAGATACTAATCCTACTTCTACACTTATATCTTTAGACTCAACTACATTTACTATAAATTTATTTTGTTTTACTAATAATCCATATTTATTCCTAATTGTTTCTAATTCTACTACACTATCTCCCTTATCTAAGTTACTTATCTCTAATTTATTATCTTTAAACTCACAATATACTTCTTTAACTAAGCTACATCCACTTAATTCAACTCCAACATTATTATAATATTTAACTTCGCTATCATAACTAACATTTACTTTTCCATCTGCTCCATAATATTTTGCTTCTTCAAATATGTAATAATCTTCATTATTTACTTCAAATAATTTCCCACTATTATAATCTTCTTTCGCTGGAATCTTACTTATTATAAACCCTTCTTTTATTATTAGTTTTCTTGCTTCTGTTTGAGTAGTTGTTAAAACTTCACAATCAAATGTTTGCGTTAAACTTACATATCCATTTTTCACAGTTCCTTCTAATGCTGATCCTGATAATACACAACTTAATGTCAAATCTTCTACTTGTATTTTATTTACATCTAAACTATAAGTATCTTTATCTGTTTCATATACTGAGAATCCTACTATTAATCTTATATATAAATCTTTGCTTACATATATAGTATTACTTGTATTATTAATATCAAATTTATTTGTATATGAACTATCGCTATACAATTCTACCAATACAGATGTTACTCCTGCTCCTTCTGTATTTACTTCTATCTTTCCATTTACTTGACTATACTCATAATGCTCATAATCTGCTACATTTCCTCCTTGATCCACTAATCTATTACTAAATACTTCATAACCTAGTGAAACAACACTAAACTCTCCTACCATTTCTTCTAATACTTCTATTTCATATCTGTATTTTGTATTAGCTGTAACTTCTTTTGCTTCATTTATTTTGTATGGTTGCTTATCTCCAATTTTGTATGTTAAAACTGGATATGCCACAGTTCCTGTTGAACCTGCTTCTTGTATATATCCTTTACTTAATTCTACATCTACTAATATATAATCTCCTGTTATATATATCTTTTTCTCATTCGCTATTGTTACTTTTGGTTTATCTTTTATATTATCTAACTTAACTCTTCCTATTTCATAATCCAACAATAATGGATTGCCTGCTTTGTCCACAATTGCTGTTTTAGCTAATCTTACTACTAGTTCTTGATCCTCTACTGCTCCACTACATCCATTTAATACTAAGCTTCCTTTTTTAGTACTTGCTGTCACAGTTAATTGATATCTACATCCCGATGTATTTCCACCACTTACACTAACTACTCCATCATTTACATTTCCTGACTTATTTACATCTTGTAATGTCAAATCTTCTAAATCAAAATTCCAAGTTACATTATAATCTTTATTAAATGCGTTTCCTAAATGTTCATCACCATTACTATTTTCGATAATAGGATCGCTTATATTTGTTATTTGAACAGGTGTATTATCTATCACAAATATATCTGACACACCCTCAATTTGATTAGTTTCACCATAAGTCCCCTTGGACAAATCATATACTACAACCTTAAATTTATATGCATCATCAGGCAAATTGGTATAATCAGCAGTACTTTTAGTTTTAGTTGTAGACATAGAACCAACATCTATCAAAGAAGAAGTTCCACTAACACAAGAAGAATAATTACTAGTTGCTGCCAATAAACAAATATACATATCATCTATTCCAGAATGATCATCTTTGGCATTTACAGTCAAAGTTACACTTTTACCAATAATTTTATCTATTGATAATGAAGAAATTACAGGATTTATATTGTCTAAATAATAAACCGCAGAAACTTTATAATTATAATTTCCTGCATTATCCTCTGCATAAACATGAAAATAATATTTTTCTGTTACTCCAGTTATTGTTTTAGCAGAAGAAACACACGAAGACATATCATTTTCTGATGATGAGGTATTCCAACAATATAAATAACTACTTGATTTCATTCCACTATGCTCATCATAGAAACTTGGAGAAGCAGTATATGTTTGGTTCCATTGTGAACTTCCTCCTAAATTAGATATTTCTGGTTTTGTATTATCTAACTTATAAGCTCCAGAAACTTTATAATCATAATTTCCTGCATTATCTTCTGCATAAACGTGGAAATAATATGTTCCGGTTACTCCACTTATTGTTAAACTAGTAGATGAACATGAAGACATATTTGTCGAAGATGATGATGTATTCCAACAATATTCAGTCGCACTTGTGTCAACGCCACTTTTACTATTGTCACTAATTGATGGAGATGAAACAGTATATGATTTTTTCCATGTCGATCCTGATGACAAACTTCCTATTGTCGGTTTTTCGTTGTCTAACTTATACGCTCCTGATACTGCATATTGATAATTTCCCAAATTATCTTCCGCATAAACATGGAAATAATACGTTCCGCTTTCTCCACTTATTTTTGTAGTCGTTGATGCACAATTTGTCATTGTTGATGCAGTTGAAGTTATATTCCAACAATATGATGTTTTACTAGTATTAACACCACTACTAGGACTACCGTCACTAATTGTAGGAAGACTAATAGTATGTTCTTTCTTCCAACTAGAATTTCCAGACATACTCCCTATTGTTGGAGCCTTACTATCTATTTTATATGCCGAAGAAACAGCATAGCTCTCATTTCCAGCGTTGTCTACTGCTTTCACATGAAAATAATACTTATCGTTAGATAAATCTGTTTTATTTATTTGGGTACTTGTAGAAGCACAATTTGTCATTGTTGATGCAGTTGAATTTGTATTCCAACAATAAGATGTTTTACTAGTATTGACTTTACTGTAACTATCCGTGATAGTAGGACTTACCGAATAACTTTTAGCCCAACTAGAACCACCACCTCCCAAAGTAGAAATAGTTGGTCCTTGAGAATCAACATAAATAGATTTTGTCGGCCCACCCTTACTAGTTCTGGGATTGCCAACATATGTATGAACCGCATAAGTTCCACTGGTTTTACCAGAAATTGTCACACTCGCTGAAGCTGTTTTTTTAGTAGCATATTTAGTACTGGAAGAGGCATTAGTTGTATATTTACATTCATCGGCATGAACAAAACTCACACTAGTTCCACTAGGCTCAACAGCATAACAATAATATGAAGCTCCACTCATACTAAAAGAAACAGTTGGACTCTTAGCATATGAACTAGAAGAACTCCCAGACGTAACACTTACAGTTAATGCCGGCGTCGAAAAATAATAAGCGGGTATTGATTCTGATTCATTAACTCCACCTGGAGTAGTAATATTTAAAGTAAATCCATTTTTTTCACAAGAAGTACCAGAATAATTACTAATAAAAGTACCTTGACTGACCCAACTTGGGTTTTTATAAGAATCATACATATATATAGTTCGTGTAGAACGCTCTATTTTGACATACACAGAATGCGCACCACCCTGATCAGTCATTTGATACTTTTTATTATGATAAACAATACCACTACATGTTGCTTTCAAGGTTTCACTTTCTGTACCATTAACCCACCCATAAAGTTTAAAATAGATACGACTATCATTATAAGAAAAATCTTTAAGTTCTTCCGCTTTTACTCGATCTTTACAACTGAAATTTCCTACAACAAAAAATGCAAATATTAAAACTAAATATTTGAAAACATTCATTATCTTTCTATTATTTTTAATAAATTTTGATTCACACGAGCTACACATGGGTACCACACTCCTTCATAATACTACAATTATATTCTAATTCTTTTGACATTTTCCAACAATAAAAGCCCTACATTTTGTTTACAAAGTGTCAAAATATTTTGCTTTGTTTATTATAAAAGAAAAAAGCCTAACTCTGATTTTATTCAAAATTAGACTTTTAAATTAATACTAAGCTGCTTTAATTCTCTTTCTAAGTCTCATTGCTAAGAATACTCCTGCTACTGAGCCAACTCCTCCAAGTACGAAGAATATCCATGTAAAGTTATTCTTTTTCTTCTTTACTTCTTCTATCACTTCATCTTTTGGTACATCTCCAACTTGATATCCACCTATCTCTACTCCAA
>JBGVED010000049.1:0-23139 GCA_045119835.1 Bacilli bacterium | reverse complement strand
AATTTTCAATAATGGAGCAGGTGAGGGGAATCGAACCCCCGTAGTCAGCTTGGAAGGCTGAAGTTCTACCATTGAACTACACCTGCATGTATATTTAAAGCAGTTATTTCACTCATTAAGTTGGTGACCCGTACGGGATTCGAACCCGTGAGTGCATCCTTGAGAGGGATGTGAGTTAAGCCACTTCTCCAACGGGCCCCTTAGTGGCGGAGCAAGAGGGACTCGAACCCTCGCACCAGTTTCCCGATCTATATCCTTAGCAGGGATACCTCTTCACCAACTTGAGTATTGCTCCAATAACTACTGCCCTAAGATATTAACACATTTTTTATACCAGTGCAATAGTTATTGTGCATTTTTTATTTATTTTCATCAATTTTTTTCACTAATTCTTCCATTTCTTTTAAAACATTTTTAAGTTCATTATTGAAATCTTCTTTATAAGGTTTTGAATATGTCTTATATGCATGTGCATAATGTAATTGTTGTAACATAACAACCGGTGAGCATGTAACAACAAATGAAAGCATAGTCAATAAATTAATAGTTGTAGGAGATAAAACTTCATTTGATTGTAATCCCATTCTAACTAATAAAGCTATTACTAGAGGTAAAATAAACATTGCAAGTATAGTTAAATTAACAATAGCAAAAGCCAAATACTTTTTCTTCTCTAAAATTTTGCCATTTATAGAAACTGCTCTTTTGCTATTAATTGGCATTTCAAATGCAATAAATGGAATGAAATCTCTTTTTAACTTTAATAGGAAGAAAATTAAATAACCAACAATTAAAGATGTATATTGCCCAAAAGTTAGAATTTTTTTTACATTTTCAATTTCTAGCATTTTATTATATGTATATTGAAAAGTTTCATAATTTGCTAACGCTTCTGTTAATCCTTCAATTGACTGCCCTGCTTCAACAATTGCCCTATCTAAGAACAATGAATATATAACAAGTCCAATTAAAAAGCTAATAAGAAGCGGTTTGAATATAACTAACAAATAGATTCTTAAGCTTTTAAAAAATGTTATAAAGCCTATTTTTAAGCTTCTATATTGAACTTCTTGTTTATCATGCGCTTGGTAAGCACAAAATTTTAAACTTATAATTGCAGGAATAATGACAATTATAAATCCAATAAGCATTCCTAAAACAAAATTGCCCAATAATATACCAATAAATATAATCATTGAAAAAACAAAAGATATTGATAAATAATCTTTCCAACTTCTTTTAAATGATTGTAATGCAAGTTTTAAATCATTATACAAATTAAACACCTCCACGGCTCTATATTATTATACTAAAAAGGCAAAAAAAAACAATCACTATTGAAATAATAATGATTGCTTAAAACATAAATAGTCAAATATTTATTTAATACCCACAACTTCTAACCCGTTTGCAATATCAATATATGTTGCTACTTCAAGATTATCTCCATAAATTGTACATTCCACTCCATTGTATAAATAAGTAACTTTGTTATCTTCTAATGAAGCAAAACCATTTATTAATAAAACTAAATCTCCTTCTATTTCTTTTATATTCATTTCCTCGCTACCCTCAATTATTTTTTGAACAACTGTAAAATCAGCATCCCCTTGATACGACATAATATAAACTTTTTCTCCATTAATGCTTGCGTTTGTTTGTTCTTTAACTGATATATTCATGTCTACTCCGTTTACTGCTAATGGTAAATCATCGAAGGTTGATCCTGTTGATGAGGATAAATTTTCTCTAGCTGCTTCCATATTTGATGACAAGTTAAAATAATCATCACTAAAATCAACATTTTTTTCTACTTTTGTAAATGCTACATTTACTAGTACATCGTTGTTTTGGCCATATATATGTACCCAAACCGGTGTTAAATCATTTGTAAACTTTATTTCTTGTTTTGTATATTGAGGAGCATTTTTGTAATTAGGAGTACTTGTAACAATTAGTCCATCACTTATTTTTTGAGTAGTATATTCTCCATTAAAAACTTCTAATAATGATTGATATATATATGGTTTTGCACTATTTAATGGCCATCCTGATTTAAATTGATATACTTGATTTAAAGTTGGAGTTAAAACATAAACACCTTCTTCATTTCTAAGCATAATTTGCTCTTGGTTTATAGTTTTATCAAACAAACTAACTCTAAACAAATCTTGATCTTCTTTTTTTAAATATGAAACAGAAACATTAAAACTTCTTTGTTCTTCTCCATTGTTTAATTCCATACTGGCCTCTATTTGATATGAATTTAAATTTTTATTAACGTTTTCAATCGTATCACTAATTGTTGGACCAGAGAAGAAAACTTTCCATACTCCTACTGCTAACAACATTAAAATAACACCTATAACTAAAATTTTTTTTAACATCCTTTTTATTCACCTATCCTTTGTTAAAAGTCTATGCTTGGTGTTTTTAAAAAATGTAAAAAAATGAATTAATTTTAAAAAAATGGATATATTAATAAAGAAAAGGGAGGATTTTATATGAATATTGTTCAAAAGACTGCACTTGTATTAACAGTTATTGGTGCTTTAAACTGGGGATTGATTGGTCTATTTAATTTTGACCTAGTAGCGTCTATTTTTGGTTCAATGACTATTGTTAGTAGAACTATTTATACTTTAGTTGGTATAGCTGGTCTTATAAACATTATGTTATTCTTTGTTGATTTGGACGAAATGGTTGTAATTGACAATAGAGAAAAAGCTAGATAACATAAAATACTGTCTTTTTAAAATCTAATATTTTTATTAGATGAAAATAAGCGACTATTAATTAATCGCTTATTTTTTTATTTTACCCAATTTTTGCTAAAGAATATATTTTGTAATTTTCATCTTCTGTTACATCTTTTATAACCTTTAAACAGTTTGGTAAATTAATTTTTTGATTTTCTTCTTTTAATTCCACTTCTACTAAAGCTTTATCCTTCCAGAATGGGTATATATCTATTTCATAATAGGTTTTATTGTGCATTAAACAATAACGTGTTTTTCTTATTTGTCTGTAATCAGGATCTGCACTCATCAACAGGTTTAAATATTCTTCTTTAGTAAGCCTTTTTTCAACCTCAAAACGCTTTGAATCATTTATTTTTTTTCTTATTGTTTTGTAATAAATGTAGTTTCCTTCTTTACCGCGTTGTCTAATTCTTACTTCTTCATCATTATCACTAGTTAAATAAGTTTGAATGATTTCTACTTTTTCACAATTATGCATATTTTCAAGTTCTTTAATATTTGGAAATTCTATTAAATATTTTCTTTCCATTTCACATGGTTTTGGCTCTCCTAAAAATGAAGAAAGTTCATTTATAAGTCTTTGCATTTTGCCCTCGAAATTTGTGGAGTTATCAATAATTCTTAGATGAGGGTGTCCAGTCCAAGCAGATATTATTTTATCATCTAATATTGCAGCTTCCTCTATTGTTTCTGTTCTTGCCTTATTTGTTTCAAACGTATAGAAATCTTTTGCTCCTTTTGCGGCACTTACTAAATGAAATACTGCATCATAATTGTCTCTTAATTCTATTTCGTTAGTATTCATAACTTTCATTAAATACTGAAATTCTAGTTCTGATATATATGCTTTACCATCTAACGTTCCTCGATCACAAACAATTAAAACTTTATTATTCATTTTGCTTGCTGCTTCTTGATATAAATCTTCTTTGGATTTTTGCATTCTAAGAATTGCTAATTGGAAATCTTTTTTACTTTTACAAACAGTTCCTTTTACTCCAGAATTAATTAGCTCTGTTGCACTTTCTCCAATAAAAAGAACCGTATACCCCTTCTGCGTAAATTCCTTTTGAATCCAACTTAACGCAGTACTCTTTCCAGCACACGGTCCACCTGTTATTACTATCATATGGATATTTGTATTTTTTTCTTCTTCACCTAATAAATCTTCTAATTTAACATTAAAAATTAGAGACAATTTGCTCATTATTTCCATTGTAGGTTTTGCATTCCCCATCTCCCATTTGGAGACAGCTTTATTTGTAACACCCAACATATCTCCTAATTGACTTTGCGAGAGTTTGCACTTTTTTCTTAAATCATATAATTTATTTCCAAATTTATAATCATTCATTTACTCCACCTCTTTCCTCTATTATAGCACCCATATTTATTAAATAAAACAACAATTTTATCTCTTATTAGTAGAATTAAAAAATAGATTTTGCTATAGAATAGCTATCGTATCTTTCATCATCGCTTACTTCTTTTAAAACATTTACATATGAAGGAATTAATATTTCTTTATCTTTTTTCATTTGAAACTCCATAATAGCTTTTTCTTTCCAAAATGGATATATGTCTATATTACAATAACATTTATCATTCATTAAACAGTACCTGGTTTTTCTTATTTGACGGAAATTTATATCTGCATCCATCAAAAGTTTTAAATATTCTTCTTTGGTAATTCTTTTTTCTTCTTTTACATTTTCAAATTTATTGTTTTGAATCTTAGAATAAATATAATTACCATCCACTCCTCTTTGTTCAATACTTACCTCTTCTTTATTATTGCTTTTTAAATATGTTTGAATCACGTCTACTTTTTTACAACTTTTTAAGTTTTGCAAGAAATCAATATTTGGATATTCAATTAAATATCTTTTTTCTTCATTAATGTATGTTTTTTCTCCTAGAAATAATGATATTTCATCAACTAATCTTTTTATTTTGTTTTCAAAATTTGTAGAGTTATCTATTATCCTTAAATAAGGATGACCAGTCCAAGCACAAATTAACTTATCATCTAATTCAGCAGCTTCTTCTATTGTTTCTGTTCTAGCAGCATTGTTTTCTAAAGTATAATATTTTTCTGCTCCTTTAGCAGCACTTACAAGATGAAAAATTGCATCATAATTATCTCTTAATTCTATTTCGTTAGAAGAAACTTCTTTTAATAACAATTTAAAATTTTTTTCACTTAAAAAGGCTTTGCTATCTAGTTGTCCTCGGTCACAAATTATTAAAACTTTATTTTTAGATTTTTGGGCCATATCATAATAAATTTGTTCTTTCTTTTTTTGCATATTAAAAAGGGAAACTTGGAAATCTATTTCTGTTTTACAAGTATTTCTATTTATTCCTGATGTTATAAGTTCCGCTGCACTTTCTTTTATAAAAAGAACTGTATATCCTTTATTAGTGAATATTTCTTGCAAGAGATTTAAGGCTGTTGTTTTTCCAGCACATGGTCCACCGGTAATTACAATTTTTATTATTTTTTTATTTTTGTTATCTATTAATAAATCATTTAATTTTAAATTGTAAAGCTTAGATAATTTATCAATTATTTCTAATGTGGGCATCTTTTTGTCATTTTCCCATTTAGAAATATTAGAACTATTAACTCCTATAATTCTACTTAAATCATTTTGTGAAAGTTTGTTCTTTTTTCTTAAATTTACAATTTGTTTAGAAAAAACGCTCATATTATATTCCTCCTTATTTTTAAGGAATTATAACACGAGCATTTCTTTTAGTAATTATCAAGATTATCTAATATAAGTAGAAGTTAAGCTATTATTTTAGCTAATGAATGGTTTTTGTATTTTGAGTCTGAAGTAACATCTTTTATTATATTTATAAAAGGTGGCATGTTAACTTTTTGAAATTCATCTCTTACCTCTACTTCTAGTATGGCCTTATCATTCCAGAACGGATAGACATCTATTTCATAATAGGTCTTATCATAAGTTAGACAATATCTTGTTTTTCTTATTTGACGATATTTTGGATCTGCATTCATTAATAAATTTAGGTATTCTTCTTTTGTTAGTCTCTTTTCTTTTTCAATTCTTTTTATATCGCTTAGTGTCTTTTTTACTGTTTTATAATATATATAATTTCCATTTTTCCCGCGTTGTCTAATTCTTACTTCTTCATCATTTTCGCTAGTTAAATAAGTTTGAATAATTTCTACTTTTTCACAATTATCCATTTTTTCTAATTCTTTAATATTTGGATACTCTATTAGATATTTCTTTTCTATTTCATATGGTTCGGGTTCTCCTAGAAAAGAAGAAATTTCACTTATTAATCGTTGGATTTTACCTTCAAAATCAGTAGAGTTATCTATTATTCTAAGATGAGGATGTCCTGTCCAAGCCGATATTATTTTATCATCTACTAAAGCAGCTTCTTTTACGCTTTCTTTTCTGGCACTATTATTTTCTAAAGTATAAAATTCCTCTGCCCCTTTAGCAGCACTTACTAAATGAAATACAGCATCATAATTATCTCTTAATTCTATTTCATTTGTTTCTAATGTATTTAAAATACATTGAAACTCTAAAGATGAAACATAAGCTTTGCTATCAAGCATTCCTCTATCACAAACTATCAAAACTTTGTTATCTAACTTTTTAGCTAGCTCGTAATATATTTTTTCTTTTTCTCTTTGAAGAGACATAAGTGCTGTTTGAAAATTAATTACGTTTTTACAAGCATCAAAATTAATGCCTGAGTTTATAAGTTCTGTCGCACTTTCTCCAATAAAAAATACTGTATAACCTTTTTGCGTAAAAGCATTTTGAATCCAACTTAATGCAGTACTTTTTCCAGCACAAGGACCTCCTGTTATTACAATTTTATTAATACTTTTATTTATACTTTCAGAAATCATTAAATCTTCTACTTTTACATTAAATATTAGGGCTAATTTCGCAATTACTTGTATAGATGGTTTTGTTTGTCCCATTTCCCATTTTGATACCGCTTTATTGGTTAAACCAACCATTTTTGCCAACTGTGATTGAGATAATTTATTTTTTCTTCTAAGTTCATATATTTTATTTCCAAACTTATAATCGTTCATAACCATTCCTCCTACGTTAAAATTATAACACAGTAAAAATTTATAATTATCTCTTTTTAAGAGAACATTAAAAAAACAATGAATATGACATCATTGTTTTTAGTTTGCTTTTTTCATGTAGGTTTCTTTAAAGGTTATAACCGATTCTTGGTGATTTTCATATATTTTTTTCGCTGCTTCATTTACTGATTTAATAGAGAAACCATTTAAATCACATTCTTTTTCATATATTTCTATAAATTTTTCAAAATCATCTTCAAAAACCACGAACTCTTTACTATTTCTACCTTGTATTTTGTTGCTTACAACAGGTTTAGATAAATAAATTATGTTTACAAAATCATCCATAGTACTATTTTCAATAACTTTTGATAAATATCTTATTCTTGTTTTATTAGTTTTCAATGGATTATCAATATGAATAAGTCTTTCTCTTTTATATAAAACCCATTTTTCATCTATTGCTTTTGCATTTAAATAGCCATAATAACATCTACAAGCGATAACATAAATATACTTGTTTCCTATCATTATATGATCTATTTTAATATGTGCGTCGTCTCTTATTTGGATAACAACATCACTTAAAAGAGGAAAGTCATGGTCTATTGCAAATTTTTTTAATTTTGCAGTAACTCTTTTTTTCTTTGTTAGCCCTACAAACAACCCTTTTAAATCATCTAAATGTATATAACAAATAGATAATATTATCATTAAAAATAAACTTATTATTGTTAATGTTAATCCTAATTTATCCATTATTTACCACACGCCGTTTCTAATGCTAATTTCATCATTTTTGTAAATCCATTTTGTCTTGCTTCAGCGCTTACAGCTTCTTTAGTTATAAAGTTATCTGAGATTGTTAAAATAGTCATTGCTTTTTTACCTGCTCTTGCAGCATTTATGTATAAAGCATATGATTCCATTTCTACGGCTAAAACACCAAGTTTTGCCCATTTTTTCCAAGCTTCTTTATCTTCATCATAAAATATGTCACTTGAGAAAACGTTACCTACATGGTAATTAAAATTATTTTCTTTACAAACTTCAACGCTTTTTTCTACTAAATCATATGTTGCTATAGCGCTATATGTGCCGTTTAAATTAAATTGAGATGCATAGTTTGAATTGCTACAAGCACCTAGTGCAATAACGATGTCTCCAACATTTACACCTTCTACATAAGCACCAGCTGTGCCTACTCTTATTATGGTTTCTACATCATATTCATTAAATAACTCGTATGAATATATACCCATTGAAGGAATTCCCATTCCACTTCCTGCTACGCTAACTTCTTTTCCTTTATAGTGCCCTGTATAGCAATACATGTTTCTAACTGTATTTACTAATTTGTAATCATCTAAAAAATTTTCGGCGATAAATTTTGCACGAAGTGGATCTCCGCACATTAAAACAGCTTTTGCTATTTCTCCTTTTTGAGCTTGATTATGTGGTGTTGCCATATTAATTCTCCTCACTTTCATATAAATCTATAACTTTTGTTTTTGCTAAAATATCTGCTAAATCTTTATTATCTTCTCTAATTATCATTATTATGGTTGAAACTATTATAGTTACTCCTAAAGAAGCAAAATTAAGAAAAATTCTTCCAATTCCTTCTCTATAAAACATGGTTCTATGATCTATTTTTTGCTCATCTTCTTTTAAAATTTTTAATTTAAATACTTTTTTTCCTATTGTTTGTCCATTGAAAAATAAAGGGGTCACAATATAATATATAAGTATTATAATTGTAAAAATAACTCCATATCTAAATACATCTATAATAAATTTTGTTGTTACTAGGTGTTCAGAGTTAGTAAGCATACTTATTATAAATGGAAGTTTTCCTATAGTTAGAACCACAAATATAGCCACAACTATACCAAAATCTAATAATGAAGACATGATTCTATGTCGCACTGTTGCTAATTTCATAAATATCCTCCTTTAAGAAAATAGCGGTACAAGGAACTCTTTAGCAATCGAGAAATAAATAAGAATAGCTATTGCATCTGCTAAAGTAGTTACTAATGGGCCTGCCATTACAGCGGGGTCTAGTTTTGCTATTTTTGCAAGAATTGGTAGTGTCGCTGCAATTATTTTAGCAACAATAACTACAAGCATAAGGCTTATAGCTACTGCTATAAAAACATAATTGGCATTTTGTTCGACATTTATTATACCTACAAATTGTTCCATCCACAAAAATGCATAACAAACTATTGCTAAACTCCCCCCTACTAATATACCAACTACAACTTCTTTTCTCAAGGCTTTAAGAAAATCTTTTGTCTTTATCGTACCAAGAGAGAGACCTCTTACAAGCAGTGCAGTTGTTTGACTACCTGCATTTCCTGCAGTTCCAGTTATCATCGGCATAAAAACAGTTAATATAGCTACTGCTGATATTGTAGCTTCTGCTTTACTCAATATAAATGCTGAAAATATTGAAGTGAATAATAAAATAATCAACCAAACTATAGTCTTTTTAAACATCTTAAAATTAGATACTTCAAAATAATCATCTTCAAGAGGAACGACATGAGCCATTTTTTCAATATCCTCTGTGGCTTCATCATCAATTACATCGATAATGTCATCTGAAGTTATAATACCTAACATCTTCATTTCATTATTAGTAACAGGAATAACACTCAAGTCATATTTTTTAAATGAATTAGCAACATCTTCTTTATCATCCTCAACCATAACACTTATAATATCTTTTTCCATTACGTCTTTTATTTTTGTTTCTTCTTCATTAAATAAAATATCTTTTAAAGCAATATAACCTTTTAATGTTCTTTTACTATCTACAATGTAACAATAAGATATAGTTTCTGCATTTTCTCTTTCTTTTCTAATTTTATTTAAGGCGGTTTTACATGTATCATGTTCTTTTAACTCTACATATTCAATATTCATTATCGAACCAGCACTATTTTCTTTATAACTTAATAGTTTATTAACTTCTCCTCTTAATTCTTTATCAATACTTTTTAAAACCTTTTTAACAATATTAGATGGCATTTCTTCTATGAAATCTACTATATCATCTGTATATAATTCTTCTATTATTTCTTTTATATTTTTGCTTGTTAAAACAGCTATTAACTCTTCTCTATATTCATTATCTAAATAACTAAAAATTTCTGCAGTTAAATTCGCGGGAACGGTCTTAAATATAAAAATAGTTTTTTTCATATCTAACTCATTTATTTTTTCCGCCAAATCAACTTTATTATATTCTTCAAATATAACCCTTATCCTATTTATGTCCTTTTTTTCAATTAGTTCATTTAACAATTCTACTGTAATTTCATTCATAAACATCACCTACTTAAAATTATAATATTTTTTTTGAAAAATTTTTCTTTTTTTGCAAATAAAAAGAAGTATTTTCTACTTCTTTCTTGTAAATAATATCCTATCTATTTTTAATAGCTTATCAATACAATCTTTTGGAGGGCATTTTTCGAACAAATCTTTAGCCTTTTCAAGATTTTGATTAGTTACTAAATAACAGTTTGCTAATTGATATCTTGCTAGCACTACACCTTTTTTCATTGCTGCTTCATAATAAGGAATAGCTTTTTGACAAGCTTTAACATCATCTTCTTTTCCGTATGTATATGCTTCTGCCAAAAGATATTCGGCAAACATACTTTCTTTTGATAATGCGTAATCAAATAAACGCTCTGCCTTTTTTCTGTTTTTTGCAAAAGCAAAACTAGTACCTGTATAAAAGAAATAAGCAAATTGAGCAACAGCATCAGGACTCCCTTGATCATATGCTGTCTTTAAACGTCTTTTGGCTTTATCTTCTTCACCTTTTGCTAAATAAAACTTGTATTTCCAATAATTTAAAATATTTCTTGTGTTTTCTTGTACTATTTTAGGTTCTTGTTTGAATTCTTTCATGTAGTTATCTACATACTCATCAATATCAAAATCCCAATCTTCATTTGCATACTTTACCATCATTTTTCTTCCTGCTAAAGTAGCGTCATTTCCTACGTGTGCTGATAATCCTTCAATCTTTGCCATATAAACACCATCTTTCATAAATATTTTATATGAGCAAGGCTAAAATTACAAGAATTATTTATTTACTCACCTATCAGTTAATTTATTGCTTTTTGCACTATAATTTTTAAATATTTCCATTTTATCAATAACTTTAAGTCTTTTTTTATCTTTAAACAATTCTCTTTTACTAGTATCGATTACAGCGTCTAATAATTCTACAAAATCCATTTTGTCTTTCCATAAATAGTGAGCATAAGAACCTGGAATGGAGTTTATTTCATTTACATACAATTTATCATTGAATAAAAAATCAATTCTAATTACTCCCTTTGCTCCAAAGTGTTTGTATATTTTTATTGCCATATGTTCCATTTCTTTTTTTACTTTCTCATCAATATTTGCTGGAAAAATTCTTTTTGAAGAAGCCATTCCTTTTAATTTATTATTTTCTTCATATTTTTGACTATAATTTAATATTTCGCTATCTTTTATTACTTCCTCGATATTTGAGACCAATATTTCTCCTTTTTTTTCCACTACCGATATATTATACTCACGACAATTTTCTAAGAATTCTTCCACTATAATTTTATCATCATATTTTAAAGCTTCTTCAATAGCTTTGTTATACTCTTCTTCATTATTAGCCTTCATTATTCCAATTGATGAGCCAAGTGTATTTGGTTTTACTATAACAGGAAAAGTTATTTTATTTAACGGAGTTTTACAATCTATTTCCATAAACTTTGAATTTCTTATATCTAAATCATTCAATACTCTTTTAGTTAAGGATTTATTTTGCGCTAAAGAGTAAAATGATAAATTGTCGGCAATTACTGGAATTTTCTTAAACTTTAAATAAGATAATAAAGTTCCATCTTCCATTCCTTTTCCATGCACCACAATAAAAGCATAATCAAAATATTTATTCTTTTTCACGCCTTTTCTTTTTAGATAAAAACGTTTTTCTTTTTTACATATTTCAACTTCATTATGTTTGTTAGTTATTTTATTAATATCTCCATATGTTTTTAAATTAGTTAAATTTTTTGTGTAATAAAGTTTATTTTCTTTACTAATATAAACCGGAATAACTGTATAATTAACACTTAGTGCATTTATAACTTGATTAGCAGTTATTATGCTTATTTCATGTTCAACACTTTCTCCTCCAAACAAAACTAATATTCTCATTTTTCCACCTCATTTTAAATATATGCTTGGCAAGTCATTTTCTATTAAAAATATTTTATCTTTTGTATTTATTTCTTTTATGTATTCAAATGCTTCTTTAAAATCTTTTTTTATAATAACTTTACTTTCTTCAAACCCATTATCTAATAGACCTTTTTTTATTACTAAAGCGTTGCTCTCTACAAGAATGGCACAGTCAATTTTACCTGCCATATATTTTCCTAACTGGTAATTAATTAAAGAACTGTTTTTTCCTTGTTCAATAATTCCTGGAGTAATTACATACTTTTTATCTTCCATCAAATTTAAAACATCTATTGCTTTTTTAAAACCCTCCTCATTAGAATTAAAGGCATCATCAATTACATTTACACCTTGAATTTTTTTTAATTCAAGTCTATGTTCTATTGGATTAATTAACGAAACTAAATACTTTATATTAGATAAATCTACACCTATACATTTTAAAACGCCTATAGCGCCTAAAACATTTAAAATGTTGTGGTCTCCTAATAAAGATATTTTTAATGTTTTATACTTTTTATTATCTACATACAAATCAAAAAAAGATCCTTTAGAGGTTGTTATAATATTTTTAGCCATAATATCACTTTTATTTTTTATTCCATAAGTTATAACTTTACACTTTAAATTATCTTTTTCCAAATTCAAATAATAATTATCGTTATTAATAATTGCATATTCATCTTCTTTTAAAACTTTTGCTATTTTTATTTTTTCATTTTTTATGTTTTCTATGTTTTTAAAGGTTAATAAATGTTGTGGTCCAATCTCTGTTATTATAGAAATATTAGGTTTTACTATTTTTAATAGTTTATCCATTCCATTTTTTCTATCAACTCCATATTCACATATAAAATAGTCGTCTTCTTTTTCTACATTTTCTCTAATGCTTTTTACAATTCCTACTTTATTATTAAAAGATTTAGGAGTTTTGCTAACATTAAATAGCGATTTTAGCATGTCATATATAATATTTTTACAACTTGTTTTCCCATAGCTTCCTGTTATACCTATAACTTTTATATTTTTAATAATTTTTTTCGCACTTCTTATATAATGTCGCATTATTGAATTTTCTAGCATAATTGAAAGCATATGAACAATAAAAAGATTAAATAAGAATAACACACAATTTATAATTATTAAATCAATTTTATTTATAGGTAGTAAGCAAAGAAAATAGTTAAATAAAAAGTATATAACAAAAACTCTTTTTGTCCTTTTGGTATGTACAAGTTTTCCTTTTTTCTCCTTCATGCATAGATGTAATGTTATTAATAAAAATAAAGAGCTTATGTAGTTTAAAATGACATCGTTTAATAATTTTATAATTATAAAGACAACAACAAACAACATATATTTTAAATTTTTATTTTTGGTATGTATATAATATCTATTTATCTCATAATGATATGCTTGAACTATTTTATATTGCTGGTAAAATGGGTAAAAAAACAATAAAGGAAAAACAATGCTTAATAAGATATCATTCATTTTCTAACCTCCTGAAAAACGTTTGAATAGCCAATCTAGTAAAGTCTATGTTTTCTAAATAAGCAAAATGCCCTCCATTTATTGAAAAAAGTTTGGAATTTTTCAATTTCTTATTTAACTTTATCCCTTTATTTAAAGGAACTTTATTATCTTTATTTCCCCATATAAGTAAGGTTGGTATATCTATTTGTTTTACCGTTTTATCAAAATGAGTGTTTACAACATTTATAAAAAAGCTTTTCATGTGTGAAGGACAATTTTTATAATCTTCACTACCGCTTTTCTGCGTCTTCAGTTTTAGTTTCTTTTTTAATTTATGCAGGCAAATTTTATAATAATATTTTATTGTTCTTTTTGGTTTTAATATGGGACTAGCTATGATTACAAACCCTTTAATATCTTTATATTTGAGGTAATAATTAACCGCTAATTTTCCCCCAAAAGAATGTCCTATTATATATTTAGGAGTTATATTTTCTTTTTTAAAAAATCTTCTAATATTTTCTGTATATTCATCTATATTTTTTGAATTATCAAATGAAGATTTTCCAAATCCAGGCAAGTCCACAACTATACATCTATATTTATGTTTTAAATTATCTATTAAAGGAATCATCGTTTCTTTATTTTGTCCCCAACCATGAAATAAAACTATTACATCTTTTTCCCCTTCATCAATGTAAGATATATTAGGCAATTTAATCACTCCTATTACAAACTATGAATTTTGTAATTTTTGGTGAAAAAAAAGATAGGTTGATATTCCTATCTTCCTATCATTGTTGGATATTTTGTTTCTAATAATGATTTTATGTTTGATGCTGATTTTATTAAATCCGGATCTGTTGCTTCATTGACTACTCTACAGAACAATTCGTATCCTTTTTTAGGATTGTAGTATCTCCCATCTTCATAAAATTTGAATTTTGGATCCGCACACATATGCGCATAGAAGCATAATGCGTACTCATTATCGTCTCCCTCTAATTCTCGAGCCTTCATTACACAGTCACAAAATGCTGCGCCTTCTTCAATATCCTTAGTTTTTCTATATAATGCAAAATGATAGATTGCTTGAACCATGTATCCAACTGCTTGATAATGGCCGTCTTTAGCATTTACTAATCTTTTTCCCCATTGATATCCTACTTGTGCATCTCTTTCGTTATATTCAAAAACAAAACTTTTCTTGTGTCCTTTTCCTACACAATTAAGTGCATATTCTTCCATTGCTGGATAATATCCACAATCATCTGCTGCATAAACTAAATATTTTCTTCCAACAAATTTTCTGGCAAATTCATTAGATATGTGTCTCTCTTTTGCTCTTCTTACTAAATCTGGATCTGTTTGAATTAACTTTTCAACAAATTCATGATCATTTGGTATTTGTTGCATTACTTTGCATAAACCATGTGCTCCTTGTCCTTTGTAATAAGATAAACCTTTAATTGTATGGTCTTTTAGACTATACAAATTATAGTAATGGTTCCATGCTTGTTCATAGCACTCATTTTCTAAAGCTAAATCTGCTGCCGATTTCTCTGTTTCGTATTGTTCATACTTATCTTCATATTCTCTATCTAATAAAGCGTCTGTTAATTCTTTTATTTTTTTAGCCATATACATGCACCTCACACTGATATTTTATCTTATAATATTTAATATTTCAATACCCTTTTGTGTTTGGAAAACTAATTTAATCTTATTATGGTTTTATAAATTGCTAATTAATTGCTTTTTAATCTTTTTATTATTATAATGATTTTAAGGAGTGATTGTGATGGGAGAAATTTTAAGTTTAATGCCTTTTATATGGGGAGCTATTGTATTAATAACTATAGTCATTGTATTGTTCTCAACAGATATTGATTCTTTGTGGTTTTCTGCTGGATCCTTAATTTCTTTTATTCTATCCTTATTTAAGGTTCACATCGCGATTCAATTATCCGTATTTACAGTTTTAACAACCATATTAATGTTTACAGTTGGTAGATTAGCAAAAAGATATATAATGGTTAAAAATATATCTAAAAACTCCGATTCATTAATTGGTAAAGAAATATTAATTTTAGAATCTGCTAATGATTATTATAAAGGAAGTGGAGTAATAAATGATATCGTTTGGTCTGTTACTTGTCCTACTGGAGTTAATGTTGAAAAAGGAAAACATGCTATAATACTTGCACTTGATGGAAATAACTTAGTTGTTAAAAATAAAGATTAAAAAAATAAAAGTTCACTTTTATTGAAGTGAACTTTTTTTATTATTCTTTTTCTTCCATAACTTCTTTCTTTTTGTTTCTAAATATAACGAATGCTCCAATTATCATAACTACTGTATACAATATTAAATAGTATATAAATGTTTCTTTATGAGAAATAAAAGATGCATAAACCATAAACAAGCATGAGATTAAAGCAAGAACTGGAGATATAACACCTTTTAAAATCCCCATATTTTTTCTTTCTTTTTTTATCATCATAATAAATAAAGGAATGTACATTGCATAAATTGTTATTATAGGTAATTCCGAACTATCAAACTTGAACTTTCCAAACCATCCATCTGTTAAATTCATTGCATAGAATAAAACAAACCATATTCCTACTAATAGTGCTCCTAATATTGATGAATTTGTAGGCATGTTTGTGCATTTATCTATTTGTTTAAATACTTGTGGTTTAAACCCTATATTTTTTTCTGCCATGGTGTAAAAAGAACGAGTACAGGCTACCATTAATCCATTTAAAGTTCCAAAGCACGATATTACTACAAAAACATTTAATATTGTTCCAAAATAATTACCAAATATTTGTAAAAAGGCATATTGTGTTCCACCATTTATTAAAACGTCACTAGTTGCTCCGCCAAGTACTCCTATATAGTAAGCTATATATACAAACATAATTATTAAACAACCAACTACTAATGCTATAGGCAAATTCTTTTTAGCATTTTTTAATTCGCCATTTATTGATGTTGCAATTATCCATCCTTCATAAGCAAAGGCTGAAGATACAACTGCTGCCATTAATGCAGAAAAAGATGTATTTCCTTTTACCTTGAAATTTTCCACTAAAATTTGAAGATTATTTTTTCCTGTATTAACAATCTCTCCAGTTAATTCTGATACAGAAAAATTAACCTCTGTGTTTATTAAACCATATATAACTCCTACAACAGCCATTAATAATAATGGTATTAACTTAATTGTTGTTGTAGATACTTGAACTTTTTCTGCAAGTTTTGGTGCTAATGCATTTATTGAAAAAGATAGTAATAAATAAACAGCTCCTAAAGCCATTACATTAGCGCTATTAAGTTCCCACCCAAAAAGAACACCTGTATATCTAGATGTTACCCAGACTAAAACACCTGTCATTGCAGGATAATAAATAAAAGTTAAGAACCATGCAAACATGCTAGAGTATTTTTTTCCTACTACTGCTTCTGTATAATCTACTAATCCATTTATTTTTCCATATTTAGTAGATAATGAAGCAAAAGCAAAAGCACAAACAAGCATGTTAATGCCACCAATAACCCATGCTAATATTCCTATCCATACATTTCCTTTAGTTTCTGCAAGTATTGTTTGAGCTTTAAAAAATACTCCGGAACCTATAACAATACCTACGACCATTGTAATAGCCATCAATAAACCATATTTTTTTTCAAGTTTCATAAATTATCCCCTCATTTGTGATATATAAAATAACTATATCATATTTGATTTTTTATGTATCATTTATTGAAATATTATTTTTTATATTTTATTTTTATAAAAAAACTAGATAATGACTATGTCTGTTATCTAGTTTCCAAATTCATTTTATTTAAGCTTCCAAACAGAAAAAACATCTTTTAAAAATTTGTTTTTATCAGAATATAAAATTATGTTTATTTCATGTTTATTTATTCCTATTACTTTTGCTATTTGTTTTGCCTTCATACCTTTTGGATTTTGTTTTAATACATCAATGATTTTATCTTTAATTTGAACTTCATTACTTATCTCTATTTCTTTTTTTTCTTCTTCTAAATTATTTATAGTAACTGGTTCATTTATAACATTAATAGTAGAAATCTCACTATTAAAATTATTTATATTTTTAACTGCTATATTTTCTGCTTCTATGCCAAAGCCAAATCAATCAAAGCTATTTCTATAATGTTTTTTTATTTCTTCATCCTTTAAATTAAGTTTGCTACCTAATGACTCGTTAACAAAAAAATCATGTATATAATTATTCAAGACATCTTCTTGAAATACTTTATATTTGTTTATTATTTCAAAATCTTTTTTAGTAATACCTACAGCTTCTAAAAACACATTAGGATCAGCATTATTAAATATTTCTTTAAAGGTAGTTTCCCTATAAACGCTTATATACAAGAATTCAAATAAACGCGCTAATATATGTTTTAAGATATTATCTGCATCTTCTACTGACTTACCTTTTTCATAAGGAATTTTAGGGGTTAATTGTGTTTTTACTGCTCTTTTAAAAGATTCACAATACCATCTTTTGTATAGCATTCCTCTGTATTCAACAGGTATGTTATCAATGTTATTTAAATGGATGTTTATAAAATTAGTTATAGATGTTTTTGTTTCATCTTTCCAAACTATATTTTCTCCAAATTTCTCTTTAATTTTATCAACGAATTTTATTCCATCTTCTTTTCCACAATTTAATTTTTTAATAGGGGCATTAACACCTGATTCATATCCTTTTTTAAATCCATTTATATACCAAACAGATTTATTTTCATCATATTGAGACGGTTTAAATTTTTCAATATAATCTGATATAGCATTTTCAAATTGAGCTTGAACCACTTCATCATCAAGGTCAACATATTTTTTATAATCGTCTTGCCCTAACTGATAGCCTTTATCTCTTCCTTCTTTGGCAATTTTTGTATCAAATCCATCTTCTGGTTTTGTTGTCATAGTGTGCTGTTTGGGTTTATTAAATTTAGCGTGAGCAAACACTCTTTTAAATACATTGCTTACTTCCGCATCATTTAGCATAGAGGCCACTACTTCTTCATCTAACATTCTTGTAGTTCTAGTTGTATCCATAATTTTTCTTGATAGAGGTATACCGCTTGTATCACCGAATTCTGCTAGTTCATAGAAGACTTGTTCAGATATTGGTTCACTCATATCACCATTAACAAAAATAGGAATATATTTGACAATTAATTTAGCTATCTCTAATTTTGTTGCTTGTTTATCTTGAGATTGTTCAGCATACTTTAATAATAAAGCTGCTGCTCTATCAATATTAAAATCATAGACAAATCCATATTGCTTTATTATTTTATCTTTTACAACATATGGTGTTTGGATTCTAAATATTGATTGGAAATATTGTTCAGGACTCGCTAAGTCTTTTAATACAAAAACACTAAACCAATCTTTAACAGTAACGCCAATAGTTAGTTTATTGACTGTTAAAGCTATTGAACCTAATTTATTAGTATTTTTAGCAGTTGTTATTTTTTCATTTAAATAATCATAAGCATCTACACCAGTTCCAACATTTTCTTCTGACAAATTAATAATTTCATATTTAGAGAAGTACTCATCTTCGCGTAATAATTTAGCCATAGCAAATGTAGAAGTAACTCTAGGCATAAGCCATAGTGTATGTTTATTGTTTGCTAACATTAATTGATTTGAATAAGGAAAATCACTTCCATAAACACTTCCACCTTTTATAATCTCTAGCCATTTTTTTATATCTTCCTCGTATACAAACTCGCATTCTTCATTTGGGTTTAAATCTTTTTTTGTTTCGAAAAATTTATTTAAAGAGAAATATTTTTTGCCATATAAAGTATCTCCCGAAAACACATCTGCTGTCATATTAGAAAATAATTTACTCATATTATAACCAAATATTTTCATATCAGGAAAATGAGCATATTCTGAATTTATTGTATTAAAATCTCCTGTATCGCTATTTGGATATTTATTTCTTTGTTCATCAAAATATGAATATGTGAAAGTATTATTATCCTTAAACTCTCCTTTAGCAATCGCTTTAAATGGTGTTCCTGATAAGCAGATAGTTTGTTTTGTTTTTATTTTAAATTTTTCTATAACATCTTTAGCATCACTTAAGCTCTTTTGATATTCATCCTCTAAATCTTCTAAAGTCCCTTGAGTTCTTTGATTCCATGCTCCAAAATGGTATTCATCTAAAATAACTAAATCCCAATCTACTGTTTGCAGTTTCTTTATTTTTTCTTTTGTATCAAGAGAATTTTTTTGCTTTCCAAGATAATTTTGTAATGATAAAAACATTACATATGGATTATCTACATTATTTAAATCAAAGTCTTCTTTTTTTAAGTTTTGGTCGGTAAAATATTTGTACTCTTTCTTAATATGTGTTAAATCATCTCTCCATGATGACTCAACAGCAGGTATGAATGTTAGTATTAATATTTTATCTAATCCTGCTTCCTCACAGTATTTGTAAGTAGTAAATGATTTACCAAATCTCATTTTACAGTTAAGCAAGAATCTTCCTCCAACTGGATTCTTCTTAAAATATTCTTTCAACTCATCTATACAATCTTGTTGTTCTTTTCTTGGTTTGTATATTGTTTTATCAACACTATCTTTTCTTAAAGATTGAAACAATTCTATTAGTTCATCTTGAGGAATATTAGTAAACCATTCTTGTTCTTTTTTTGTTAAACCAGCATGTTTTTTTATAATTTCATCATGTACACGATAATCTTTAAACGAGTCATTTTTGGCATCTATACAAATCCCCCAATAAATAACTTCTCTCTCTAATCCATACTTTTCATATTGTTGTTCAGTTAGTGCTAATTCGTGTTTTTGATTGTTTATTCTAGACTTGATAGCGTGCCAAAATGATTCTCCCATCTTACATTTTGTCATCCCAACTTTAATTCCATGTGTTTGGAACTTTGGTAAAATATACATGTATATCAAAATTAACTCTTTATCAAAATTGTTCACTTCATTAATTGATACAGAAAATTTCTTGTTATCTATAGTTATATTATCAAAACAATTGATAAATTCAGACTTAGTAACTTTTACCATATTTATTCACCTTTTTCTCTAATAGAAGTTTCAATCAAATTGATTTGATCTTCTGAAAGATTGTATTTTTTATATAGCATTTTATCATTCCATTTAATATTAAAATCAACTAAAGGTACAAATTGATAAACTGCTCTTGGTCCATTTTGAGTTTTCTTTTTAATAGAAACAAGATATCTAAAAAACTTTGTATTAATGTAATCAATTACATTTTGACATTGCTCTTTTGTAAGCTGGTTTTCATATCCTATAACAAGATATGTTTGAGAACAAACAGAATTAGGTTCACCATAAAAAGGTGTTCCTAAAACTAAATCATCGTTTCCAGAACCACCTGCTGCAGGGATGAAAACTTTATGATAGTCTAAAGTTTCATGGTGCTTAGGTAATTGTTTTTTTGATATCCAACCAAATGAGGATTTATTAAATGTTTTACTAACATAATATTTTATAAAATGTTCTTCGTCTTTTTCTTCTTTATAATCTTTCCAGTTTGAAGTTAAATAACTACTATCATCATAAAAGTGTTTAGGGCTAACTAATTGACTAAAGTTATTCTTTTCATAATAATTCCCTTCGATAGCAGCTATTTTAGAGATGATATCAAAATTTTGAGGATTTCTTACAACTATACCCGCCCCCATAGAATCAAGGAAATCATAGCGATGATAAATATTTTTTGATTTAGCATCATGAAAATAATAATCACACTTTCCACAATACTCTGAATCCCAAAGGAAGAAATTAACTCCTCCTTTTATCTCATTTGCAGGAAAGCATTCGGAAGCCTCTTCAAAATCATGTACAACTTTGAAATTTTTATATGATAACATCTTATCTACCCATTCTTCTGGTATTCCTTGTGCGGTTTTAGTCATCCATCTTGATGGAGTAATCATACATAAATATTTTGGTTTTAGTGAAATCGCTTGACTAATAAACATATTATAGATAGATCTAGCATTAGCGCTATTTGCTCCTTCTATTCCAAAACTAAGTTGATATGGTGGATTTCCTATGATTATATCAAATTTCATTTTTTCATCTCCTTTAAAAAACAATTGTTTGATATGTCTTTTCATCGACACGCTATAAACATGTATAAATTCGTATGCATATTGCTCTCTTTGAGTGGAATCTACATAGTGGCTATCTTTACTTACTCCACAAAACTTACATTTTTTATCTTTACCAAATTCATGCTCTGTTTTTGGTGTTTTTATGTTTCCTTCTTCATCATCAAACCAAGTCCCATTGCCAATAGAGTAACCATTAACGTAATGGCCATCTTCTGCTTTTATTCCATCACATTTCCTATTAGCTTGAGAACAATAATAAAGCGTTCTTCTTGCTACATTAGCAGTAAATTTGGTTTGTCCTATTGAATATATCATATTTTGCAATATGTGCTTTCTTCTTTTTTCTACATCAGGAATTATCTCTTTTAACCCTTCATCTAATCGAATTGCAATTTCTCTTTCAAAAATACCATTTTTAGTAGAAGGATTTAACCATTTATAATTTGGATTATGCCATACTTCTTCTGGCAAAATATCTAGCATCATATCGCAGGTTTTCTTTGGGGTAAAAACTTCATCGTTTCCAACATTTGTTATAGTTTCTAAAATATCAAATTTCTCTATATAATCACTAGCAGATTCAACAGCAGTCTTATACTGTCCCTCTGCATTAAGTGCATCATTTTTCTTATTTGTCACCATATTTCTACCTCCTCATAATGCAATGATATATCATTATCATTTATTTCCCAAACAGGCATTTGTAATGGTTTTAGATTATCTTTTAAAGCTTGTGGCATACTATAAGCTACTTCTACTAAAAATCCATCATTTGAGTTTTCACTATTAAACATGGCCCACATAAAATTTGAGACAATTATACACTTTACCATATCAAAATAATGTTCACTTACCTCTATTGAATTATTCTTTATATAATTACAAATAACTGTGTATATATTATTTCTTTGTTTTACAATTAAGTTTTCATCCATTTCTATTGAATATATTGTAGAGAGCGCTTTAAGTGATTCAATCTCAAAGTTATCTTTAAAAACTTTATCTAATCTTTTTTCTAATATATAAGTAGTAAACGCTCCATCTCCAGATGTTGGTTCAAGAACTGTTTTAGTATAGTCAAATATATCTTCCCCTATACTATCACACATTTGCTCAACAATAAATTTAGGAGTAAATACTTGATATCCTTCAGTATCATTTTCCCCTAAAGATAAAAGATTTAACGACTCAAATTTAACTATTGAATCGTATGTATTAATATCCTCTTTTTTGTATTTGGATTTTATATTTTTAACACACTCTTTAAAATCAATCATATTTTCTACCTCTATTCAACTATACTAAATTTTATCACCTTTTTTATCATCTAACAATAAAACTTTATCCTTTTG
>JBGVED010000048.1:0-10914 GCA_045119835.1 Bacilli bacterium | reverse complement strand
AATTCTGTATTTTTCTTCTTTAGTCCATGTTCTGTTATTTTCTTTTCTTATCCTTGCCATTTATAATTCTCCTTTCTAAATTCATTATAACAAAAAAAATGTAGACACTTTTTTTGTGTCTACATTTAATTTACCAGTTCACATTATTCAAACTGTCATCTTTTTTTATCTTCTACCAGAATTCATTTTTTTATTTTTGTCTCTTACATCAGAAGCACTAGCGATTACAACCGGACTTTCCTTTCGTATACTAGCAGTCTTTTTAGAAACAGGGATAGGTTGCATGTTCATTGATTTATTCCTATTTTGATTATTAGACTTATTTTCCCCACCATACCCATCAGATGGCAATGGCTTTTTTTCTTCACCTATAGTACTAAGTATTGTAAACGTTATTGCTACAACAGCAACAGCAGTAAGCAAAAAAAGCATCTTAACCACCTCTTTTCTAATATAATTGTAACACCAAATAAATTATAATACAAAAAATAATCATATATTTACTTATTTTTGTTAATAACAACTGTTTTCATACACCAATAAAATTTTTCAAAATTCCCCACACGAATAATTAAAACTTTTACTAAACTTTTTATCTAACACATACACATAACTACTATAAAAAATTATCCACCCAATAAAAGGCAAAGTAAAAACCAAAAAGTAATTATATTGAAAACCTTTAACAATTTTAAATTCCAAAAAACTCGCTAGCATCCTTGTTATTCCACACCCAGGACATTTTAATGATGTAACTTCAAAAAAACACTATCTCTAAAAAAAAGATCTTTAACATTAAACAAAATTAACTTCCTGCCACCTTTTTTCTTCAAACTGTTACTGCTATAAACCATTTTAACCTCGTTAAAACCAAAAATTCTCTTATTATATTTATTATTCTCTATATGCCCTGATAAAACATATATTTCTTTAACCCTCATTTTAATAAGTTCTTCTATTATATTAACAATTGTATCACCAGTTGAAATAATATCATCCACAATCACAACTTTTCTTCTAACATCTAAATCTCCGACAATCTCATGACTAACAATAAGTCCACTTTCTAAATCTCTAACCTTATTAAAATAAACACTGTTTTTTCCTAAATCACCATATCTTTTAACTCCACCTTTATCAGTCAAAACGATATAATCCTTATCCTCATCAAACCCAATATCCTCAAAAACTTTTCTCTTAATACTATTAACATAACTAAAACTTGTACTATTTTTAAAATTATAAATATCACAATGCGGTTCACAAATAACAAGGGAATTCAAATTCAAACCATTAAAAATATCCGCCACGTAATTAACAGTATCCAATTCATCCCTATCCTTATGATCCATTCTTTGATATGGTAAATACCCCATAATCAAATCTATCAAAACATTTTTTTCTCTATAATAATTAATAATTAATATAAGTTCAAACAAACTATATTCACAAGTATATAAAATAACAACTTTATTATCTTTAACATATCCATCTAATATACTTTTAACCAACTTAAGCTCCCCGCTGGAATATCTTCTAACCTCTAATTTTTTTCCGTTAATATACACAAAAATCCCCTCCTTAAACAAATATTATCAAAATGATACTATTTATGCAATAAAAGTGTCAAAAGTAGTTGATTTCTTATTCTCTTTATGATAATATCAAAACAACAACAAGAAAAAAAGAAGGGATATAAAATGGATATCATTATAGAAAAAATAAAAAATATAGGTACTAAAAATTACTTAAAAGAAAATCCAAAATGTAAAAAGCAAATAAAATATTTAATGAAAAAATATTCCACTGCATACTATGAAGGAAATGCCCTTATTAGTGATCTAGATTTTGAAGTTCTCGTAGATACCTTAAAAGCAATAAACCCAAAAGATAAATATTTAACTACTCCTGGATGGGGATATAAAATAAAAAAAGGCGTAAAACATATATATGGAAAAATTGACACATTAAGATATTTCTACTCATATGAAGAAATGATAACTTTATTTTCAAAAAATGAAGAAATCATAATCACACCAAAATTTGATGGTATAAACTTCGTAAGTTATTTCAAGAAGGGAAAATTCAACAAATGTGCTACTAGAGGAAACGGAAACTTAGGAAAAAATATAACTTGGGCCTTTAGCAACAATTACACATTTAGCGAAAATCTAGCACAAAAAACATTCGCTATAAATGGAGAAGTAATATATTTAGGTGACACTAACCTAGAAATTAATTTTAGAGATAAAGTAGCGTCCTACCTTAATAAAAAAGGTAAAATAAACCCTAAAATGTACTTCATGCCTTTCGGTTTATTAAACACAAATTATTCAAAAGACTACTTAATGCAAATTATAGAAATGAATCAAATATCTAAGCAAAAAATACCTTACACAATACACCAAAATATACCATCAAAAAACAAATTAAAACAACTATATAAAAAATACCAAAAAGATTATGCAATTGATGGACTAGTAATAACAACAAGAAACAAAAGCATACAAATAGCCTATAAATTTAAGGAGGAATAAAACATGAACAAACTAAAGCAACACTTTAAAACTTGGGAACTTATTTGGATTCCTTTATCATTAATTCTAATAAGTGGAGCCTGGTTCTTAGAATACTTTCTAACACCAATAGAATTAAGAGATACATTAACTTGGCAAATAATATACTTTATAGCAACATTCACTGGAATGCTATGTGTTGTACTAACAAGCGGAAAAAGATGGTTCCAATGGGTCATAGGACTAGTTAATATTATAGGATTTGTCTTGCTATATTATAGATGGCAACTTTATGGAAATTTTCTTTTAAATTTAGCATTCTACATCCCTGCATCATTTATAGGCATTATAACTTGGTTAAAAAATAGAGACACAAAATATACATGTGAAGTTAAAACATTGTCTAAACAAAAGAGAACATTTTTATTAATCATATCACTTATATCTTTACTTATAATCGCTTTACCTCTTTCTTACTTCGATAGAGGAGCTAATGAAAGTTGGACTTTAATAGGATTCCTTGACAGTACAGGGACAACTCTTGGAGTCATCGGACAAATATTATTAAACTTAAGATATACAGAACAGTGGTGGATTTGGATTATTCTAGATATAGTTATGGCTATACTTAATCTAATTATCGGACAATATGCAATGGGAATTATGTATATCCTATGGACAACAAACGCTATTATAGGATTAATAGTTTGGTTGAAATCTAATAAAAAGGAGAAAAAAGAAAATGAATAAAAAAGTTTATTTATTCTGTGGAGTAGAGTCTACCGGAAAAAGTAGAGCTATTGAAAATATGCATATTTACCTTACTAACAAAGGATATAAAGTAAAAACAGTTAGTGAAGTAGGAAGAGATATATGTCAAGAAAGTGGTGGAGTAGATCAAATGACGCTAACAGACTATGAAAGAATTTTACACCTTCACCAAACAAACTTTTTAAAAGCCTATGAAAATAGCGAATTTGAAATAATATTATTAGATACAGATTCAACTTACACTAGATACTATCTAGAAAAAGATATACCATTATTAAGCAGTAACAAACCAATATCAAAAAAGCTAATAAACCTATCAGAAGAAATCGCAAAAACAAATAACGCATTAAATAGAATAACAAAAATAATTTATCTAAACCCAGATTGCCCTTTCACACAAGACGGTACAAGAACATATGAAAAAACTAGATATGAAGATGATAAAATATTGTTATCTTTGTACAAACAAATATATAAAAGAAACATAAATATAATAAAAGGAAAAGATTACACTTCTAGAACAAAACAAATAATTCGAGCTATAGAAAAGGATTAGTCAATAACAAACTAATCCTTTTTTATAACTTATAAAATACTTAAATCTTTTAAATGATTAAACCAATAGTCTTCATCTATACCAAACTCCCTATAAGCATCTATATGAAACAAGAAAAAAATATCTGCTAAATCATATTTTCCTGTATCAATATATTCTTTAAGCTTTTCGTTTTCAAGCATCTCATCCGTTACATTATCCACAGAAACTTGCCCTAAATCCTGATATTTTTTAAACTCTAAAACGCACTCCAACTTATCAATAGCATGAGCAAACTTTGCTTCTTCACTATTTTTATTATTAAATTCATCTGTAAGCTTTAAAAGCTCTTTATTATGTTTCAAATCTTTAACCATATCCTCAACCGCTAAAATAGCTTGTCTGATTAAATCCTCTTTTTTTATTTTATCAAGAGGTGTTATATCTCCTATAACTATCTCTTCTAATTCATGAATCGCTAACATTTCTAACACTTTACCTAAATCTATTTTTAATCCTAACTCAGAATATAAAGCAATAGATAAAATCATACAGCCAAAAGTATGCTCAGCTATACTTTCTAGTCTTTCCCTTTCAACGCCCCACACAATAGCACCACTTCTAAGCATATCTTTTAACTTTATTGCTTTATAATAAAATTTAAAACAATTATCTAACATATTAACCACTCCTATATGTAATTTTTATTATATCACCATAAAACAAAAAAGAATTATTTTTCAACAATTCCTTCTTTACAAACCATTTGAAAAAAAGATTTAAAATCTTTAACTCTTATAATATTTTCTCCAACCTCTTCATTAATATTATAATCGCTACTCATAAGACAAGATGTACCTTTATTAATACTTTTAAAATACTCCGCCACACGAGAAGTAATAGTAACATCATCATCTAAAAAAACATCCGCATTAACTTCCTTACATATCTCCTCTTTATCACTTCTTCCAACAAATAATTTATGATATCTAATATCATTATTCTCTAACCATTTTAAAGTAACACCTTTTGGATCACTATGCCAATCATCAGATCTAGCAGTAGCAATAACTATTGTATGTCCTAAATCATACAATTCATTTATTGCTTCTTTAGCAAATTCTTTTAAAGGAAAATTTAACATCATTTCATCGCCATATGTTTTATACCACTTTAAAGCTTCATCCTTACTCCAATTAAATTTCTTTTCAGCATATCTAACGGTAGAGCAAACTTTTTTATATGGCAAATTATTCTCTTTAAAAAACTTACTAATATAATATTCACTATATTTATCCGTCTCAGTTACAGTATCATCCAGATCAAAAACCAAAATCACAACAAATCACTCCTACTTCTTTAAAATTTCATCTGCATCTTTAAGATCTATTTTTTCAAAACGATATTCTTGATTAACATCTGGATACTTATTTTTATCCACTTTTTCTACAAACATATCATATGGCCTAACATATAATTTAAAATCGTCATATAAAGCACGATAAACAACCATCTTTTCCATCGTTTCACTATGAAATGCAATTCCATCAACAATATATAAATTTCCTTTAAAATGTTTGTAAACATCTCCTACTATTACTTCCATTTATTACACCTCGATAATATTATAACACAAGATTATTCCCACTCAATAGTTGCAGGAGGTTTTGAAGTAATATCATAAACAACTCTATTAACCCCCCTAACCTCGTTGGTGATTCTACTACTACATCTTTCTAAAACATCATAAGGAATTCTATAAAATTGTGCACTCATAGCATCTTCACTGCTAACACCTCTAAGTGCTAGTGTATAATCATATGTCCTATGGTCTCCTATAACACCAACTGAACGCATATCTGTTATAACAGCAAAATACTGCCATATATCTTTATCTAAATTTGCTTTAGAAATTTCTTCTCTAAATATGAAATCTGCCTCTTTCAAAATATTTAATTTTTCTTCACTAATCTTACCAATACATCTAATTGCAAGTCCAGGTCCTGGGAAAGGTTGTCTATTAACAATATTTTCTGGAAGGCCTAATTTTAGTCCAACTTTTCTAACCTCATCCTTATATAAATTCCTTAAAGGTTCTACGATTTCTTCAAAATCTACAACACTAGGAATTCCCCCAACATTATGATGACTTTTAATAACACTAGATTTACCAACCCCACTCTCTACAACATCTGGATATATAGTGCCCTGTGCCAAAAAATCCACCCTTCCTATTTTCTTTGCCTCTTTTTCAAACACTCTTATAAACTCTTCTCCAATAATTTTTCTTTTTCTTTCTGGATCCTCTACATCTTTTAGCTTATCCAAAAATTGTTTTGAAGCATCAACTGTAATCAAATTAATCTTAAATTGATCCTTAAATACTTTTTCAACTTCTTCCCTTTCGTTTTTTCTAAGAAGTCCATGATCTACAAACACACATATTAAAGATTTAGAACTCGCTTTTTGAATAAGAGCAGCGCACACTGAACTATCCACTCCACCTGATAACGCTAGCAAAACTTTCTTGCCATTTAATTTTTCTTTTAAATCAGTAATCTTTTTTTCCACAAAATCATCAATTTTCCAAGTCCCTTTTGCCCTACATATCTTATACAAAAAATTATAAAATATATCATTACCTTGATTACTATGACTAACTTCAGGATGAAACTGCACGCCATATATTTTTTTCTCATCATTTGCAAAGGCTGCTATTTTTGTATTTTCTGTTTTTGCAATAACCTTAAAACCCTCTCCAATAGACTCAACTATATCATGATGATTCATAAATATCGTATTTTTTTTATTTACCCCAGAAAATAAGCAATGATCTTTGTATTCAATATCTACTTTTCCATACTCTGCAAACTTACCTTTAACAACTTTCCCATCAAACACACTAGCAATAAGTTGCATTCCATAACATATACCAAAAACGGGGATCCCTAAGTCAAATACTTTCTCATCTATCTTATACGATATCTCATCAAAAGTACTTAACGGACCCCCGCTAAAAATAATCCCAATTGGATTTATTTTCTTTATCTCACTAGCACTAATACTAAATGGCACAATCTCACAATAGACATTAAGATCTCTAACCCTTCTTCCAATAAGCTGCGCATATTGACCACCAAAATCAACAACTAAAACTTTTTCTTTCTGACTATCCATAAAAGCCCTCCCTTTCTTATTTAAGGAAAGATTATACCCCATAAAACTATCAATAACAAGAATTCCAACCAATTTATTAACAAAATTTTATTTTAAATTTTCTATAGTCTTTCTAATATTATCCTCAAAATTATTCTTATTCCAATCATACTTATTACCAATGTTCAAATCATCTGCAATAAGTTTTCTCACTTGTTGACTACAATGTTTAAAATCATATGAAATATAATACTCCAAAGTTGGAGAAATATATGATATATAACTTTTGCTTCTATATTCATAAAATTCACTTATATCCACTTTTTTCAACTTAAGAAAATCAATAACAAATCGCTCATTAAAAAAATTATGATTAACAATATGAACATGTCCATGAACCACACTACTAGAGGTATTCCCACCACTTTTGCCAGTACCATGCTCAAAAACTATAGGATACTTTCCATATATTTCTTTAAATCTTTCTCTATACTTTTTTATAAGAAATAACAAACTTTTCTTCTGATCATTATTTAACTCATTAATACTAGTAACATGAATTTTAGGAACAACCAAAATATATCCTTCTACTAACGCCCCTTTAGATGGAACAACAATAAAATCATCTATTTCATCTATAATAGTGTTTTCAATCTTTCCACAATCCAAATTACAAAACGTACAGTTTGACATTTACATCCTTTTCTCCCTAAAAACAATTACACAAATTAATTTTAATTTTTTGGCGGAGAGACGGGGATTCGAACCCCGGGTTCTTTACGAACAAAGCTTTTCGAGAGCTCCACAATCGACCACTCTGACATCTCTCCATAAGCAAATTATAACATATAATATTTAACTATTATATATACAAATATCTTTTAAATTCCTATATTGTTCATTATAATCTAACCCAAAACCCACAACAAATAAATCATCTATCTCTTTACCTACATAATCAGCCTTAAATTCAACCTTTCTTCTACTAGGTTTATCAAGCATTGATATAAAAGTTAAAGATTTGGGATTCCTTTTCTCTAGCTCACATTTCAAAGAACTAAGGGTAATGCCAGTATCAACAATATCTTCTACAATTACAACATCCTTGCCACAAATATCATTTTCTAAATCTTTTTTTATATTTATTTTCCCGCTACTATTTTCCCCCACATAACTACTAACTTGCATATAATCTACTAAAACAACTAAATCTATATATTTAATAAGTTCACTATGAAAAGGACATGCGCCTTTTAAAACCCCAACAACAATAAGAGGCCCTCCCTTAAATTTTAAAGTTAACTCTTTTCCTATTTTCTTACAAATTTCTCTAATCTCATCATGGTTTATCAAAACCTTCATAAATCCATCCCCTAACACATAAACATATGACTATAATATTAAACAGAAAAACATTTATCAACCAATAATAAACGTTAAAATTATGTATTAAAAATATTCTACTAAAAAGAGACAATTTCTTGTCTCCTTATCCTTCAATAATCTTTTCAATCTCCTCTTTATTAAACAAATATTTATCAGAACAAAAATTGCAAACAACCTCAATCTGACCGTCTTCCTCAAGTATTTGTCTTAACTCTTCTTTATTTAAAGCCTTAAGCCCTTGTTCAAACTTTTCTTTGCTACAATCACAAGCAAACTTAACAGGTGTATTCTCTAATCTTTTAAAATCTGCAAACATTTCAAAAATACAATCATCAATCTTTTTATCTAAAGAAGCCAATTTAAGTTCTTCTAAACACTTAACATCTTCTTCACTGTATCCTGTCATAAGTTGAATTATATACCCTTTAGCGCTCTTAACACTACCATCTTTATCTAATTCTACCCCTAAATTAACAATCGTAGGTAGTTGTTCACTATCAAAGAAGTATTTTGCAACAATACCTGCGATATCACCACATTCTATTGCAACTTGACTAGAAAAACTTTTCTTTTCATCAAAATTCTTAATTACATTTAAAATACCATTATCTCCAACAGCACTATTAATATCCCATTTATTGTCAACAAGAGGTAAATCAACATAAGGATCACTAACAAACCCTCTAACTTCTCCTCTTGCATTAGCTTGAGCAAAAATAGTTCCTAGTTTACCATTACCATTTATTATACAAGTAATAGTTTGCTTATCCTTTAACATTGCTCCCATCATTAAAGTTGAACACAAAAATCTGCCAAGTGCAATAGTAGCAATTGGATAAGTTTCGTGTTTCTTACAAATCAAATCAACTGTATCTGTGCACTCACAGCCAATAATTCTTATTTTATCCTCTCTAGCCATTCCTCTAACTATATAATCCATCTTCATCACCTTCAAAAATTTTAATGTTATACTTTTAAAAAGTCAACATTTACTATTCTAAACGCAAATATATATTTTTAAAAACTCTTTTTTTTATTCTTTTTAATTTTATAACCAGAAATACAATACCCTATTCCTAAAGCAATAAAAATTATTGTAATAGTCATAATATAAACCCACATTTCAGACTTCCCTAAATATGCAGCGTATGTTGATATTCCCAAAATAAAAGCAATAAACAAACACAAAACACCTGCCCAAAACATCGTAGAACCCTTCATATTCGCCTTAAACAACATTTGCCCAAAATACAAATAAATTAAAAATGCAACAAAGCCTCCTACTGCTAAAAGAAAATATGATGTATTCGACAAATACAAATAAGAATAATACCACAAAGCACCTAAGCCAACACTAATAGAAACAATAACCACATTAGCAAGCAAAGCCTTACCTATATCAAGTTCATTACTAATCTGTACCTCAAAATCCTTACGCTCCTGTAAAGACGTATATTCAGAATTTCTTTTCCTGCTACTTATAAAAATTACTCCTATAATTTCTAAACCTATAACGATAACTCTAATTACATCAAGAACTGACAATATCTCCTCAGTCATTTTTTCTCCATCTAAAACATATAACAAAATAATAACTATAGGTAATATTATATAAAACAACAAATCAAAAATGTAACCAACCCTATTTCTACTATCTCTATTCATATAAACACCTTCTTTTTTATAACTATTAAATATATTCTAAAACAAAAAAGAGGAAAAATCCTCTTTTAAAGTCAAAAACTTTAATCTAACAACTATTTGCTTGGTGACAAATAATAAACTAATAAAACTAGCCACCCAATAAAAGGAACTACTCCCCACAACAAATTCCAACCAGAATGACCTGCATCATGCAATCTTCTAACAGCTATAGACCATGTAGCAAATAAATATGGAATAGGAAACACTAAAAAGAAAACATTTATACCAATAGTTAGATACCCGCCATCCTCACCATTTTTCATAGCATTATACAAACTAAGCGTATATACCAAATAAACAACTATGCAATTTATAATGTTAAAAGTCCAAAATTGTGCTCTAGTTGAATTTCCACTAAAGCAAAAAGTTCTTTTCCATCCATCAAAATAAGTTTTCATAAATTCACCTCAAAAACATAACACTAAAATAAAAATTTTATTAATTTTCTTCTTTTGTTTCTTCTACTTTATTTTCTTTAACTTCACTAGTTTTTTCTTTACTTACTACTTCATTTTCCTTTTCTTCGCTCATAGGATCCTTCATTCCAGCAATCTCATAAATTTCTTCACTAGTTAACACTTCTTTTTCTAGAAGAGCTTCAGCAATCTTAGTTAATAACTCTTTATTCTCTGTAATAACATCTTTTGCACGATTATAACATTCTTCTATAATCTTTCTAACTTCTTTATCAATTTCATAAGCAACTTGCCCAGAGAAACTCTTTCTTGTATTAGCATAATCTCTTCCAAGGAAGGCACTACCTGTTTGTTGTTCATATTGAATTGTACCAAGACTTGACATACCAAGTTCAGTAACCATAAGTCTAGCAATTCTAGTAGCCTTTTC
>JBGVED010000047.1:0-2306 GCA_045119835.1 Bacilli bacterium | reverse complement strand
TGCTGTCTATTATCTGTAACTACTATTTGTTTCATAAGTGAATTTACTGTCTCTTTTACTGAAGTATTCATATTATCCTTTTTATAGGCCTAAACTTTCAGTATTTGATCAGTTTTTAAATAAATGCACAACTATTTTTTTTAAAAGAGTGATCTTTAGTTCACATTTTTATTCCTATTATATGGTAACTTAAATATTTTTAATCACAAATTACGGTTCTGCTTGTTCGTGCGTAGGCCCTGCAATTTATTCATATTCAATTGCAAAAAAAACAATAAACTAATTATACACACTAAACCTATAAAATTTACGTAATACTAAATTTTCATAAAAGGGCGTAGTTACGCCCTTTTTTCACCATTGAAAAAGTTTAGATCTTTTTAATCTTCAACTTGCTTCCATCACCTCCAAAAATTTCTTCAAAAAATCGCATTTTAGACTTGATTTTTTCTCGCTTTGTGGTAAAATTACGTATATAAAATACGTGTATATTTAGAGGCGATTATGTCCATTGTTCCCGAAGAAATTAAAGCTTTAAGACCGACAAATTTTGGTGCTTGTGAAGTGCGTGCTATTGGTGGTCATTACTATGTTTATCCTTTTTCATGTAAGTATCAAAAAGATACAAAAAAGAGAAAAAAGATAACCGGAAAAATGATTGGTAAAATTACTTTGGCTGATGGATTTATTCCTAATAAATATGGTTTAGAACTTTTGAAAAAGCAAAAACCTGTAGAGGAAGTTTCTGATACTGTGGTTACTGCAAAAAGCTATGGTGCATATAAATTACTAGATTCAATATCACCTGATATTTATCAGAAACTAAAAGATTTTTTCCCTGATTGCTTTAGAGAAATTAGGGCGTTTTCATTAATTAGATTAATCGATAAGGTGTCACCAAAACTTGTTAAAGATTTTTTTGAACGTTCCATATTTAGTGAATTATCTCCTGATATTGGAACAAGTGAGGCAACTGTCAGAAATTTCATTTCATCATTAGGGGAACGAGGTGATGATATTAATGCAATGATGAGTAGTTACATCAATAAGGAGTCAGTATTACTTTTTGATGGCACCACCATGTTTACACGTATGAATGATAGTTTAGCTGCCAAAGGATATAATCCAAATCATAAATCTAGTACTCAATCTAGGATACTTTATATATTTGACCAAGTATCACATAAGCCTCTATTTTATAAGATTCTTCAAGGCTCTATAGTAGATAAGAAAGCTTTTATTGACATCATAGTTGAAAGTGGTTGCTACAAATCTAATTCATTAGTGATTGCTGATAAGGGCTTTTATTCAACCAAGAATGTTTCATTCTTAAAGAATGCTGGGTTAAGTTATATATTACCTTTGCAATCAAACACAGCGTTAATAGATCAAGAATTTTATGCAAATACCGATGATAATAAGTTTAACGGCGTATTCTCTTACCATAAACGAGCAATCTATCACTACAAAAGAAAGTGTGGTGAAAATTGGGTTTATATTTTTAGAGATGATAATCGTAGAGCAGATCTTAAAGCACATTTCATAGAAAAAGCAGAAGCTAACTATGACGAAGACAAATATAAACCAATGGATGTTGTTAATGAAATTAGACTTGGTTACTTTGCATTTGTAAGTAATTTAGATGAAGATCCTAAGGAAATTTATCTAAAATATAAGCAACGTTGGGATATCGAAGAATGCTTTGATTACCTAAAAAATAATATAATGGTTAGTGCTCCATACGCTCATGATAACTCCTATTTTAGAGGAGTTACCTTCTTAAATCATATAAGTCTTTTATATTATTATGGACTAATAAAGAGAATCAAAGATTCCTCTTTAAAAGATAAATATACTCCAGATGAAATTATAAAATTAACTCGAGAAATTGAGAAAATTACCCTCAATGAAAAGGAATATATTTCTGGCATGACTAAACGCGTTAAAGATATCTTAACCGAGTTAGATGCTGATGTAGTACGTAATTTTTAAAGGTTTAGTGTTATACAAATTTATCAAATTTCTGATAAATATTATAAAAATGAAAAATAATCCATAAAATTCTAAACAATGGTATGGAGTTTATAAAATGACTTGGATTGTAAAACGACTTTTAACTAAAGACATTAATATTTCGGTCCCAAATGATATTTTGAACTATCTACCTGAAGATATAGTTATTAATCCTAAAAGTCGAATAATCAGTACTCAAAATAATTCAACCAAACAAATTTAATTAAAATTTCGTTAGGTTGGTTATTTATTTGTATTAATCTCTAACTCCTTTCCTAGTTTTAGTTCAATTT
>JBGVED010000046.1:0-12282 GCA_045119835.1 Bacilli bacterium | reverse complement strand
TAATTTTAGTTCATTAAATCTTGTTTGATCCAAGAACGCCTCAAATGGTTCTAATACAATATTAGTAACAGCCGAAGTATTGCCTGCTACAAGTTGAGTTGTGCTTCCACTTGGTGCAATATATCCAGTTCCTTCAATAGTCAAGAATCCACCTGCCGTATCTGTATTTAAAACACCTTGATTTTTACACAATGCCACATTCCCTTGATATGTAGAACATGTTAATGGTATTGTTATACTATTTTCGATATACGTTACATTTGTCTGAACACTTGATGCACCAAAATCAACTTTAAAGTAAATAGTATCTGTTGATTTAAACTTATTAGAGTTTCCTACATGCACAGTATTTCTGTAATTAATATATACATCTCTTACTCTTGGCTTTGATAATGCGATTGTTCTTATTTCATTTATTCTTGTATTAAGACTTGGTTTTGTTGCGTCTGTACTAAATACAGAAGTATAGTTACCAGTAGATACATTCGTTTCTAAAATATTGAACACTGTAACATAGTTAGACTCTGTCGATATATCAGACATATTTAACTCAGGAAGTGTATAGTCTAGCATAAACTTATCTGAATACATTTGACTATCTTTAGAATCAACAATCTTAGCTTTAATCACATTTCCCGCTTTATCAGTAAATGCATCATCAATATCAACTTGAATATAACCACTATATTCGTTTAATTTATTTAATCTTGAGTAATCGGTAGATGTGGAATCATTTATGTCTAACCAGTTAACAACTGTATTGAACTCATAAATAAATTTATCACCAACAAATCCATGAGCTGTAACATTTCTATATGTTTCTTCTGCATCATTACCAGATTTACTAATATCTGTAGATAAATCTTTAGCAAATGTAGAAATAACATCTTTTACATCTAATATATGATAATTCATTTCATCTAGAGTTATAGTAACCTTCAAATATTTTCCTAGTCCAATATATCTAGTATTATTTCCACACCAATCATTTTCTAAACCAGAAGCACTACAGTTAGTATAATCAGTTGGATCTACTCTATAATTTAAGTAATCTACAAAGCTTTGATATTTTTCCTCTGTTATATTTCCACCATCTATAACATAATCAGATTTAATTTCATCCCAATCAACAGTTATAACTTCTGTTGTAATATTTACTTCTGGTCTAGTTGTATCAAAGACAACACCAACATCATTAATTGCGCGAGCAATAAACATAACACTTGTTGATTTTGCTCTGTTTTCAGTAATAATCTCTTCTAATTCAAAAGGTTTAAATTCACTACCATTTAAGTCTGGATTATTATTATAAACACTTGTTCCATTATACAATTGCAAATCAAATCTAGCATTATCTTTTAGCGTAGATAAAGCAACTGATGCATTGTATACTCTTATAGATAATATATTTGTTTTGTCTATACTCATATTAACTAACTTGGCATTAACTGCGGTAATCGGATTAGCTTCACTGTAGGTAACAACTATATCGCTAGATGTAGATGTTGCCACATGATAATTAAACTGATATCCAACAATATTCTCATCACTATCTAAAAGAGCTTCTCTAGTTAATACAACATGACATAATGAAGAAGTATTACATCCATTAAGTGTAACTTCTACCCCATTAATCAATATCTTATCAACATCTCCTTGCGCAAATATATCTATTGTATATTCATCGTAGTTTAGAGTATTTACATTAACAATGTTATTACCCTCTATCTTCATATTATAAGAATACTCAGAAGTTGGACCATACCACATCTGCATATCATATGCATAAATGAATTCTGTCTCTTTCTTATAGAATTCATTACCCTCTCCAGTAGCTTCTTTATGATAATAAGTAGCAAAATTATAAGTAACTTTTCTACTTAAAGTAGTTCCTAATTCATCTGAAATAAATCCATCATATGTTTCTTGAGGATCTCTAACGTTATCATTATCTCTATCTATATAAATTAGGCCTCCAGTTACACTATTATCCACTTTTAAATCAGCACAATTAGGAGTGTAACAAATCTTAAGAGCATCAATAACTTCATATACGCCACTTCCATCTGTAGGAACTTGCTCTTTGACTTCCTTAATTGTTGATAGCCTTATATTTTCTCCATTATCTCCAGATTGAACAGTATAACTACATTTAGCCTCTCTGTGAGTGATTGTACTATCAAAATCAGTTCCATCAAGTTGTGTACATGTCGCTATATAAGTTTGATTTGTTTCTTTATTTTTTAGTTCTATATAAAATTTAGGCTTACTTATATATACAGGTTCATTAAACTCTAGTTTCAAGTAAATATTAGAATTTTCTTTGTAATGGTAATAATCATTAGCATCAGATAACTCTTTCATTACTCTAATATCTTTAATGTAAGGAGCACGAGTATCACCAGTAATATATGCTGGAGGTTGTATTGCTACAATTGTTTGAGATTTGTAACCTTCTCCTTCATTTATTCCTTTAAATACATTTCCATAAATATCAGTTATTTCACTGTTTTCCTTCCACAAGAAATTAAATTCTGTTTGAGGGTCGTAAGTAATGTAAGGACTTAGTTCAAGGTCTCCATTATCTCCTTTTACTAACAAGTATTTATACACTATAGCTTTACCAACTACTTTTACATTTTGTGTCGTTGCTTTAATATGGTCAATTTGAGCATTTGAGCCTTTTCTTGCAAATCTTATATATAAATCAGGCAAAGATGTAACATCTAGATTTTGATTTAATCTTTCATTAAATATTACTGCGATAAGTACTGTATCTTTATCGTTAATCTTACCTCCGCCAAGAGGATAAATCAAAACTGCATCGTAACCTTTTACTTCTGCGCCTAATTCATCTTTTCCTTTTAATGGATTTCCTAATTCATCTTTTGAATTAGTTTCGTAAGGAATGTAAGGAGATGTACTATCTGCTACTATTTCAACCCCTTCTATTTCTTCATCAAACTCATTGCCCAATAAGTCTACAACTTTCATATTTAATACATATCTACCATCTGTAATAGTTGGCATTGGTATTTTTATAAAGTATTTAGCCCCATCACCTGTACAAGACCAATCTTCTCTCTCTTCTAAAACATTGTTTCTGCTAGAATTATAAATATGACAACCTACTACTCCTTCGTTGTAATTTCCTGCACCATCAAACATTAATTCTTTAATACTATATTCGAATACAGCTTCTGCTCTATCTGTACGTATCCAAGTATAAGTTGATGCTTCATAATTTATTCCAACACCTTTTAATGGAGATAATAAATCCATGTCTTCCATATAAATCGTAACATCTTTAACGGTATCTGTCTTTCTACGATAGTAACCATCATACCATAAGTTTAGATAGTTAGTTACATAATTATTTATATTATGTTGTTCTGTTGCATCTATATATCTAATTTTGTCTTGCTCATAATTTTTATCTAATTGTTGTTTTGTTAGTGCCCCATAGTTACCAGTACTTGTAGTAATTGGTCCGCTATAAACTCTCATTGAATACAAATGCGTATTAGCACTACCAAATGATATAGACTCTATAGATTCCTCTGTTATTCTTAAAGAGTTGCCTGGACCTGTTCCTGCAACAACATCTAAATTTGTTCTAGCTTTATATTCAACCAATTGAGTATTGTTATAAACACCACCACTATTAACATTGCTATAAATAGTGTAGCTTCCACTTGTTGTTTGATATGTATCATCTCCTATATAAGCTCCATTTTGCTTATATACAATAGCAAAATAAACAAGCTTATCTTTTACTTCTTCTGTAAAGTTAAATGAGAAACTCCATGAACCATTAGATGATGTTGTCTTACTATTTTTATCGTATAAATAACTATTGATTTTAAATATATTATTTGTTCCAATATTATTTACTTTCAATAATATTTCAATAGTGAAATCTTTCTTAAACAATGTTCTACCAAAGTAATTTTCATTTATAAAGCTATTTCGTTGTTCTCCATCTATAAGTTCTGTTGTAACGATTGGTTTTAAATTTTTGTTATGTTTATCTAAATCTGTTTCTAATGGATTATATTCTAGGCACCCTTTCATGGAACCATCATTATTCCATACATATCCACATTTTTCTACGTTATATCCATAACTATAACTATTTCCACTTATGTCATACCACTCAGGAATTGACTTATCAATATATTCAATCTCTGGTTTTGCATTATCTACATAAATAGTGATATTTGGAGTTTTTCTAACTGTAGAATTTTCATCTGGATATTCTGTTGAATCATTATTTGAAGCATTCATGTTATCTGCTAAGTCAGTAAACGCACCCTCTTCAATCGCAAAATTAAAGTTAAAGTGGGCGTTTGCTAAAGCTAGAACTTCCATATCAATTGTTAATAGTCTTCTTGTAACTTGTTCAACTTCTTCGACATAAGTTGTTAATCTAGCAACAAAACTAACTCTTATAAAATCATCAAATGTATATGAACTTCTTATGGTCTTGTTTTCAATAGTTGCTGCATCATCTGTCTCATAAATAATTATCATTTCACTATTACACCCTGTTGATGGATGATATGTCTGAGTATTTACACTAGTTTCATCTACTCTAGTTGTTATATTAAAGGCAAACTTACAGAAATCTAATATCATGTTGTTTTTATCATCTACTTTAATAGTATAACTAACCTTAGTATCCTTTTTAATGTATGTTACATCATCAACTTCTTTGTGTTCTCCAGATATTGTTGGTCCTGATATATCCATAATATATGGTTTTTTAAGGTCAATAGCTGGGTCATCTACACCCAAATCTCCATAGTTAATATTACCTGCTGTTTTCAAATCAACATCAAGTTCATTAGTTGCTTCATCTAAAACATTAACTAACCATTTGATTGGCTGATTGTTTTTAATCAAGTGATATGAATCCTCATCTTTTACAATATAAAGCATATTAGCTTCGATGGTTCCTGCGTTAACACTTGCATCATAATCTGTTTTATCGGCCAATTTAAATGTTATATTGCCCCCTGGATCAACACCTTCATTTGTTACTGCAAATATATGCAAGTCATTTATTTCTATTTCTTTATTATCTCCTTCAAAATGAACTTTATAACTACATACTATAGAGTCAACTAAATTTCCATTTGTACCACCTACATTACACTTGAATGGTAATAAATCATCAGTTGTACCTTGCACTATAAAATATAAGTTTCCACTTAAAGTTACTTTTTCACTAAACAATGCTTCTAGATAAATTGTACTATTCAAACCATAATGAGTCCTACTTGAAGGGATATAAACATTTGTTTGCCCTTCAACTGGTTCTACAAGTCTAAATCCTACAACCCATGGATTAATGGTATCCGCTTTTATTGTTCCTAAGTATTGGGACAAATCCAATATATTCGTAGCTTCAACAACTGTAGAACATCTTGTTGTTAATTCAAAGCCGTTTGTAGCTTGACAAACCACATTTACTCCATTTGTTCCATCACTAAATATAGCACTAAATTCTTTTTTAATATTTAATCGGGTTTCAAACGTTACTAATAGACTTAGTAAATCTCCTGTTTCATAAATTGAACTAGTCGCACCACTTCCAGTAGATAATACCTGTACTCCATTTTCAACAATTCTATCTATTGCCCACGGATTAGTATCACTACCACTTTTTATAACAAAATTCGGCTCTACTTCTGTTGGTGAATAACTATTTAAACTAACTGAACAAGTTACACTCATCGCATTATTTATTGCTCCACATGTTGCAATAACTTCATTTGACGTAACACCATTAATTTGTTCTCCAATTAAAGTTGTAAATGGAGTAGAAGAAATTACATTTTCCATAAATCCTAAAACAAATGTATTGTTTTCTTCATTATACGTTATGGAATTAACTTTATTTAATAATTGTGCATTAGCATTGAATCCACCACTTATTAATTTGTTGTATCCTGTTATATTAATAGAATCAATAACTTCCATTTGGTGATAACAAGTTACCGCCTCTAGATTTTCTCCAAATCCACATGTAAATGTTACTGATTTTGAAGCATCATCTGTATTTGTTAATATCGCTTCAAATGCATTTGTTATTGTTGTCATTTCACTAAAGAATATCTTAATGTAAACATTTTCATTTTCAAACACCGTTTGATTTGATTGAATGGTTCCATCTTCATTTAATGCTTGGAATCCACTAAATCTTTCTGCTAAAAGTCCTGCTTGAGATCCACTAAATTCTACTTCTGCTTGATTATTTAGTAATTGCGCGTATGCTAAGTTTCCATTTTCAACAGTTATATCATTTCCATACATATCGGTCATTCCTGCATATGATAATTGCATGATAAACTTACCATTATCGCCAGTAGCGTTTCTTAAGTTAATTATATCAATATCTGTCACAACGTATTTAAATTTAATATTTATACCATATCTTGATCCTGATTCATCGCTACCATCAAATTCAATAAATTTAATTCCATATTTATCTAAAGAACATTCATTATCTAAGCATCCTGTCGCTTCTTTTCCACCAAATCTTAAAATATATTCTATATCTCCTGTTTTTAAAGGATCTCTATCATTATAGTAATCAAGCGAATAGTGAACAACTTCTGAAAAACTAGCAATAATTTCTATTGTTTCCCCCGCTTTTAAGTTTCTATCATTTGGATCTGACATTATATCAAAACCAGTTAAAACAGGCTTTGCAACATCGATAATATATTCCTTAGGGTCCATTGTTATAATCTCATTGCCAACAGCATCTATAGCTTTTAACCACAAGTACCATTTACCATTAGAACTTGGCATATCTACTTGATATGGGTGAGTATCGCATGTATTACCTTCAACTGTTGTATCACAAACTCGCATATTACTTATAAATGATACTGAAGCTGCATCTGTTTTAACGTTTAACCAGCTATAATAAATATCTCTATAATAAGCCTTTGTTTTTCCATTATCTTCTCGTGAATATGTCGCAAGACTAAGTCCTGAGCCATCACCTAGCCCTCCTGCAGTTATTGGTATTCTTCCAACTTGGTCTACAATTTTAATGTTTACAGTTTCTTTTGCTCCTTCTTTACATGCATTTTGACCAGAACATTTTTTACCTGTTCTATAATATGCATCAAACCATAAATCTATTTTGTTGGATTCATAATAGTTAAATCCTACATTTAAATTTTCTGGAAGAGAGGTTGCTTTTATCGGAATTGATGAAATAGTTCCAGAAATAAGTGGATAATTAATAAAGTTAATACCTGCGCTTGGCGCTCTTGTACTACAATTAGCTACGTTTGACCCCACAATTCCTGTACATTCTAAATTCAAATCAATAATATTTGTTCCTGTTTTATTAGTAAATCTAACGGTGTTTGTAACTCCCTCAAACGCGTCACTATCTGTAATGGTTCTATTTAAAATAACCCTCAAATAGATGTTTGTTCCACCTTCATAATAAGTATTAATTGTATCTTTTCCCTCGCTAGTTTCTAAAAGTGAATGAGTTTTGATAAATCTATATTTATTAATTCTGTGATTTAATCTTACTTCTTCAGCAACAAGAGCTCTACTATAAGCCATTGCATTACTTAAATACATTGTCAATGTAGATGTTGTGTTTACGTTTATAAATGATAATCCTGGATTTGCAGACGTAATAGCTCTACTTAGAGTAAGAGTTCTTGCCGCTTCTTCATCAATATAATATGTAACATTAGTTCCTTCAACAACAAAACTAGTTATATATGTTTGTCCTGGATATAATGTTTTAATAACTTGTGTATTAAGTTTCAAATTATTGTTATTTATTTCAAGCTTAAATTTATCACTATGAATTAAATATCCATTTCCGTTTCCTACATATCTAAATACAATTGAGAATGTCATATTATCTGTAAACTTCAATTCTGATGTTACCTTCGCTCCAGGGATTGAAGTTAGACTATCATATTGCCAATAAGTACCATCCTTGTTATAACCAATCAATTCACCAACTGTCTTTTTAGCTAAATCAAACCACAATGTATTACTGTTTACTTCGCCATCTTCTTCTGTATCACTTGTATCTAAGAATTCTACTTCTGGTGCCACATTATCAACGACAGTATAAACATCATGCTCTCCATATGGTCCACTTTCTTGATTTGATTTTTTACCTTGGTTTCCAGCGTAATCTTCAATACCAGTATTAGCGATATTTAAATAAATCGCTTCACTACCAACCCTTAAATACTCTCCTCCATTAGCACGAAGATAAGTTCCATCGGCCAACAAATTAAATCTTTCTGATTCTACGATATAATAGTAATCTTCTTTTCCTCCGGTTTCAACTCTTAAATAATCTCCTGGATGATCTGCGGTTTGAGGAGAGAAACCACTTCCATCTTTATAGAATATATCACTGTCTTTTATTTGTACATATAGTACTTCTTTTGCTTCCATTACAATTCTAATTTCAATTACTTTAACACTAAATGTTCTGCCATTTTCTGTTATTACTTTTGTAATTGCATTACCACCATTATCAACTAAAATTGCTGCGCTCTTACTTAATACGTTTATAAATTGATTTTCTTCATCGTAAGGAATCTTTTGATTCAGCATACTGTAAGAGTAAATCTCTAAAGCGTCTGTTTTCTTATTGATTGAATCCACTAGTTCTTCAGGATTTGCTTCTAGTACGTGTATTACATAAGTTGCAGTGCATCCCGAAGTAAAGTAAACACCACCAAATACTGCACAAGTATATTCTAGTTTTGGATAACCTTCATCTATAATCGGTGCTGTTGTATCAAATACTATATTTACTTTTATATTACTATAATCTTTTACTGAATTTTCTATACTAATAGAAGAATCATCACCTTCTATTTCAAATCCACTCATTAAGTTTCCATAGAATGTATTTAAGTTACTAGCAGGCCCGTTATTATCGCTTATATAAATAGTTGTTAATTCAGAATCTGTAACTTCGCTTTCTGCATACACGCTATAAACATAAATTTCTCTAGCATCATCATTTTTATTTACTTTGTATTTACAATTTAGAATACTAATCTTATTTGTTTCATCGTAAGCAATAGTACATTCTGCTTTTTTACTCCAAATATTTCCTTCTTCATTATAAACATCATTTCTTGATCTTAATTCTGCATAAATAGTAGGATTTATAACTTTAACAATATAATCTCCCTCTATCATATATGTTTGTGAAGCAATAGAGAAACTATTTCCTGTAACATTTGTAACAAATGTTTTATCAGAATTTTTTTGAATTATGTTTATCCACTCGCTGTTTTCTTCTATATATTTACCCCAAATTCTGTATTCAATACCATTTATTTCAAACACATAATTTTGATCTATGACATCAATTTTTTCTTTATTCGCTTTATAAATATATTCGCTAAGCGTCAACTTAAATTCAAAATCAACGTTTTCTCCATAGTAATATTGTTCTATTTGAGAAATTACAGCAGCACTATCCCTATTTACAATCTCCATGCTTGTAATATATGGATGTTTAGTATCAACGTTTAATTGAGTTTGTGTTCCAAGTGGCGTAGTATTATTTACTCCTGTAATACTAGGAACTAGAGCACTAGCTAACGCTAAATTAGTATTTCCTTCACTGTCTTTATAAATACCAGATGTTAATGAATACGCAATATCGATTAAACCATTATCTCCATCATCTTGACGAAGAGTTGTTCCGCCTTTAAATGTATAACTACATTCAAACGTAAATGGTGTTGTACTACAATTATCTGATAATGAGTATGTGTTTTTAGGAGCATTACCTCCAATAGTTAGTAATGGTAACGAATGAGTTTTTCCATCTACTAAAGATATCGCTTTATTAAAGCTTATTGCAAACTTGATTGTTTCATTTTTATTATAAACAACGTCGTTATTTGGATTTATAATGTCAATATCTATAGCTTTTAAGTCTATCTTATCTACCACAAACTCTTTAGTATATGTATAAATAACTGTATTTCCTGCCCAATCGATTATCTTTAGATGTAACTGCCATGCTCCTGTAGTATTTTCTTGTGGTAATGTTACTACAATAGAGTCACTGGTTGGCACAATAATTAATTCAGCTGTTTGCGCAGAATCGAAGTTTGTAATAGTTGAATCTATATCTGTCCACATATATTTAACTTCATGAATTTTACTTACTTTATAAACTCCATTAACTTTATTTATTCCATCAATTGTCAATGTCTTATTGATATCTGCCGTTAAATTGCTTCTGTTATCGTAATGATAATATCCATCTAACCACGATAATAATCCTTTTGTTACATATTTATCAATGTCTTTTTTAAGGATACTTGTAGCGGAAACTCCATATCTAGTTAAATCTCTGCCTGCATTGTTGATAATTTCAGAAGTGCTTAATGCAATATTATGCATTCTCATAGCAAAGATTTCTAAATTACCATTATTGCTATCCACTTTAACTTTTGTTACTTCTGGGCTTATATAACCTTGAGAATAATTTGCATTAACTGTAGCGTCTCCAATATAAGCAGTAATCAAAGATCCTCTTCTAACTAAAGTAATAGTTTGAATTGAATTTACATTTAAGTCTCCAATTGTTACTTTTTCGTTATTATTAATAACGAACTCAAATGACTCGCTACTTGGTTTAATAGTTAACTGTAATGTGAAATCTCCTTTTATAGCACCATCAAATGATGTTGTTACATCACCATCTTTTCCCGCATAGAAATTAAGATGATTATTTTCCCACAAGTAATGGGAATCGTTAATTGCCCAATAACTCTTACTATAATTTGATCCATTAATGATTGTTTCGTTTCCATTATTTGCTAAATCATACCATGTAAGCATATTTGTGTTATCACCAGAATCATCATTTGCTTTAATACTTGCTATAGTGTTATCGAAGATAACAACTTTATCACTATTAATACTATTTTTATTATTTGATGTTCCTAGGTTAATATACTTATCTGCATTATTTTGAACACTGTAATCAGAAATAGAATCTTGACTATATCTAAAGTTATCAAATCTAGTTCCATTAGCATCCACTAAATTTGTGCTAGTAGAATAAATCTCTATATCATACAAATTATTAATATCATTTACAACTGTATATTCACATCTAATATAGATTTTCTCCCCATTACTTATTGTGCAAGTGTCTTGATTCATTGTAAAGTCAACAGCATCACCACTATCTACTGTATAACCTCTCATAGTTAATGTAAACTCTGTAAAGTTAACATAGTCTTCTCTAGCATCTAATACTAAATCAAGAATAAACTTATCCCCTGTATTATAAGTATAATAAGTTACGTCATTATACTCATATGTTCCTCTATCATTATCAAAACCATATATTTCAATATTTTGTATAAATGGAGGAATTGTATCAATTCTTACATGATAAGTATTAAGTTTATATAAATCATAAGTTGTTTCACTATTTTTGTAATAATAGAAATTGTGATTATTATCATGCGCTAACTCTAATTCTTCATATGTTGTTTTTAAGTAACCGTTATCACCATCATTACCTCTACTATCTTTATCGCTTGCTGGACCTACAATAGTATAAGTAAATATTACGTTAAGTCCTTTAGCGACAACGCTAGGTGTTCCTTTTAATGATGTTTCTGCTTCAGCATAGTAATTTTCTATATCTTTTAATGACATATTAAATGTTCCTGCAGTTGTAACTGCTCTACTGTAAGTTGCAATAACAACTAACTTATCATCTTTATTAAATCTATAAATATTTCCTTCTTTAATACATCCTAAATATGCATTACATACCGCTACTATACTATTTACACTAGCACTTTCATTATCTACAACATAAGATTTTTCATATTTATATACTTTAATATTTCCTGCTCTATCCACTACTTTTATCCACAATGAATATGAACCTGTTTCACTAGGTAGAGGAATAGTAACCTTATTAGCATCATACTTACCATCAAATGTAGTAAATCCTGTACTATGTTTATCAAAATCATCTACTGTGTAACTACTATTATTAATCCATTTGTATCCTGATAATACATAATCTAAACCAGAAATAAGACCAACATTTGTAGATACATTAAATGTTAATTCAATATTTCCACTCTTCTTTTCACTACTATAGTATCCATCTAAGAATACTTCTATTCCTGGTAATGAATAGTATGTCATATCAGTAACTGTTAATGTCTTAGTCTCATATCTTGCTTTATCAACATTATAGTTAACTTTAATTGTTGT
>JBGVED010000045.1:0-6391 GCA_045119835.1 Bacilli bacterium | reverse complement strand
GGTATTGCACTCAATATCCGGAACAAGAAGAAACTGCCCGTTTTTATCAGTTGTGCGTTCAATTACCTCATATACAATACGCATGGTAATGGTTTTGGATTTTCCTTCGGAATCTGTATATGCTACATCTTTCCATGAAGATCCAATGTAAACAGTTTTACCATCACGGGGCTTACGTATATCCTTACAGCATTCCTTTACTTTGGCAATCCAATCTTCTTTGGATTCGCCTCTTCGAAGATTTCTTTTTACAATAAACCAGGAACCGTCTTCGATTAGAATGCCTAAGTTTTCAGCAGCATCATTCCCTGCGTCCATACGAACCAACAGTTGCCTGTCTGTCAGCTGATGTCCAAGCTGAAGTGTCTGCTTTAAAAATGCAGGTGTATTACACTGGCAGTGCTGACTCCCTTCTCGTAGCTCTGTATTTGCAAGAAAGCCCTCTGTGCCAATGTATGCCATCATTGGTGCATAACCATCAAAACCTTTGTAGGTATGTGCAACTCCTTCCTTATGAGTTTTTGAATTATCCATAGGAGTGACATCAAGATCCAAAGGAACAAACCCAGACTCTAATGCGGAAGGCCGGACATTGAAGGTATTAAACATGTTAACATTTGCATTCAGGATTTCTTTTCTTAATGAAGAGCCTATGTCATCCATACGCTGACGTAAGGTCTCAGCAGATGGAATCGCCCTTGTGATACCAAGAGCAAGCCTGTAATACTCAGGATCATCAGACATCTCATTGATAGCATCATAAGCAGTCTTGCCCTGACAAAGAAGTCCGATATAAGAAAGAAGAATATCTCCATTTTTGATTTGACTCTGGGAACGTTTGCCATCAACTTTCATGTTATTACACTTTTTAATGAAGCTGCTTTTGCCAAGCATCTGTCCCACAAGAGATAATCCACTGGGAGTAATTAGTCTTTCATTGGAGAATTCGATTACAAGCTTTTTCATAAGTATCCACCTCATATAATAATACTTATATTTTACTATATGACGTGCAAAAAACATAGGAAAAAAGAGAAAGTCATATATTTTTATCTTCACCCATTGGGTGAAAAAAGAAACAGGAAATGAAACCGTGTTACACCCAGTATTTATCGGGTATACACCATAAATTGTGATAATGAGTTTCACGGATTAAGGTTACTATACTTAACACCAGAAGTAACAGAATCATAACAGAAAAGAAATTCTTTCCGGTAAACGCCATCAGAATTAGAAGAAACGCAAACTCAAAATGTGTGGGCAGTAAAATACTTTTTTCAAGTTTATCACTAACTTTCAAATCTATACAAAACTTAACCGCTACCGCTAGCCATAATATTGTCAAAAAAGCAACAATATACAAATTTAAGTGATTAATCAAATATATTGAAGAACCAAGTGCAAATAAAAGAAATAGCACATCTACTTTGAAAAGAAGAAGTATATTTGAACATGGAATTACAAACAAAAAAAATAAAGTAAACCAATAAATAATCCATCTGATTATAACAGTAAAATTTTATCCAGATAAAAGATAATATTGCTGTTACAATATTAAAAATATACGTATAGTATAAAAGCTGAATTTTCTTCTCCATCTAACACACCTTTCAAATAGTAGTCCTAAACGATACATATATTCTCTATTATGAGAATCAACAATATAACAATATTAATCATTTTTCCCCTGAATTTTATCTAAAATCTTTTCAACACAAAAAACAACTACACACGCAATAATTATTTCGATTCCAAAATTTCTTCTTTCATTTCCAGAATTTATCATCATATCAATTATTGCGATTATCAAGATTTCTATAACCCATTTTAATATCTTTTTTTATCGATTTTCATATTTCTCCCCTTTCCGCAACTCTTAAATCCCTTCTGTTGAATAATCTGGGTGAAGTTGATCCAGCTGTCCGGCGTAAAGTGAGCCACTCAATATACACTTGTTTTTGCCTCGGCTATGGTATGAGATCAGGCATACCTTGTAAAGCCTTCTATCGCACCGCTGATGCGGCAAGGGCTTGACAAAATATGTCTGTTCTCACAAATGTCACCTAAGCAAAATCAAGGTGGCTCAATGCCAACCGGAATACCGGCTCACTCTCAACTGGAATGTAGGCTCTGAACAACCGAAATATTCAGGTATATTCAAAGGTTCCGCTTTTGGTATCCCCTTCCCACTCATAATCAATATAATATGGATTGTCACGAATAAAAAGTTCAAATCGGAATTCTTCTCGACTTCCTCTTCTGATCTTGCAGTATAGTGGCTCCGGGCTTGACATTGGATCAATTTCTTATGAATGGTAGTTAAGCCAATCAAAGGCGGTTTCCGTATCCGGAATATAGGTTTCCACTAGGCCGGTATCACAGTTTCTTGGCGCAAGAATATTCAGTAAGCATCCGGATAGTCCTCAAAATCTGTTATGTAGTAGGTACTATTGGAACTACAGAGAACTTTTATTGGAAATGAAAATTATATATAATAGAACTTATTGATTGAGTTTATGTGATATCAAAATGTCATGATATCAATTTACCATCTTCAATATATATAATTTTTCTACATTGCTCAGCAATTTGCTCATCATGAGTTATTACTATAACAGTACATCCTTCTTTATTGATTTTCTTTAAAATATCCATTACATTTTGCGCGTTTGATCCATCAAGCGAACCCGTAGGTTCATCAGCGAATATATATTCTGGTTTGTTGACCATAGCTCTTGCTATAGCTACCCTCTGTTTCTCTCCGCCTGATAAAAGAGAAACATTAGTATCCATAAGTTCTATAATACCAAGTTTTTCAAGCTGACTTTCAACTATTCCTCTTATTTCTCTTAACTTGCATTTACCCAAAAGAAGCGGAACTGCCACATTATTAAATACAGTTTCTCCTTCTATTAATCCAAAATCCTGTAAGACAAATCCGAATTTCTCATTTCTTATTTCCGCAAGATATTTATCGGATTTTTTAAAAATGTCTACATCATCAACCATATATTTTCCATCTGTTGGATAATCCAATAGACCTAATATATGCATTAATGTCGACTTACCCGCACCAGACTTGCCACGTATCGCAATTAAATCTCCATTATTGATATTAAAACTTATACCTTGCAACACTTTTTTCTCTTTTGTATTGTTAATATAAAAACTTTTAGATATATTATCTAATACTAAACTCATACTAACCTCTCTTATAAAGATCTGATAAATTATGTTTTTTTACTTTTATAATAAATGTTGAAGAAGATAATAGATAAACAATAAATAAATACGCAAACACTATTATATGTACAGACCATCCCAGTTTAATGCTTGTACCAAATAAATCACTGCCCACAAATATGTACAATAGTAAAAAAGATAAATATCCAATTATTAATGTTATAAAACACACCAATCCTTCAACAATCATATTCTTTCGAGAATTCATTCCACATATATACATTATAGAATACATTTTAGAATTCATCTCACTTTGAATAGCATTTGTTCCTGTAATTCCCACTGTTGTTAAAATTGCAATTACAAAAAATAGAATCATATTTATCATGAAGAACTCTCTATTATCCTTGTAATAGGTACTATTCATTTCATCAATTGATGAAACATCACCATATTTTCTTAATTCGTCTTTCAGCTCACCCTCATCAAGATTTCCTGTAACTTCAACTATTTTTGAGTTTTGATACATGAAATCATATTCTTCATTCGGAAGTGTATTATACCTTTTCTCGTTACTTGGAATTATTATGGTATGTTCATCAATCTTTTCAACCATATCATTAATTGAGGCCATACCAGAACTGCCTGAATGATTAAAACATACAATATAGGCATCAGAACTGATGGTATCTATAATTTTCAGCTTTGTCTTATCATCAAGTTCTATAATGTCACCTATTCCATATCCATCATCTGTAGCTATGGCATAAATATATTTTTCAGAATTTTCTATAGAAAACTCCTCTTTCTGAAGGGACAACTGCATTTTCTCGATTATTGTATCTGAATATTTAATACCCTTAATTTCTCTACCATTTTTGTCTATAATTTTTGTAGTACTCACATCACCTATTCTTATATTTTCCAAAATATTATCTGGAAGATAATCTGTAATGTCAAAATCTGGTGAATAATATGTATAAGGAGTAAAGTAATAAGCATCACTTCCATTGAAAGTAAATGCAATATTTTTCGTCTCTTGCAAATAAATTATTTTAGAGATAATCCCCATTAAAATTATTAATGACAATACAATCTCAATCATTAAAAGTATTGCACTCTTTTTTCTTTTTGCGAAAATTCTTCGCACAATTAACAATGTTTTCATTACTCCGCCGTCCTATATATTTCATGTTTTTCCATTATTTTATTTGCCATTTTTACTGCAAAAAGGCCGAGTGCAATCGTGATCCACACTGAGACCATAAGATAACAATCGTATCCATCTACATATACCAGGTTATAGTTTCTTAAAAACTGCAATAAAACTAAAAAAAATAGATTTCCCAAAATAATCGTGCAAAGGATAAAAATAAAAGAATGTGAAATAATAATTCCCTTTACTTTTTTCTTAGATGCGCCACAAATCGAATAAATCATATAATCTCTTTTAAAACATGTTATCCAATAATAGAGCACAACGAAGGAATTTATCATGGTTGCAAGAAATATAAGAAATATCTGTATAAATTTTATTACAAAACTAATATCAGAAAACGGTGTTGTTTTACGAACAAAACTATAATTTGATATAAATTTTTGGTCCTTCAAATAATTACAGATATCCATATACTCGTTTCTGCTTAATACTGTATTATACTTACAATTAATCCAATCTACTGAAAAGTTATTACAAAAATAATTCACTGGTACAATACATGCATCGTACTCGCCAATACTGATTATTCCAACTAAAGTTAATTCTTTATTATCTATTTTCATTTGATTTCCTATCGGATACTGACCATCTGCAATGCCTTCTATCATATATTCAGGCATAATAGCCTCAGCTTTACATGAGAAGAAATCAATATTATTTCCCACTAAAATTCTTTCACTAAACTGACTATTATATTCCCCAATTATTGCAGTATCAGATTCATTTAATACCAGGAAATCTCTTATTGTTTTTTCATTTTCTTTTAATCTGCTTATGACTTCAATAATATCTTCTTTACTTGTATTTTTTTCTAAATGAACCTCTAGACTGCTAACATTTTCATATTGATAATAATCATAAAAAAAATAACCCGAATAAAAAAGTATTCCGACTACTGAAAATGTAATGCTCAAAAGAGCAACATAAAAAATGATACTCTTTTGCTTAATCATATGATGAAATTGTTTTAAAGTTATAACTAAATCACTATTCATACCTTATCTATTCCATACTGAATTCGATGTTGATACCCACTGATAGTTTGTATCATAATTTTTTGCTTTGTGAGTACCAACAGCTTTATGTGCGTTTCGAATGCTTGCTTTAGCTCCACAATTAATTGGTAAATCCCAAGCACAACCTCCGCTTACAGAATCACTACCAGAATTATATGATCCACTTGCATTATAAACCTTTATTGTCATATTTGCTTTCATTTTTGAGCTATTTTGCTCTTTAGAAGGACGTGAAATAGAAGTATACGCTGTAAAATTATCTTTCAAAACCGGTACTGGATGATAAGAACCGCTAATCCATCCCTTTACTGTTGCGCCCGCATTAGCAGTCGTGTTTCCCAAAACGAGTAAACCAAAAACCGAGAATGCAAAAATTCCCTTAACAATTTTCTTTTTCATTATAATTTATCCTTTCTTTTGTCATTGATTTCTTGTGGCTGTATTCATTTGCAACTGAATTTACCTATATATTTACATAAGAGCTCACTTCCAATGCCGGCTGAAATAAAACGCCTATGTTAATACCTTTTATTTAATCATACCGCTTATAGATTTTAAGATATAGACTATAATGTGCTATTACCTTCTTTCCAATTTATTTGATGGTTGATTTGCATTTCTTTTCCATCTCTCCCCCTATCACCTTTTTATCAATATTCTTTAACTAAGATACACTAAATACAAAAAGCTACAATGACTGTATTTATCGCAACTGAACTATCATAATATATTCCTTAGATTTCTAACTTTACGTCTTTACATTTCCATAAGTTTGCTTATGTTTTACTTATGTAGAACATATTAGTACACTATGTCCAACATGTCAAGGTGGTTTGATTGCGTAAATTTACCTTCGGAAATAATGGTGTAGAGTTCACCCATGATGTACTGATAAAGTATCAGACAATGACTTGTGGGTTTAATATACATCTTTTTGGTATACAAAGCAAGCCCAGCTTTCTTTCTGGGCAGA
>JBGVED010000044.1:0-2409 GCA_045119835.1 Bacilli bacterium | reverse complement strand
ATATTGTTTCTTAGCACCAGACCTTTATGCATTTTGTGAATGGCTATTTTTAGGAGAAAAAAATCCACAAGGGTTACTTGCTGATGGAGAGGTAGCTTGTAGTTTATATAGAGATGGCGATGAATTAGATTGTTTACGTTCGCCACATTTATATAAGGAACATGCAATACGTAAAAATATACAAAATGATTTAATCAATAAATGGTTTGATACTAAGTGTATATATACAAGTTGTCATGATTTGATTAGTAAGTATTTAATGTTTGACTGCGATGGAGATAAATCTTTAGTAGTTAGAGATAAACAACTTATTAGGTTGGCAAAACGTAATATGCAAGATATCGTTCCTTTGTATTATAATATGCATAAAGCTGAACCATCAGAGTTAAATGCAAACACATTATTCCATGGTCTTGAACTTGCTTATACTGGTGGCAATATAGGAATTATTAGTAATAATATTTCAAAGGTTTGGAATAGTGGACATATTACCGATAAGGAAGTAAAAGTTGTTAAATGGCTTTGCTTACGTAATAATGAAGTTATAGATTATGCTAAGACATTATATAAATCACAGTGTCCAAAAGATATAGACGATATTATTAAAAGTTATACAACAGATTTATTACCACAGTTCTTTAAATATGCAAAAGATAAGAACGATTATCAGATAACTAAATGGAAACCTACGGCAGTAAATTATTTAGAAGATATTATTCCTGATGTTCGAATTAAGTTTAATAAGAAAATAAATAAGTTTGATTATCGTATATTATTACATGATAAAAATTATACTTATCAAGATATATATAAAAGTATTATTGAAACTTATGATTATTTAAATTCACATAAATATAAATTTTATAGAGTAATTGATGATAAAGATAATCTTAATATAAAGAAATATGATAGCTACATTTATCAACAAATTAAAAAGAAATTGTTAGAATTACCATTTTCACAAGAAACAATTGTAGATACTCTTGTTTATTTTTTATATACCGAAAGAAAAGATAGTGTAAAGAAAACTCTTTGGGAATGTTTTGGAAAAGAAATATATAATAATATCCAACATAATGTTGTGTGCCTAGGTAATATTTGTCCTATTTGTGGTGCTCGTATAGATGATGTAGATAATGTTGGTAAAAAATATTGTAGTCAAAGCTGTGAAGACGTTGCAATTAAAGAGTATCGGAGATTTTTAATGGCGCAACGCAGGACAGTTTTGTGATTTCATGAAACGTTGAAATTTCAAGGGGTTGAGCTACTTTTTTCTAAATTTAGTATACCAGTTAGGGAAACAACGGTATATATTGTGTAAAATGAATGAGGGGAAAAGTAATGCAAAGTTTAACAAAAAGTGAATTTGAACGTTTAGTTGCATTAAAGTCTCATAAATATAAAAAGGATGTAAGCGTTATTCTTGATGCTTATTATTCTGTTTTAAAAGAAGTTATATTAACTGGTTATGAAATAAGTATTCCAGGAATTGGTGTGTTTGCTAATAAGCAGATAGAAGCAAAACCTGAACGTGAAAAGATGAATTATTTCACAAAGGAATATTATACATTACCAGCCCAAGATGCTTTTAATAAACCAACATTTAAATTTCGCCCTGCTTTAAGTAAGGCGATGAAAGAGCGAACATTGGGTAAGGTGTTTTAATGGGAAAAGAATTAAAGCATAAACAGTTTTTGCAAATGTGGTATAACCGATGTGGGTTTCGCAATAAAATTGTTGAAGCACATATGGAAGAAATATATGAAGGTTTATTAACGACTATTCAAGAGGAAGTTCGCTTGAATGGTTCTGTTCGATTGAAAAATCTTGGTAAATTTTATTTATTAGAGACTGGTGGATTTGAACGTAAAGGTACTGATGGTACTAAATATTTTATACCACCACATTACGCTCCTAAGTTTACAGCAAGTCAGAATTTTAAAGATTATGTAAACGATGCTATTGTTAGTAAGGAAGGGCGTAGAAACAAAAAGCGTGGTACTTTAACTCAGCTTGAACAAGAATTGGAAGAGCGTGAGATAGAGAAAGATAAAACAGATATTAGAAGAATGTTAGAAAGAAAGCGAGAAACTGGCGAGAATATAAAGAACATCGTCAAAGATACTCGTATGCAAATAAAAAGGAGAACATAATTATGCCCAAGTCATATGAAGACGAACTACAACTTTTAATAGATAAGGTTGAGGGTTCGGATGAAAGAAGTTGGGAAGAAATGGTGGACGAGCTTGGACTGTCTACGCATCCTGATTCTTTAAGAAAATCATTTAATGGTGGAAGATATTCGGGCTATGCAGTCAGTAAATACTTTATGGAAAAGTTTGAAAACGAATATTGTTCTTCTGAAGAAATAGATAGACTTGAAACTTTAAAGAAAGAAATTATTAAAGA
>JBGVED010000043.1:0-21789 GCA_045119835.1 Bacilli bacterium | reverse complement strand
AAAAAAAGTCTGGTGACAATGGCACTGTGGACACACCTGTTCCCATCCCGAACACAGAAGTTAAGCACAGTCGCGGTGAAGGTAGTTGGCTTTGGCCCGCAAGAATAACTCGTTGCCAGGCTTTTTTATTGCCTTTTTTTTGTTATATATAATAAATCTTCCTTTAAACTATACCATTTGAATTGACAATAGTATCTTCTGTATTCATAATATTTGTCAAATTTCAGATTTCTATGCAGTGATTGATAATACAATTTTGATATATGAATAGAGGTACTTATTTTTTTTGCGTTTTTCATAAAGTTAATTATTTCATCTTTTTTCGCCCATAGACCATTTTCATGATTTCCATAGTATATGTACTGTGCTTCTTGAATATTATAATATTCGCTTTTAAATAGTAGTCTATTTGTTATTTTTTCTATTATATTTGGTTTATTTAATTCTGAATTTATTTTTTGTATTTCAATTTGATTCATTTCAAGGAAATTTTGTGCATCTTTTCTTGATTTTCCTGATCCGTCTAGTGTTCCATCGTTAAATTGAAATTTTATTATATTTGAAATTGTGGTTTCACTTATTCCTTCTGTTTTTAAAAAATTGCAAAATGAAAATATATGTTCTTGATGGACGCTATTGCTATCTCCGTGTTTTATGCTTATATATTTTGATATACCATTAGCTGTAATTATTACATCTGGTTTGTAATTTTCTGCAAATTTGTAAGCTTTAATTTTTATATTTTCTAAATCATTTTCAAATATAAATTTTAAAAAATTCTTCATATTTTTATTCATGTTGCATATATAAGATTTATTATTTATATAGTTTATAATTTCTTTTTCGTTTTTTATGCCATTGTTCATAATATCGTTTCCTTTCAAAATAATTGCTTATATTAATTCAATAGGAATTAATTTAAAAAAAGTAACAAAAAAAGTGTTTTTTTTGACAAAATAATCATTAAAAATTAATGATAATATTGTTTGGTGATGATATGAAAAAATATTTCCTTTTTTTAATCTTTATTTTTATGTTTATGCAATTTGAAAAAGTGTTTGCTGTAGATTTTACAGAAAATTATAATATTTATAACATAGTGTCAGCTAAGGATATTATTGTCTATGAATACGAGGAGTGTGATAGAAATACTTCTTATCATTCTATTGGTGTTTATTTTGTTAAAGAAGATATTTTCAAAACAATAAAAAATAATTATGGTGAGGTTATTAATTCAAGTGTTTATTTTCCAAGTATTGATAGAAATGGTAAATATATTACATTTACTTCAAGAGCAACTAACATAACTGATGATGAGGATAGTTATTGTTATAATATAATTGAAAATATTTATGAATATTGTAGTAGGGTGTATATTTATGATATTTACAGCGAAAAATCTTATGTTATAAAAAATAATTATGAAAATTTAAGTGGAGATAGTTATGTTTCAAAAATAAGTGGCAATGGAAAGTACGTTGTTTTTGAATCGGTAGCTACTAATAATCTTAATTTTGGGAAAATTGATAAATGTTTATTTAATAGAGAAAATATTTGTATTAACATTTTTAAATATGATCTCCTTTTAAAAAATATAGTTTTAGTTAGCACAAGTAATGAGAATTATGGTGGTAATTTTAATAGTATTTCTCCCTCTATCAGTTATGATGGAAGATATATAGTATTTCAGTCATCATCTTCAAATCTTGTAAAAGGAAATTATAATTATGATTTATGTAAAAATACAAGTGAAATAGGAGAAAAGCTATGTACGCATATATATTTATATGATTCTATATATAGGACAAATATAATAATTACGGAAAAGGAAAAAAAATTATTTAATGATAATAGTGGAAATCCTATAATAAGTGAAGATGGCAACATTGTAGCATATGAAACATATTCTACAGATTTATTTGATGCAATTAATGATAAATTGCAAGTTGTATATTACAATCTCGTAACAAAAAAGAATTATATAGTCAGCCAAAATAATAAAGTTAACAATAGAGATACTTATTTAAAAAGTGTTTCTAGTGATGGAAAATATTTACTATTTGAAACATCTTCAACAAATTTAAATAATAAAGGCTTAAATTCACTATATGTTTATGGTGTTAGTTCAAATAATGTATCTTTGTTAAGAGAAGTAGAAAATGGGAATATTTTTGTTGAATTAAGTGAACAGAATGTTCGTTATATAGAAAATTTTAATGTTAAAACAGAAAAAATTGATTCTCAGGCTCCTATTATAGAAAAAAATCAAATAGTATATGTTATAAAAGATGCTAATATTGATTTGAAGGAAAAAATTTTATTTAGTGATAATTTATCAGATAAAGATTTAATAAAGATTTTTTTAGTAAATAATTTAATCTTTAATAGTATAGGTGAATTTAATGTTGAAATATTTTGCGTAGATGAGTTTGATAATACTAGCAGTGAATTTGTTACTATTGTTGTTATAGAAAAAGATATGGAATCGCCGGTATTTATTGGTGAAAGAGAAATAAAGGTGTTAAAAGGTAGTGAAACATTAAATTTATCAACTTTTATAAGTGCAGAAGATAAAATTGATGGTTTTACAAGAATTTACATTATAGATGATGATAATTTGGATTTAAATAAATCAGGAAAATACAAATTATCGTTAATGACAAAAGATAATTCAAATAATAAATCATATGAAGATGTTTATGTCATTGTTTATGAAAATTATAGTTTTGATTTTTATTATGAAATATTTTTTATTGTTGTTGTTTTTGGTATTGCTATATTTTCAATAATAAAGGTTAAACATTGATAAAAGTTTTGCTATAATAATTGTGGTGATTTTTATGACAAAGGTTATGATTGGTTTAAGCGGCGGTGTAGATAGTGCTGTTGCTGCTTATTTGTTAAAAAAGCAAGGTTATGATGTTATAGCTGGATTTATGAGAAACTGGGATAGTATGCTTAATAATGATTTTTTAGGTAATCCTAATTCAGATAACGATATATGTCCTCAAGAAAAGGATTATAATGATGCTAAAAAAGTTGCAGAACAGTTAGGAATTGAATTGTATAGAATAGATTTTGTTAAAGAGTATTGGGATAATGTTTTCTCTTATTTTTTAGATGAATATAAAAAAGGAAGGACTCCTAATCCTGATATTTTGTGTAATAAGTACATTAAATTTGATGCTTTTATGAAATTTGCAATGTCAAAAGGCGCGGATTACGTTGCTACTGGTCATTATGCCATTGTAAATCATGAAGAAGGATTAAGTAAAATGTATAAGGGAGTTGATTCTAACAAGGATCAAACATATTTCTTATGTAAGCTTTCTCAAGAACAATTAAAAAAGTCTCTTTTTCCTTTAGGAAATATAGAAAAAAGCGAAGTTAGAAAAATTGCTAATGAACTAAATTTAGTTATTGCTAATAAAAAAGACTCTACTGGAGTTTGTTTTATAGGAGAAAGAAATTTTAAAGAATTTTTAAAAAATTATATTCCGGCTAAAAGAGGCAATATAGTTGATAAGAATAGTGGTAAAGTTGTAGGAACTCATGAAGGTGTTATGTATTATACAATTGGACAGAGAAAAGGTCTTGGGATTGGTGGTTTAAAAAACCACGAAAATGGTTCTTGGTTTGTAGTGGGTAAAAATGTTAAAGATAATATTTTGTATGTTGTACAAGGTGAAGAAAACGAATATTTGTTAGCGGATTCGTGTTTGATAAAAGATGTAAATTGGATAAGAGGAATTGCGCCTGAAAATAATTTGCGTTGCAAGGCTAAATTCAGATATAGGCAACCTGATCAAGATGTAGAGATTTGTTTATTAGATGATAAGGCTGTTATTGTTAAATGTTTATCTCCTGTTAAAGCAATAACAAGTGGTCAAGAAGCTGTTTTTTACTACAATGATGAGTGTTTAGGTGGGGGAACAATAGATAAAGTTTATCGCAATGGTATTTTACTGGATTGTTAGGTGAAACTATGGAGGAAGTTGTTGGAAAATTAAAAGTAGTAGTTTTTCATAATGAAGAAAATTTATATTCTGTTATAAAAATAAAAGTTAACGAGGAGTCAGACCGTAAGTATTTAACTTTAACGGGTAATTTTCCTATACCAAATGATAAAAATAATTACATATTTAGAGGAGAATATGTCAATCATCCCAAATTTGGTTCTCAATTTGTTGTTAGTGAATATGAAGAAATGTTGCCTACTAGCAGGGATTCTATAATAAGATATTTATCATCTCCAATGTTTCCTAAAATTGGAGTAAAGACGGCTTCAAAAATATATGATTTATTTGGAGAAAATACTATAGATATAATTAAAAAAAATCCAAATTCATTAGATAATATTGTAAGTGTTGATCAGAAGAAAACTATAATTGAAGGTTTAGGTAATGATTCATATTTTGATGAGGCAGTAAAGAATTTTGTTACACATGGATTAAGTATAAAAATGTTACTTAAAATTCAGAGTGTTTACAAGGAAAAGATGATTGATATAATAAAAGAAAATCCTTATAAATTAGTAGAAGATATAGATGGTATTGGCTTTAAAACAGCCGATGATTTTGCATTAAGTCTAGGTTTTGATAAATATGATGAAAGAAGAATTAAAGCATGTTTGTGTTATTGTGTTTCTATGATTTGTTTCAATGAATCTGATACATATACGGAAGAAGATAAGATTTTTATTGAATTTGATAAAATAATTCCTAACATTGATGATGAAAGTAAAAAATATTTTTTAACCACGCTAATAATGGAAGGTAAAATTTATAAAGAAGAAGAAAAGTTTTTTCCTATGTTTCAATATGTAGCAGAGAAAGAAAATGCTAGGATTATATCTAAATTTATAAAAAAAATAATTAATGATTATGGCGATAATGAAATTTTAAAAACGATTAAAAAGGTAGAAGATAAACAAGGGATTATATATGATGATATACAGAAAGAAGCCATTATCAATTGCATAAATAGTGGCATTTCAATTATTACCGGTGGACCTGGTACTGGAAAAACGACAATAGTTAATGCAATTATTAAAGTTTATAATGAGATGTCAGTTGCTAATATTATTCATGTTTGTGCTCCTACAGGACGAGCTAGTAAAAGACTTACTGAAATTACAGGGGTTAAGGCAAGTACTATTCATAGTTTGTTAAAATGGGATCTGCATTCTAACACTTTTTCTATTAACGAAGACAATCCTTTAGTGGGGAATCTTTTAATAGTAGATGAATTTTCTATGGTTGATAATTATTTGTTACATCAATTATTGCGAGCTAGCGAAAACATTGGCCAAATTATTTTTATAGGAGATGAAGATCAATTACCATCAGTGGGACCAGGTAATGTTTTAAGAGATTTGATTGATTCTAATTTAATAAATATGATAAAACTGACTAAAATTTATAGGCAAAGTGAGAAGTCAAATATAATAAAATTGGCGCATCACATCAAAAATAATGAATTAGTAGATGGTGATTTTGATAATGATGTTACTTTTTATTGCGCAAAAGATTATCAAATAAAAAAAATTGTATTAGAGTACATAAAAAAAGCTCAAAGCAATGGTTACTCAAGTGAGGATATACAAGTTATCGCACCAATGTATCAAGGAATGAATGGGATAGATATTTTTAATGAAGTTTTACAAGAATACTTTAATCCTAAAGATGAATTGAAAAATGAATTGCGTGTTGGTAAAGTTTTTTATAGAGAAACGGATAAAATATTACAGTTAAAAAATCAAAATGAAGATAATGTGTATAATGGAGATATAGGCACTCTTTTAGAGGTAGAGTCTGTTAATAACGTTAGTAATTCTAAACTCATTGTTGATTTTGAGGGCAATATAGTTGAGTATTCTATGAAGGATTTTGTTAATATAACGCATGCATATTGTATAAGTATTCATAAGTCTCAAGGAAGTGAATATCCTCTTATTATTTTACCTGTATCTTTTTCATATCAAAGAATGTTGGCTAAAAATTTAATTTATACTGCTATTACAAGGGCAAAGCAAAAACTTATAATTGTTGGAGATTATAATGCTTTTTTGTATGGTATAAGTAATACTAATTACAAAATAAGAAAAACTACTTTAAAAGAAAAATTGATAAAATTTGTTAATCCTTTTTAATTTGTAAACAATATTAATGGGTGAGTTTATGGAATATATAAATAGTAAAACCATTAATAGAATTTTATGTTTTACTTTGCTTATTTTTTCTTGTTCTTTGATTTTTGTTGTTTTTAAATATGTGGGGATTATTAATATTTTAACTAAAATTATAAAATCTTTAGTTCCGGTTATTTTTGCTATTTTTTTAAGTTTTTTATTAGAACCTTTTATAGAGAAATTTTTGAGAATAGGAATTAAAAGGAAATATAGTGTCTTGTTTGTTTATATTTTTATTTTAATAGTTATTTTTTTATTGCTTTATTTAACTATTCCATCTTTAATTGATCAAATTAGTGTTTTTATTAATAAAATGCCTGATTTGTTATCTGTTTTTTTTAGTTTTATTAATAAACTTCAAATTCCAATAGACGAAGAAAAATTTTCTGCAACCATCAATAATTTCTTTATTGATTTTTCTAAAAGTTTTATTAATTATGTGAGTTCTTCTTTTAGTGTTTTTTTTAGTGTTCTTTTAGGAGTTTCAGGTGCTATATTTTTATCTTTTGATTATGATAGGTTTAAAATTAAAGCAAAAGATTATATTCCTAAAAAGATAAATAAGCCTGTAATATTTTATTTTAAAAATTTATTCCCTTTTGTTCATAAATATTTTGTAGGGATGTTAATAGATAGTGTTTTTATATTTATTATAAGTTCATTAGCTTTTTTATTTATAGATATTGATTATGTTTTAGTTTTAGCTTTAATAATTGCTGTTACGAATTTAATACCTATTATTGGTCCATACATTGGAGGAATTCCTGCTGTTTTGGTAGGATTAAGTGTTTCGCCAAAGTTAGGAATAAGCGCATTAATTGTTGTATTAATAATACAACTTATAGAATCTAATTTTATTCAACCATTTATTTTAAAGAACGCTATCAAGCTGCATCCGCTAGAAGGTATTTTGGGGATAAGCTTATTTGGATCTTTATTTGGTGTTATAGGAATGATTTTATCACCTATATTAATGGTTGCACTTAAATGTTTATTTATTCCTTATGATGAAGAAATAGTTAATTAACAAGTAACTTTTTTAATAATTATTCATAGTATATCTTGTAAACAAAGGAGGTATTTTAAATGAATAATACAGGTTGTGGATGTCAATCTTATGGAGGTTGTTACAATAACGGATTTTTAGTTATATTAATCCTTTTCATTTTATTAGCAATACTTGGTAGCTATTTCTTCTAAAAGATAACTTCTCAATTTCACTTTTCTAGATAGATTGTGGGTATACTATTTAGATGTCAAAGGGGTTCCTGTTATGGAATCCCTTTTTATGATTTTAATAATTAAGTCTTTTTTTCTAAATTTATTAAATTAATACTATAAGTTGTATTTTAATGTAATAAAATGTAAAATATATGAGTGGAGATGGAGGAGTTTAAATGTCAAAATTGGTTATTAATGATTTGCATGTAAATGTTGAAGATATAAATATATTAAAAGGTCTTAATTTGGAAATTAACGATGGTGAAGTTCATGCACTTATTGGTCCTAATGGTCATGGAAAATCTACATTATTATCTGTAATAATGGGACATCCTAGATATACAGTTACAAAAGGTAGTGTTTATTTTGACGGAAAAGATGTTTTATCAATGAGTGTTGATGAAAGAAGTAAAGCAGGGTTATTTTTAGCAATGCAATATCCACTTGAAATAAGCGGTGTTTCTAATATGGATTTTTTAAAGGGAGCTATCAATGCTCATCAAGATAAGCCAATTAGTTTATATAAATTTATTAAAGATTTTGAAAGTTGTTCTAAAGAAGTTGGTTTTAATATAGATATGGCTAGTAGACATTTAAATGAAGGATTTTCGGGGGGAGAAAAAAAGAGAAATGAAATACTTCAAATGAAACTTTTGAATCCATCTTTAGCATTGATTGATGAAATAGATTCTGGATTAGATGTAGATGGATTAGAAATGATTGCTAAAGCTATAAATTCAATGTTAAATGATAAATTTTCTTGTTTAATAGTGTCTCATTATTCTAAACTATATAAATTAATTAAACCTACTCACGTTCATATTATTGTTGATGGTAAAATTGTAATTAGTGGAGATAGTTCTTTAATTGAAAAAGTAGATAATGAAGGATATAAGTGGTTAGAAAAAGATTATGGTGTAAATGTAAATAAGAGTACAGCGAAAAAAGTTGTTTTGGGAACTTGTAATGTGAAGGAAAGTGTTAATAATGGATAGATTAGTTATTAGTAAAAATAGTCCTTTAAATTTAAATATTACAAGCAATAGTTATATTGTTGTAGATGATGAAGTACAATCAAAAGAAATAAATTTTAATATAATGGATTGTAAGGTTACTATTATAAGTAAAGGAATCTGTGAAATTAAAAATATTGTTGCTAAAGATAGCGAAGTGACTTTTATTGATATAAGTGAAGGAAACAGCAATAGTAAACTTATTTTAGAAAATAACGGTTCTTTAATTGAACTTAACGTAATTGATTTAAATGATTCTAATGTTGATTATTTTATTCAAGCAAATGGTTTGTTGGCTAAATCTATCAATACAATAAATATTGCCAGTGTTTGTTATAAAAATAAGAATAAAAATTATGTTATAAATACTAAAAATTTAGAGTTTAATACTGTCAATGAGATTAATTGTTTTGGAATAGTTAAAGATGAAAGTATTCTGAATTACGATGTAACATCTTTTATAAAAAAGGGATCTAAGCAATCTGTTGTTAGACAAAATAGTAAGATTTTACTTTTTGATGAAAAATCGATAGGCAAGAATAATCCTATACTAGAAATAGAAGAGAATGATGTTAAAGCTAGTCATGGGTCTAGTATTGGTAAAATTGATGATGATACAATGTTTTATTTGTGTTCAAGGGGCCTTTCTAAAAATGAAGCTACAAATCTTATTTGTCTTGGAAAGGTCGAATATTTGATAAAGAAAATTGATGATGAAGGAATTAAAGAGGTATTGATAAATAATTTCAAAGAAAGGATGAATTAGAAATGGAATATAAAGATTATAGAAAAGATTATCCGTTTTTTAAAAATAATCCAGAAGTGATTTTTTTCGACAATGCTTCTACTGCATTAAAGCCACAGTGTGTTATCGATGCAGTTAATCATTATTATAATGATTTGTGTGTGAATGCACATAGGGGCGATTATTATTTATCCTACAAAGTTGACGTGGAAATAGAAGAAGTTAGAAAAGAAGTTGCTAATTTTATAGATTGTAATGACAATGAAGTTACTTTTACGAGTGGTTCTACTTCCGGCTTGAATTTAATAGTTGATGGTTATTTTAAAAATATACTAAAAAAGGGCGATGAGATTTTACTTAGCGAGTTAGAACATGCTTCTAATTTATTACCATGGTTTAAAGTAGCTAGTGAAACGGGTGCTGTTATAAAGTATGTTGAATTAGTTGATAAGAAAATAACTATTGAAAGTTTTAAAAAATCAATTACTAATAAAACAAAAGTAGCAAGTTTTGCTTATGTTTCTAATGTGTTAGGTTATAAAATACCTGCTAAAGAAATGTGTAAGTATGCTCACGAAAAAAATGTTTTGTTTGTTTTGGATGGTGCGCAAGCAACTCCTCATTTAAAAGTTAGCATGAAGGATTTAGATTGTGATTTTTATGTTTTTTCAGGGCATAAGTTAGGTGGACCTACTGGAATTGGAATAATGTATGGAAAAGAGCAATATTTACAAGTTTGTAATCCCGTTGTTTTAGGTGGAGGAATGAATAAAAAAATTGAAAAAGATGGTTCATATACTGTTTACAATTCTGTTAGAAAATTTGAAGCAGGCACTCCTCATATTGAAGGTATATTAGGTCTTGGAGCAATCATTAAATACATTAATGAAGTTGGCTTTGATTATATTGAAAATAAGGAAAGAGAACTTAGAAATAGAGCTCTTGTTGGATTAAAAAAATTGAATCATATTGAAATATATAATGAGGATAATGATGCTAGTACTATTACATTTAATATTAAAAACGTTTTTGCTCAGGATGCTGCTAGTTATTTTTCTAAGTATAATATATGTTTGCGAGCAGGACAACATTGTGCTAAACTTATTGATGGTGTTATAGATACATATGCTAGTGTTAGATGTAGTTTTTATTTCTATAATATAGTAGAAGAAGTAGATAAATTTATTGAAGTAGCAAGTAAAGGAAGTGATTTTTTAGATGCGTATTTCTGATAATCCTAGTTTAATTAGGGAAATTATAATGGATCATTATGAATATCCTAGAAATAAAAAATTAAAAAATGATAAAAAGTATGTAAAAGTAAATTTGGATTCTGAATCATGTATTGATAATATTGATTTGGAGGTATTAGTTGAAGATGGTATTATAAAAGATATTTGTTTTGATGGAGAAGCCTGTACTATTTCTACGGCATCAACTTCTATTATGAGTGAATTGCTTAAAAACAAAACAGTTGAAGAAGCAAATGTTATTATAGAAAATTATTTAAATATGTTGTATGGAAAAGAATATGATGAAGAATTGCTTGAAGAGGCTGCTGCATTTGTTAATACTAGCAAGCAAGCTAATAGAATTAAATGTGCAACTTTATCATGGAATGGTATAAAGGAAATTATTGATAATAAAAAATAATGTTGTAAGGAGAGGTAGAAATGGATTTAGAAAAGGAAAATGAGTATAAATATGGTTTTAAAGATAAAGACGTTTCTATCTTTAAGACTGATAAGGGATTAAGCGAAGATATAATAAGACAAATATCGCAATATAAGAATGAGCCTGAGTGGATGCTTGAATATAGATTAAATGCGTATAAAGAATTTTTAAAAAGACCATTACCAAGTTTTGGTCCTGATTTGAGTGAAATTAATTTTGATGATTTTACATATTTTATAAGACCTAGCGATAAGGTTAGTGCTTCTTGGGAGGAAGTCCCTGAAACTATTAAAAATACTTTTGATAAATTAGGTATAAAAGAAGCAGAACAAAAATTTTTATCTGGTGTTTCTACTCAATATGAATCCGAAGTTGTCTATCATTCTATGTTAAAAGAAGTAGAAGAAAAAGGTATTATATTTTTAGATACTGATAGTGCCTTAAAAAGATTTCCTGATTTATTTAAAAAATATTTTGGAACCGTGGTTCCTTTTAATGATAATAAATTTTCTGCTTTAAATAGCGCAGTATGGTCTGGGGGATCGTTTATTTATATTCCTAAAAACACTAAATTAGATAAACCTTTACAGTCTTATTTTAGAATAAACTCTCAGCAAATGGGACAATTTGAAAGAACTTTAATTGTTGTAGATGAGGGTAGCGAAGTGCATTATGTAGAAGGATGTAGCGCTCCAATTTATTCTAAGGATTCTTTGCACGCTGCTGTAGTTGAAATTGTAGTTTGTAAGGATGCAAAATGTAGATATTCTACTATTCAAAACTGGTCTACTAATATAATTAATTTAGTTACAAAAAGAGCTCTTGTTCTTGAAAATGGTCTAATGGAATGGATTGATGGAAATATTGGTTCGCATATAAATATGAAATATCCTGCTTGTATTTTAAAGGAAAAATATGCAAAAGGCGTATGCGTTTCTATTGCTGTAGCTTCTAAAGATCAAATACAAGACGCTGGAGCAAAAATGATTCATTTAGCACCAAATACTAGTTCGACAATAATTTCAAAATCTATTGGTAAACTTGGAGGTGTTGTTGATTATAGAGGCCTTGTTAAAATAGCTCAGAATGCTAAAAATTCTCGTAGTAAAGTTGAGTGTGACACTCTTTTAATAGATGATGTATCCACCAGTGATACTATTCCAACTAATATTGTAAATAATAACTCGTCTATAATAGAGCATGAAGCTAGTGTTTCAAAAATAAGTGAAGATGAATTATTTTATTTAATGTCTAGAGGATTAGACAAGGCAAAAGCATCTCAAATGATAGTTATGGGCTTTATTGAGCCATTTGCTAAGGAATTACCAATGGAGTATGCTGTAGAGCTTAACAATTTAATAAAATTAGAAATGGAAGGAAGTATAGGATGAACAATTTAAAGCAATTAATTGAAAATTTATTTAATGATAAAACTATACTTAGGTTAATATTTTCTAATCCATATAAAAAAGATAAAGAATCTATTTCTAAAGTTGTAGTAAAACCGTTTGAATCTGGTGATGAGAAAAAATATCAATTTACTTATCAATTTGAAAATAAAGTAGCTCATTCTAATTTAGATGAGGATGATTCTATAGATGAAGTTGTTGCATTAATTACTAATATTTTTAAACAAGTTTTAATTAATACTAGTGATAAAGAGTATCATATTTTATCTAATAAGTCTGGTAAGATAAGTATAATTGAAAGAGATAATCAAGTAGCGCATAAAGAAATGAAATTAACTCATAATAGAGAAAAGCAATATATAATAAAAGATAATAAGGTGGTTCCTTTTTTAGTTGAATTAGGAGTAATGAATTTACAAGGTAAAGTGCTTAATGATAAATATGACAAATTTAAGCAAATTAATCGTTTTATTGAATTTGTACAAGATATAGTAGAAGAATTTGATAATACTAAAACAATTAACATTATTGATTTTGGATGTGGTAAATCATATTTAACCTTTGCTATACATTATTATTTAACTGAGATATTAAACTATAAAGTTAATATTGTAGGTCTAGATTTAAAGAAAGATGTAATTAACAAGTGTAATCAAATTGTTAGCAAATATAGAATGAAAGGTATTAAATTTCAGGTTGGAGATATAAAAGATTATAAGGAAAGCCAAGTTGATATGGTGGTTACTTTACATGCTTGTAATACTGCGACAGACTATGCTTTGTATAACGCTATTAAGTGGGATGCTAGGGTTATCTTATCGGTTCCTTGTTGTCAACATGAGGTAAATGAGCAAATTAAAACGGAAAAGTTAAAGGCATTAACTGATTATGGTATTGTTAAAGAGAGGATATCTGCTTTAATTACTGATGTAACTAGAGCTAAATTGTTGGAACTTAATGGATATAAGACTCAGTTATTAGAGTTTATTGATATGGAGCATACTCCTAAAAATATTTTAATAAGAGCAGTTAAAAGAAATAAAAATATTAATTATAAAAAACAAAAAGAAGAACTTGATAATTTAAAGAGTGAATTTAATTTTAATATAACATTAGATAAATTATTAAATGAAAAGGGAATATAGATTTAAGTCTATTTCCCTTTTTTTATTAATCTACTAGTGTTCCAAAACTATATATATTTATTCTATATTTGTTCTGTGAGATATTGCTATTTAGATAGTCATACATAGTTGCATAATTATCATCATTTGTTAAATTAAGAACATATGAGAAGTCATAATATGGTAAGACATATACTGATGATATATTTTCGATTGGCGCCATAGAGTTTTTTCCTATTGGTTTATTGTTTTGTCGATCGTAATTTATTTCATATATTTTTACATTGTTGTTTATTGAATAAGAAGATGCAAGGACATATCCCAAATTTTTTCCTATTTTTTTCTCATCAAATCTACCATTAGATATTGTTGTAGTGTTTGATAATATTACTCGATAGTATTTTACGTTGTTTACAGTTACTTCTCCAACTGCAATCAGATTTATTGTAAAACTAGATGGTATTATTTTTCTAGCGTTTTGTATTCCTATTTCGGAGTAAGACTCATAGTATTCAATGTAATTAAGGTTTGTTTTAACTACTATAGGTTTATTGTAAGTTGTTTTGTTTTCGTAGTTTAAAAAATTAATTATATAGTAATCTTTTACTTGTTTATATAAATCTTGATCGTTTTTTAAATTAGGAGCATCATTGTAATTTTTTAAAGAATTTCTTGAGTATCCAACATCTAATGTATAATCATAAGTATCTTCGCTTACTTTGTTTGATGTGTTATAGAATAACTCTACATAGTCATCTGCTAAAACTTCTAATGGATCTTTGTAATAGTTGTCGTTACTACTATCGTAATAAGTAGGTAATCCACTTGGATAAATAGTGTTATATGAATCGCCTAATCTTAGATTTAGGTAATCTTCATAATCTTCATCGTTTTTATATGCCATATTGTAGTAAGTTGACATATGTCCAAACTCGTGTGCATATGTATATCTTAGTGGTTCTATTGGGTAGTAGTGGTTTTGATCTATGTAGTGTCTACTAGCATTATAAAAAACTTCTAAGGAGTTTAGTCTATTTAGACTTATTATTGCTTCTTTTCCTACATAGTTAGCGCACCCGTTAATAGTAATAGAATCTTGGTCTGAAATATATTTTCTACATGTGCTTGATACTGTGTCTGGATAAATTAGTACTGCTTTTAGGTATTCTTTATAATCTGTTTTGTTATTGTCTGTTTGGAAGTAATGCAAGGCATGTCTTTCTATTTGATATAGATCAGCAGCTTTTAATGTTTGTGAAGGTGAACTTATTGAATCGTATGCGATGTATAGAGTGTCGTAATATTGAGAGTAATATGCGGAATAAATTCTATAATCACTGCTTTTAGATTCATAAACATAATTGTATTGAATTATTTTTTCGTTATTGACTGTTAAATTAGTAGGATAAAAGTAATAGTTTTCGTTTATCGTAATAAAATTATTTATGTCAGGATTATTTATTAAATTGTTTGTATTTATTTCTGGAGCAGGTTCACTTTCAGTTTCGTTGTTGTCTTCGTTGTTTTCTCCTCCATCATTATTAGGTGAATCACTATCTTCTTCTTGAGAAGGAGGAGGGGTTATTTCAATGTTTGAAGAATAGTTTATTTCACAGCCAGTAAATAAAAAAATAAATAACAAAATGCATAGTACACGTTTTTTCATACTTAATCACCATTTTTATTATAACATGATTTTATTAATGTTTATAACGTTAGAGAAGAAAGTGTTTATTACTAATAATAAAAAAAGCAACGCATGTTGCTTAGTCAATGTATTTCTTTTTAAAATCTTTAAAAGATAGAGTGAACACTAATAGTGCAGCAGATATTAATAGCCATTTTATTGAGTGTTTAAGTAAAGATATTTCTTTTTCAAATTTTTCGAAATACCATACTTCAATACTTTCTCTAGTGTTTTCAGTGAATGCTGCTAGTGCTCCAAATGTAATGGATGAAACAAATATAATTGCTAGAATCACTAGTAATGTTACGTATAATATTTTTTTGATGTTTATTTTTTTTGATTTCATTTATATCTTCTCCTTGATTTATTACTTATTTATGATAGCAAAAATATATTGAATTTACAATTCTATATTATTGTTTTTTTTGTATTTGCGTATTTAATATGTTTATTATTGATTTTATTTCTTGTGATTGTTTATTTTCTAATTCAATACATTTATTTGATAATCGTTCAAACTCATTATTTATTTTTAATTCATCATTGTTTTCTAAAATTTTTATTGAATTGTTAATATTTATGTTATCGTTGCAATATTTTATTATAGAAACAATGTCTTTAATATCATCTTTTTTATATTTTATTTTGTTATTGTTGTTTTCTTGGTTTATAAATAATCCATAAACTATAAAGTATAAAAAGTAATAGAATCGCTCGTTACATGTTTTAAATAATTGCGTTATTTCTTTAATGGTTTCTTTTTTTAGAGTTGGTTCATTAGTAAAAGTTAAAGTAATATTTTTTAATGATTCGTAACAGTTTATCATGTTTTTTATATAGTTTATTTTTATAGATGCTTTTTTTGAATGAGCCATTTTAATTATCTTAGATGGTTTGTAATATGCGAAAAAAGTTGTTATTTCTTGTGTTATTGTTTGATAATCCGTGAATAGTTTAGAAATTATATTTTTGTAAGTTCCTTCTTCTAGGTTGTCTTTTAGATAAAAATAATTCTTTTTTATTTCTTTTTTATTAGGCTTATATGTATCCATGCAATATTCAAGACATTCAATAAATTCTATTTGATATTTTAGTGTTTCAAATATAGTGTAGTTGCAGTGATTCATTATTTTTCCTCTTTAAAGTTATTGTTTAGTTTTGTGAATTTTCTAAGTTCACTAAATTTCGATATGCTTTTTTTGGCAAAGGATTTGGTATAAGCATCTGCAGAATTAATAACAAAAGAATTTTCAAATTTTTGGAAAAGGGAAATATCATTAGAGCTATCACCAACAACAATGATATCTTCATTATTTAGTTTTGTTGTATTTATTAGGTATTGCAAAGAATCTCCTTTGCTTATTCCAAATGGCGCTATTTCGATAGAATTATTTGTTAAGAAGAAATTAAAGTGATCCTTAAATTCTTTTTTTAGCAAAGTAACTATATCTTCACAGTTAGGACTATATATAATTATTTTGTATATTTCTGTTTGGTTATTGAGTAATTTTTTCGCTTTTTTATTATTAACAATTATTTTGTTGTGTAATCTTATATATTTTATTGCGTGTTTAAAGTGTTGGAATTTTATTTTTGATTTTTTTATAGGCGAGTAGCTATATATTTTATCGTATTTATCAAAAATCAGCATTTCATAATCTGTATAATATGAGTCAATAAATTCTACCATTGTGTTTATGGCTATTTTTTTCATTGATTGTCTATAGATTACTCCACCTTCTTTAACAATTATTGCTCCATTAAGAGCAACAAAATTATGGTGTATTTTTAAGCAATCGCACACTTTGGCACAAAATTTGGGACTTCTGCCAGAAACTATAACAACATCACCGTAAAAGTCTTTTATAAATTGTTTGTTTTCTTTATCGACTAAGGAAAATTTCTTTTTTGGCTCTAAAAGAGTACCATCTAAGTCAGTGGCAATAACTTTTACCATTAATATCACATCCTCATTTTATTATACTATTTTTTTTCTAAAATGCCTTTTTATATGCAATAATTATGTAAAAATTTTAAAAGGATGTTATAATATTTGGGTAAGGAGAGTGCTTTGTGAGTAAAATATTAGGGTTAGATTTAGGCGCAAGAACCATTGGTATAGCAATTTCAGATAATTTAGAGCTTATTGCTAGTGCTGTTGAAACTTATCGTTTTAAAGAAGAAGATTATGATAGTGCTTTAAATAGGGTTGTTGATATTGTTAACGAAAAGAAAGTTTCTAAAATAGTTTTAGGTTATCCTAAGCATATGAATGGTGATGTTGGTGATAAGGCAATTCTTTGCGAAAATTTTAGAGGTAAATTAATAGAAAAGTTAAATTTAGAAGTTATTTTGATTGATGAACGATGGACAACAAAATTAGCTCAAAATAGATTGTTGGAGTTTGATTTATCTAGAAATAAGAGAAAAAAGATTATTGATAAGATGGCTGCGGTTGTCATTTTGCAAAATTATTTAGATAGTAATAGAGGAGGAAAATAAAATGGATGATAAAATTTTAATTACTAAAGAGGATGGTAGTGAGGTTGAATTAACTATACTATTAACATTTGAGAGTGAAGAGTTAGGGTATAAATACGTATTGTATTATGATGAAAATGATGAGAATGGTGAAGTTCTTCCTTTTAGATATAATGAAGAAACACATGAGCTTAGCGAACTTGAAAATGAAGAAGAATGGGAACTAGCTAACGAAGTTTTAGAGTCATTTTTAAACGAAGAGGAATAATATATTAGAAAATACTTATAACTTTTATAAGGAATTTATTAGGCATTTTAATAAAAAATATTTTAATTGTTGAAGTGCTTGATTTTTTGTTGCGTCTAAGTTATAATTCGAGGCGTAATTAATTGGGGGAGTTGAATTATATGGAAAAATTTCAGTTGACAAAAGATGGAGTAGCAAAACTTGAAGCAGAGTATAGACATTTACTAGATGTTGAAAGACCTGCTGTAACAAAAGAGTTAGTTGAAGCAAGAGCTTTAGGTGATTTATCTGAAAATGCAGATTATGATGCTGCTAGAGAAGGACAAGCTAGAATTGAATCAAGAATTAAAGAAATTGAAGTTATTTTAAGTAATTATGAGTTGATTAATGAGAAAGTATCTACTAAGGTTGTTCAAATTGGATCTAGCGTAACAATTAAAATGATAGATTTTGATGAAGAAGAAAAATATGAAATAGTAGGAGTTATAGAAGCAAATCCTTTAGAAAATAAAATTTCTAATGAGGCTCCATTAGCTAAGGCTATTCTAGGACATAAAATAGGAGAAGTAGTTGAAGTAGAAGTTGCTAAGCCTTACAAAGTTGAAATAGTTGCAATTGATAAAAATTAATTTAAATTTCATAAAAGGCAAGTTAAAAACTTGTCTTTTTTTATTATAAATATTTATAATTAATTGAGGTGAATAAATATGTTGTTAGAAAGTTTGTTTAGTGGAGTTTTTGGACTTGTTTGGTTGTTTATTTTTATTATAGGTGTATCATCTTTGCTTGTGTGGCAATTAGTAAAGAAAGATAAGGTATTAGATAGAGAAGATACAATTGAAGATACGAAAGAAGTAGAAGAGATAAAAGAAGTAGAAGAAATACAAGAACTTATTAAAGAGGAATACAAAGGTTTTATTATTGAAGAAGTTGAGAATAATGTTTTTGTAGTTAAGAGTGAAGGAAAAATAGTAAAGAAATTTGATAAATTAAATGATTGTAAAGTTTTTATTGATGTTGTTTCTTTAAGAGAAGAAAATGATTCTAATTATGAAATAATAGAAATTGATGGTTCTTTTAAAGTTAGAAAAAAGGGCAGTGAGAGAACTATAAGAAAGTTTAATACTTACCAGGAAGCAGTAAATTATGTAAAGGAGAAGGAAAATAATGATTGATCAAGAACTTATAGATAGAATTAATTTTTTAGCTAATAAAAGTAAAAAAGAGGGTTTAACTGAAGAAGAAAAAGCAGAACAAGCAAAGCTAAGACAAGAGTATCTTAGGTTATTTAGAGAAGGGTTTAGACAAAGATTAGAATCTTTAAAAGTAGTTAAGGGGGATGAAGATGAGAACAATTAATGAAATTAAAGCTGTTACAATGGATACTATTTGTAATGCAAATAGTGGTCATCCAGGCATGGCTCTTAGTAGTGCTCCTATTTTATATACATTATTTAATAGATTTATAAATGCTTATCCTAAACAAAGCAAATGGATAAATAGAGATAGATTTATTTTAGCAAGTGGTCACGCATCTAGTCTTTTATACAACATTCTTCATTTATGCGGTTATAAAATTAGCATTGATGATTTGAAAAATTTTAGAAAACTTAATTCGCTTACTCCAGGTCATCCTGAATGTGATGTTACTGACGGAGTGGATGCTACTTCAGGTCCTCTTGGACAAGGTATTCCAATGGGTGTCGGTAGTGCGATTGCAGAACGAAAATTATCATCTTTATTTAATAAAGATGATATTAAGGTATTTGATCACTATACTTATGTTTTATGTGGGGATGGAGATATGCAAGAAGGAGTAACTCAAGAAGCTATTTCTTTGGCTGGTAATTTAGGTTTAAATAAGTTAATAGTGATTTATGATGCTAATGATGTTACTCTTGATGGTCCTTTGAGTAATTCATTCTCTGAAAATGTTGCTCAAAGATTTGATGCTTGTGGATTCAATGTTATAAATATTGAAAATAATGAACCTTATTCAGTAGGAAAGGCAATAAATGAGGCTAAAAAAAGTGATAAACCAAATTTAATTATTGTTAAAACAATTATTGGGGAAGGTAGTAAATATCAAGGCACATGTAAAGTTCATGGTGCACCATTAGACGAAGAAGATTTAAAACAATTAAAAGTTAATTTAAACGTAAATTCTACTTTTGAGTATAGTGAGGAAGCGTATAAAGATTTTCAAGATAATTTTATTAAACGTGGTAAGAAAGAGTATTCTAAATGGAACAAATGTTTGAAGGAATATCAAGAAAAGTATCCAGATGATTATGCTAGATTGTTAAAATGTTTTAGTAATGAAATTGACTTTAGTGATTTAGATAATTTTAATATTGAGATGGGGAAGGAAATTTCTACAAGAAATGCTTCTAAAATTATGCTTAATTTACTAGCAAATAAAAATGAGTTTGTGATTGGTGGAAGTGCCGATGTAGCTAAGTCTGTAATGACTTCAATAGATAATTCTGCTAGTATTTGTAAGGGCGATTTCAATGGGCAAACTATAAATTATGGTATCAGAGAGTTTGCAATGGGTGCTATAAATAATGGAATATTGCTTCATGGAGGTCTTAAAACTTTTGGCGGTAGTTTCTTAGTTTTTAGTGATTATATGAAGCCTTCTCTTAGAATGGCTAGTTTGATGCATTTGAATAATGTATATTTGTTTTCTCATGATTCTATTGCTGTTGGAGAAGATGGTCCAACTCATGAGCCTATTGAACAATTAGCGATGCTTAGAAGTATACCTGGTTTTAATGTTATTAGACCATGCAATGAATGCGAAACAAAACTTTCTTATAAAATGGCTTTTAATAGTCAAACGCCAGTTGCACTTATTCTATCTAGACAAAATCTTAAAACTAATCATATAGTTAGTGAAGAAGAATTTAACAAGGGAGCTTATTTCGTTAGATATAGTGAAAACAGTAAATATAGTATTATTGCTAGTGGTAGTGAGGTTAATTTAGCATTAGAAGTTTGTGATAAACTAAACCTTGAAAACATTGATGTTAATGTTATTTCTATGCCTTCATGGTATGTTTTTGAAAAGCAAAGTAAAAAATATCAAAAAAGGATATTAGGAAATTATAATAAAACTATTACTTTAGAAATGCTTTCTACTTTTGGATGGAGTAAATATGGTAAGTATAACATTGGTATAGATACTTTTGGTAAGAGTGCTAAAGCTAGTGATGTTATCAAGGCTATGAATTTTGATTTTGATAGTATTTATAATAAAATAAAAAATATTATCAAATGAATTTAGATAAATTTCGACATTAGAATTGTATATATTATTTTTAGGTGATGTATATGAGGAAATATTGTTTTTATATGATTAATAATGATTTTTATGATTTGTTTAAAGGAGATAATTTAAAAGCTTTTTTAGAAATGTTTTATAGAAAAGAAGAATCTTGTTATTATGAAAAACAGTTTAATTTATTTGTTGATGAACTTGATGTTTGTAAAATCAATGATGTCTTAAAAAACAAATATGAATGTAGAAAAGATTTTTATTCAGATAAAAACATATTTTCTTTAAATAATTTTATTACTGGCAATAAAGAAGTATTAACTTTAACCTATAATTGTATAGCTGTAGAAACAGATTATGAGGTTAGTCCGTTTATTAACACATTAGCAGATAATTTTCCTCAACTGGTGGGGATAGATGTAAATAATTATAAAATTGAGATAATTGGGCTTGTAAGTTCTAGTAATATTAGGTAAAATAGTAGAGGAAATGAGGTTGAATTTATGGGTATTTGGGCTAATATTTTATATTTAATTATTGGTGTTATAGTAGGAGGAATAGCAAGTTTTTTCCTTTCAAGAAAAATGTTTGCATCTCAATTAAAAAAGAATCCACCTATTAACGAAAAGATGATTCGTGCTATGTTTATGCAAATGGGTAGAAAACCATCTGAATCACAAATTAAACAAGTAATGAACTCAATGAATAGATATAAATA
>JBGVED010000042.1:0-29696 GCA_045119835.1 Bacilli bacterium | reverse complement strand
TCTTTGCTATTTCATGTAATGGTATCCCTTCACAAACGTGTTCTTTAACCATTTTTAATTTATCTTTTACAGTGTATCTCATATAGTAAAACCCCCATTTCATTGTAACATATTTCAGTCCAAGAAACGGGGGTTATTTCAACTTTTATGGTGCTCAAAGAGGGACTCGAACCCTCATGGCTGCGAACCGGTGGATTTTGAGTCCACTGCGTCTACCATTCCGCCATTTGAGCATGTGACAATTATAGCAAAATTTGTAACCAATAGCAACTATATTTATATTAAATTAATTTTTTTCATTCATTAGCTATATTTAAAATTTATTTATGTCTATTGTTTATTTATATTAAACTCAAATGTTGTTTTATTAATCCTTTTTATATCTCCGTTGCGGGCATAACAAACCCCACTTATAAAATCGATCGTTCTATAAGCGTCTCGTTTATTTAATAAAGAAACATCTACAACAACAATATTACCGGCTAGTAAGGCATCACTAATTTCCTCAGTATTAGAAAATGACCTTGGTTGATAATTAATAGGAGCTTTATCATCATGTACTGGTTTGTTAATAAATTTATTTTCTTTTTGGTCTTTATTCCCACTTTCATAAAATAAAATCTCTTTATCATCTGGAAATAATTTATTTTTTATTTTATTAATAAACTTCATTGCTAACACCTCTACCTTTTTTATTATACAAAAATAATTATTTAATTAGCAATTATATTAACTAAAATTACATCTTTTCCTATTGATATTATATCAGACCATTCTACATATATTTTATTATTGGTAGAAAAGAATAATATAATTCTTTTAAAAGTATTTGGTTGTACAATTAAGGTTTCAATATTACCACATGGAAAGGATATTATAACATCTTTTATATAGCCAATAAACTGCCCATTATACACATTTATCACTTGTCTTTTCTTCAAATGGGCTAGTTTCACAGCAATCACCTTTTAAATTATATGCTAGATTAGAAAAAAAATGATTTTAACGAATCAATTGCACTCTTTTCAATCCTGGAAACTTGAGCTTGTGAAATATTGAATTCGCTTGCTATTTCAAACTGAGTTTTACCTAAATAATATCTATCTTTTATAACATCTCTTTGAGATTTGTTTAAAGATGCCAAAGCTTGTTTTAAGGTAATATAGTTTATAGTTTTTTCACTGCTCTGACTTTCATCACTTAGTTGATCTATGATAAAAATACTCTCATCCCCTTCTCCATACACTGTATCGTATAAAGAAACAACACTTTGGGTAGAGTTAAGTGCTTCTTGAATATCATTTGTTTCAACATTTAGAATATTTGCCAATATATCCTCTGTTGGTTCTTCGTTATTTTTAGTGATATATTCCTCTTTTGCTTTCAAACTTTTATACGCTAAATCTTTAATTTGCCTTGATATTCTAACTGGGGTATTATCTCTTAAATATCTTTTTATCTCACCAATTATCATTGGAACAGCATATGTTGAAAATTTTAAATTATATTGTAAATCAAAATTATTTATTGCTTTAATAAGTCCAATCGATCCAATTTGAAACAGATCATCTTGATTGTCACATCTATTAGCAAAGTTTTTTATAACAGATAAAATAAGTTTCATATTTCCCATTATAATACTTTCTAATTTTTCCTTATTACCCGTCTCTTTATATTGTTTAATTAACTCAATTGTTTCTTCATTTTTTAATACTTTTAAATTTGTCGTTTTAATTCCTGTTATATCTACTTTATGTTTGGCCACATTATCTCCTACTTTCTAGTAAGAGTATTCCCAAACACTTTTTATTTATTCAAATTATTTAGTTAGTTTAGAATGTAACTTTTTTATGATTCTTTTTTCAAGACGTGAAATGTAGGATTGGGATATCCCTAAGGTATCAGCTACATCTTTTTGTGTCATCTCTTCGCATTCATATAATCCAAATCTCATTTTTAATATAAGTTTTTCTCTGGGTCTTAAGGCTTCTATTGCATTGTACAAGGCTTCTTTTTTTTCTTCATTAACTAAAGATTCACTTATTTGATTAGAATCACTTCCCAAAACATCACTTAATAATAACTCATTTCCATCATAGTCCATTTTTAATGGTTCATCTAATGAGATTTCTACTTTCATTTTTGCTTTTTTTCTCAAAAACATTAATATTTCATTCTCAATACATCTTGATGCATAGGTAGCTAATTTTATGTTTTTGTCAGCTTTAAATGTTGATATTGCTTTTATTAGCCCTAATGTTCCGATGCTTATTAAATCTTCTAAGTTAAATGAGTTTGTTTCGAATCTTTTAGCAACATATACTACAAGTCTTAAATTGTGTTCTATCAATTTATTTCTAGCTTTAATATCCCCATTATTACTCTTTTCTAATAATATTATTTCTTCTTCTTTATCTAATGGCGGAAGTAATGTTTCACTTCCATTTATATAATATACTTCACCATCTACAAAATATTTTCTTATTATACTTTTTATTTTTTCTAGTAATTTCATATTTATTTCCTCCTATTTAAGTAAATATACATTTAATAAACATTTACAACCATTAAAACTTTTCTTATTTACATAGGCAAAATATACCTCTTTTTCTTTTTCTTCAAACAATATTTTTCCTTTTTTATATTCGCTGTTTTGATATCCAATTCCTTCTATCAATAGTTTTTCATAGCATACATTTTTATCTTTTAATTCATTAGTTAAAAAAACTACAGGCAAATTTTTAAATTTTACTGTGTTGCCACTATCAAAATAAGCATTTGTTTTGACAGTTTTATCTCCTACAACTAATTTAACGTCATAGCGATACTTCTTTAATAGTCTTAGTGATTTAATACTTTTTGATATTAATCCTATTATTAATATTATTAATGGTGATATTAAAATATACATAAATGATTTGGGAGTATATAGCATTACAATTCCCCTATATAAATAAATTGTATTTGTAAATATTTTTATGATAGCAACTTGACTATAATAAGAAAAAACAAATGATATAAGAGAAACTACGAACTTTTTTTTATAAATTATATAAAACAAAGATATGTAATATATTGTATTTAAATAAATACTTCTATCCTCAGCAAATAAAACATTAAAATATATTAATATACTAGATATACTTATTAATAAAATATTTTTCATTTTGATTTTTAAATTTGAAATATTTTTAGATAAAATACAACTATTAATTACTAAAAAGACATGAAATATATAAGATAAATCTATATATGCATTCATAATTTATCACCTATACAAATTATATGAATTTAACCTTAAATAAAATGTCGATTCTTGAAATTTATATTATAAATTTAATAATAAAAAAGAGGAGTTTTACCTCCTCAAGAAAATTACTATTTTAAGAAATCTGGAATTAAATCATCTTTATAATTATCTTTATCCTCTGAATCATCTTTATCTTCTTTACTTGCTTCATCAATATCAAGAGATGTTTGTTGATATTCTATATTAGTTGGTCTTTTGTTATATGAAACTTCATTTCTAACTATACTTGCTTCATCAAAATCAGTAGCAATAACAGACACTCTTAATTCATCTCCAGCATCTTTTAGTATTGACGCTCCAAAGATAATATTTATATCGTTACCAGATGCTTCTCTAATGATTTCTGTTACATCATTAATGTCATATAAAGTTACATCTCCGCCACTTATATTAACAATAGCTTGTCTAGCACCTTGGAATGATGCTTCAAGTAAAGGAGATGATATTGCTTTATTTGTTGCTTCACTAACTCTGTTTGCTCCTCTAGAAGAACCAAATCCAATCATTGCAATTCCCCTATTATACATAACAGTTCTTACATCAGCAAAGTCTCTATTTATTAATCCTGTTGTACTAATTAAATCAGTTATAGTTCTAACACTTTGACCTAATATATCATCTGCTAACTCAAAAGATTTATCAAAAGGAATTGAACCATTCATTTGCAATAAGCGGTCATTTGAAATTATGATTAATGAATCAACATTTTCTTTTAAAGCTTGAATTCCTTCACTTGCTTGTAAACTTCTTCCTTTTCCTTCAAAACTAAATGGACGAGTTACGACTCCAATTGTTAAAGCTCCTTGCTCTTTAGCAATTTTAGCAAATATAGGGGCAGCTCCGGTTCCTGTTCCTCCACCCATTCCAGCAGCTATAAATACCATATCGGCACCTTCTAAAGCTTCTCTAATTTTATCTTCACTCTCAATAGCAGCTTCTTTTCCTACTGCAGGATTAGCACCAGCACCAAGTCCTTTTGTTATTGTTTCACCTAAAATTATACGATTGTTCGATTTGGATTTTGATAACATTTGTACATCAGTATTAGCAACCCAGAATTCTACTCCACTAATTTCTGATTCTATCATGTGATCAACAGCGTTGTTTCCGCCTCCGCCTACTCCTACAACTTTAATAGTGCATAAATTTTGATATGTTTCTAAATCCGCAAATTTTCCATCCACACTCATTTATAATTCCTCCTAGTCTAATTCATCATCATCTAAAATAAATTTATCAAATTTTGAACTACTTTCTTTATTTATTATTATATCATTATAACTATCATTTTGTATATTTATATACTTGTTTTGACTAATTTTTTTATAGTTTAATTTTAGCATACCTATTGTCTGACAATATCCACTATTATACAAGCCTAAATATGTTGATACAAATACACTTGCATTACACTTATACATTTTGTTTAATAACTTGTCCGTTCCTTTAATGTTGGCTCCATATCCTGTAATACAGATATCTAGATCACTTATGTTTATTTCTTTTTTTATTTTGTTAAATAAACTTGCGAAAATATCTTTCATATTTTGCTCTATTATTCCATTTAATTGTTTTTCACTGATATATTTACCTTCTTTATTTTTACAAACAGTTATATAGTTGTTTTCACCAGTAATACTACTTCCTACATTATATATAAGATTCTTTATTTCTTTTTTATCTTTTATTAATAAAATGTTCTCCAAATCTTTTTCAATTTCATATGTACCATAAGGAACAGTAATTTTCTCTAATATTTTTCCTTTTTTATAAAGTAATAAATTTGTTGAGTATTTATCAATATTTAAAATAGAAGAACTTATATCATCTTCTTCATAAATTCCTGCGTATAAACAATCAATATCTAAATAATATTTACTTACTTTAAAACAACATTCTGTAATTACACTTAAATATGTATCATAAATTTCTGATGGCATCATATAAACTTTAAATAATGTTTTAAATGTTGAAGATTTATATTTAAGCGGCGGCGAATCCATTTTTTGATTATCTTCTAATTGATATTCTATTGGACAAATGCCTATAATCAATTCATTATCTTGACGTCTTATCTTGGTAGCTGCTTTATGTGCCTCATTTATATCATATTGACTAATTACGTGATTTGCACCAATTACTGGAGATGTTGATGCAAAATCATTTATAATTAGATGGTTAGATGGCATACATAAAATGAATTCTTCAACTACAACTCCATCCTTTTCTTTAATTAATTCAACTAAATCTAAAATTGTATTCTTTACTTCTTCTTTATTAATAATATTGGAGGCTTCAAGTCCGCTACATTGGCACTTAAAGGTATCGAATATATAAAACTTCTCATTATAGTATTCGCCTATACACATTCTTACTAAATCATCAACAAATTCTATAGTGGTAAAAATTTGATATCTATTCATAATTACTCCTCCTTAAAAACATCAACAATTTCAAATGCTTCTTCATCTAGTTGATGATAAGCAATCAAAACAGGTTTATCTTCTTTATATTCTACATTATTTTTACTGATTTCTCCTATAATTTTATTGTATTTATTAGTAGTTAATTTAGTATTAAGAAATACTAAATCCAATTTCATTATAAAATATCCAATTTTATCATCATACCCATGTATTTTTACAAACTTGTATGAGTTATCTTTGTTGCTTATTATCTCTATATCACTAAAATGACTTCTAATCGTTAAACTAATATTTTTGTATTTCTTTACTAAATATTCTAAATCTTCACTTCCAATTTTATCAAAGCTAATTAAATTTCCTACTTTAGAATTAAAGCTATATTCATCAATGTTTATAATATCATTATTATTCATAACGTATTTATCATTTTTGATTGCTAAAGGATATACTTCATGCAATTTAACAGTTATCCCAAGTGGTGATTTTTTAAAATTAACGTATTCTATATTATCAAAAGATTCTAGTACTTTTTTTGCTTTTTTAGTGTCCACTAACCACCAATAATCATTTTTATTAATATACGCTATATTCATTATTTCTTCTTTTGTATAATATACATTTCCCTCAACTTTCAAATTAACTTTGGATATTGGAGTAAATGCATAGGCAAATACTAACATCCAAATAATTATAACAATAAAAATTCTTTTTAATTTTCTTTTTCTTAGTTTACTATGATAGTTGGCTCTTTCTGTATCAATGGAGTATGTTTTCGTATTTGTATTATTTTCACCATTAGTCATTACAAAAACCTCCTATCTATATAAATAGGATACACTTTTTAGGAGTTTTTTTCAATTTATCCAAACTTATATTTATTACAAATATTAGTTTTATCTAATCTATTACAATTACTTCTTCTTTTAGGTTTACATTATACGTTTTTTTTACTTCATTTTTTATAAAATTTATTAAATACATTATATCTTCAAAATTAGCATTTTCTTCATTTACTATAAAGTTAGAATGTTTAGAACTAATTCTAGCTCCATTATATTTATATCCCTTTAATCCTAACAATTCTATTAATTGTCCTGAATAGTATTTATCGCTATTTTTAAATATTGAACCACAATTTGGTAATTCTATAGGCTGAGTATTCTTTCTTTTTTCAGTACAATATTTCATTATCTCCTTTATTTCTTCTATGTTACCTTTTAATAATTTTACCTTGCATCCTAAAATAATTTTATTACCAGTCTGGAACACACTATTTCTATATGAAAATTTACAGTCTTCTTTATTTATGACTTTAAACTTCAAATCTTCATCTAAGTAATATACGTATTCAATAATATCGCTAAAATTATGATTATATGCTCCTGCATTCATTAAAATAGCCCCACCAACACTAGCGGGAATATTACTTATATACTCAAATCCACCATATCCTTTTTTTAAAAATTCATTTGCTTTTATCATCAATAAATCGCTGGAGTTCATTATATTAATATTATTATTTTTCATAAAATTTAACTTAATAATACATTCTTTTTCTTTGCTACTAAAAATAATATTTGATCCATTACCTAGAATATAGTATTTTATAGAAAAATTTTTTAGTATTTGAATTACTCTTTTTAATTCCATAAATGTTGTTGGCGTAATAAAATACTTCGCTGTACTCTCTAATTTTAAGGTATTGTAATTTTTAAGAGATACATTTAATTTTATTATATCTTTATTTATATTTTTTAAATGTTTAATTAATGATTTATTCATTTAACACATTCCTTTATTAAATTATAAATTTTATTATTACTATCAAAAATAGCCAGTTTTAGGCTATTTAATCGCAAATTTATCCTAAGTTCACGATTATTTAAAACTTTATTTATATGTTCTTTTAATGACTTACTATTTAAATTTTTTTCTTCTAGCATCAAACAAGCTTTATTTTTATATAAATAATTCGCATTATGAAATTGATGATTATTTACTACATAAGGACTTGGAATTAAAATACTTGGTAGTCCTAATGTTATTATTTCACTAATTGTTGTGGCGCCACTTCTTGTAATAACCAAATCACATTTTTTCATAAGATTTATCATGTCATCTATATATGGATATATTTTTATATTCGATTTTATTTTTATATTTTTCACGAAGTCTTGATAGTGTTTTTTTCCTGTTACGATATGATATATATTTTCATCATCATTTTCATTAATGAATTTTTTTAGAGTAGAATTAACGCTGCTTGAACCTAAACTTCCCATAAAAATCAAAATATTATTTTTAGTTATATCTATTTTAAAAGGATTAAATCCGTTTTTTAAACATTCACTAGATCGAGGATTTCCTACGCTAACTAACTTTTCTTTATGATATTCTTTTATAAAAGGTATACTATATCCTATTTTTTCTGCTATGTATCCTAATATTTTATTAGCCTTTCCCATTATACTATTTTGCTCATGCAAAATGATTGGTATTTTTTTTATCTTTGCCGCTAAGCATAAAGGAAAACTTATATAGTTACCAAAGCCAACTACTGCATTTGCTTTAAATTTATTTAATAATTTTAATGAATGGTAAAAAGCTTTAATCATGCTTATTAAAAATTTTATTTTATTTACAAAACCAACTCTATTACTAAATTCTAATCCCCAAAAATTTATATCCTCTTTTTTGGCTATTTCTTCTTCCATTTTGTTTCTAGCCCCAACAAATAAGACTTCTTCTCCATGATTTTGTAAATATTTTATTAAAGATATTGCTGGATATATATGCCCTCCTGTACCACCGCTAGTTACTATTATCTTCATATTTGATTTCCTTTCTATCTATACCTATTAAAAAACCACTTAAAAATAAAATTAAGACTAAAGAAGAACCGCCATATGAAAAATAAGGCAACGTAATTCCGGTTACAGGAAATAAACCTACTACAACACATAAATTTATGACAACTTGTATTGCTATTAGTGCAGTTATACCTACTGCTAGAAAACAATTTCTTAAATTTTTACTATTTCTTGCAATTCTAAACCCACTTATTATTAAAGTTGCAAATAATAATAAGACAATTGTACAGCCGATAAAACCAAATTCTTCTGCAAATATTGCAAAAATAAAATCTGTTTGAGGTTCAGGCAAATAAAAGTGTTTTTGAATACTTCCGTCTATGCCATTTCCTAGTAATCCTCCAGGCCCTAATGCATACATTGATTGTATTATTTGAAACCCTGTACCTAAAGGATCTTGCCACGGATCAATAAAAGCAGTTATTCTATTTATTCTATATGGGGCAGATAAGATAAGTAAAACAAACGCTAATGCTCCTAATAACCCTAATTTCAAATAATTTTTTATTGATGCCCTTGAAATTATACTCATGATTACTACTGCACCAACCATAACTACTCCACTTCCTAAATCCGGTTGTAGCATTATTAATAAAAATCCTAATAGTGTTAAAAAAAGCAATGGAAAAAGACCTCTTATAAATTTTTTTGTCTTTTTGTAATGTTCTTCTAAATAAACCGAACCATAGATTATTATAGATGCTTTAAAGAATTCAGCTGGTTGTATAGCAAAACTTCCTATACCAAACCAGCTTCTACTTCCTCCTCTTACAATTCCAACACCTGGAATAAGAACTAATCCTAAAAGTAAAAAACCTGATATTAAAATTAATTTATTATATTTAAACACAAAATGTAAATTTATTTTCATTGATATAAACATAGCTATAATACCAATAATTGAAAATCCTAGTTGTCTTTTAAAAAAATATAATGAGTCATTCTCTTTATATAAAGCCCATATTCTACTTGAACTATAAACTTCGTATATACCAATTATTACTAATGTTAAAACACAAAATAAAACTATCTTACCATTTTTATTTAAAGATAATCTCATAAAATCACCTATTTAAATATATGACAAAGATAGTTAATTATATTATTGAATATTTTTATGTTTTTTTGCTATTACATGTATCGCATCTTTACTTTTATCTCTATACTTACAATAATATATTTTAAAACCAGTTTTATTTAATAATGTTTTTAATTTTTCCTTATTAATAGGATTGATAGTAAGAATATTGTCTTCATCTTCTTCATCTTTTTTACTTAATACTGATATTAAAACTGTTCCTTTGTTAAGCAAATTTTTATTGCACGATATAAAAGATTTTAATATTTGTTCATCATTTAAAAATGATAATGAATAAATATAGATTGCACCATTAGCTTTTTTTGCTTGAAGAGGAATATCTACCATATCTCCTACATTGAGATTTAAAGATGGATATAACTCTTTACCCCTTTCTATTATACCTTCACAATTATCATATCCAATACAATTGTATCCTTGCCTGGTTAGATATTCTGAAATTTTACCTCTGCCACATCCTAAATCAAGAATTATTCCTTTAGTAGTAGTTTTAATAAATTTTCTATAATATTTTAAATCGCTTTTTATACTAGACATTTCCCTCACCTTAAATAATTATAGAGTTAATTTATCAAAAAAGTCTCCTCTTTCTTTGTAATTTTTAAATAAATCAAAAGATGAACATCCACATGAAAACAATATTACATCTTCTTTACTTACGTTATTTAATGCATAATTGACGCAGTCTTGTAAATAATATTTTTTATAATCAACATCAACATTTTCTATTTCTTTACTTAAATTACCAAAACATATTTTTCTCTTTAACTTTATTGAGTTTAAAAACGAAAAATCTCCTCCTTTATTTTTTCCTCCAAATATCAAGATAACATTATTATCTTTATACGTTTCTATAGCTTTTTTTAAAGATTCTACACTAGTTGACTTTGAATCATTTACTACTAAATAGTTATTTACTCTTTTTTCTTGTAAATGATACTTTAATGGCAAAAAATTCTTGATTGTAAAAAAGTCTATTTCAAATCCTAAAATCTTTAAAATAGTTATTACTACTTTTATATTGTCTTTATTATGGTCTCCTTTTAATTTAAAGTTTTCTTCTTTTAATTCTATTTTATTGTAATCTATTATTTTAGAGCTTAATTCTAATGAATTTATCTTTTCTACTATATATGAATCTTTCATATTTGTAATAAAATAATCTTTTTCGTTTTGCAAATTTGTTATATTAAATTTACTATTATAATAATACTCTAGATCTGGCAAACAATCTAAATGATTAACGGATAAATTAAGTATACAACTTATATCAAATTTTAATTCATGCATGTCTTCTAGTTGAAAACTAGACATTTCTAAAATAATAATTGTGTAATTATTTATTTTATTTAACAAAGAAATTAATGGTATTCCAATGTTACCTGCTAGTATCACATTACTGGTTTGTTTTTTTATGCATTCATATAACAAACTAACTGTCGTACTTTTGCCATTACTCCCTGTTATTCCTATATAATATCCTTTTTTATTTGATAAAAGATATGCTAGTTCCATTTCATTAATTAATTTTATATTTTTTTCTTTTAAGTATTGTATATAGGGATTAGTAATGCTTAGTCCAGGACTTCTAACTATATAATCATATTTTGCAAAATCAATTTCATAAAAATCATCAAAATATATTATTTTATCTATCAGTGCATAATATTCTTTTATTTTATTTAATTCATTTCTATTTAAGCAAATACTTACTTTCTTTTTTAAATAAACTAATGTTTTTAAACATTCAATACTCGTTATTCCTGCTCCTAACAATAAGTAATTCATTTATATCACCTCAATTATAATTGCTAACATAGAAGCAAAACATCCTACTAAATAAAACATCATTACTACCTTCCATTCTTGCCATCCTTTTTTTTCAAAGTGATGATGTAATGGGGACATTAAAAATATTCTTTTATGCGTTAATTTATAGTAAGAAACTTGTAAAATTACACTAAAAGCTTCTAAAACAAAAACAATACCTGCTATTACTAAAATTATTTCACTATTTAAGACTATAGCACTAGCACCAAGTAAGCCTCCTAGTGCAAGTGATCCACAATCGCCCATAAAAATCTTTGCAGGATGGAAATTGAAAAACAAGAATCCTATTAAAGAACCTATTATAGAAGTTAATAAAATAGTTAATTGGTAATTTCCTTGAATCAGACTTATTAGAATAAAAGGTGTTAAAGCTATCATTGCTAAACCACTTGCCAAACCATCTAATCCATCACTTAAGTTTATAGCATTTGCGCTACCTATTAGAACTAACAAGAAAAAAGGTAAAAATAAATGAGCTGTATTTACAAATCCTTTTAACAAAGGCATGTATAACCTATTTAGAGTAAACCCTCCTTCTTTTAATATTAATATTACATACGTACAAAGTGCTATTTCTAATAAAATTCTAATGCTTGCTTTTAATCCTTCATAGGTTTTTATTTTTACTTTTAAATAATCATCAAAAAATCCTATAAAAAAGAAACCCATGTAAGCAAGTAAAATTGCTAAGACACCATAACTTATTTTACTATTAAAGTTTACAATAAAAAAAGTTATTAAACTCGATAGAACAAAACCTATTCCTCCCATTGTTGGCGTTCCATGTTTTGCAATATGATTTTCTAAATATTGTCTTTCTATTTGGCTTGCGTTTCTTTTTTTACTTATATTTATTATTTTTTTTGTAAAGAAAATAGATAATATAAAACTTAATATGAATGAAAAAATTATTTTAAAGAAAACAATTATATTTGTAGCCATTTACATATCATCTTTTTATCGCTAAATTCAATACAAGTATCTCCTATTATTTGATATTCTTCATGGCCTTTTCCTAAAACCATTAAAATATCTCCTGATTGAATTTCTGCTAGCGCCTTTCGTAGTGCCAATTCTCTATTTTCTTCAATTACTATTTTTTTAGCATTCTTGCATCCTTTTAAAATGTCTTTTATTATTGATAAGGGATCTTCTTTTCTAGGATTATCACTAGTTATGTAAGTCACATCTGCATATGAAGTAGCTATATCCCCCATAATCGATCTTTTTGAAATATCTCTATTTCCACCACAACCAAATAATACTATTAATCTATTTGAAACTAAAGGTTTGATTTCTAATAAAACTTTTTCCATTGCATCTGGAGTATGTGCATAGTCTAAAACAACGGAAAAACTATCACTATATATTTTTTCTAATCTTCCATTAATTGTGTTAACATCTTTTATTTTTTCTTTTATTTCTTGTTGAGAAAATCCTAATTCTATAAGTGTAAGAAATGCAGCGCTTATGTTATATATGTTTATTACCCCTAGTAATTTTGAGGTTAGTGTTCCATAACTTCCTAAATCAAAAGAAATTCCATCTAACCCTCTTAAAATATTTTTTATTTGATTTTCAACGCTTTCTAATCCATAATGGATTACTTTAGCATTAGTGAATTTTTCCATTTCATAATGATATTTATCATCGTAATTTATAATTGCAAATGAACTATTATCTAAACTATTAAAAAGTTTTTGTTTTGCCAAACAATAATTTGACATAGTTATATGATAATCTAAATGTTCATGAGTTAAATTTGTAAATATCGCACCTTTAAAATTGATTCCTTTTACTCTATTAAAGCTAAGGGCATGACTTGATACTTCTATCACTACATATTTAGTCTTTCTTTTAACAGCTTTATATAATTCTTTAGATAAAATATCACAATCAGGTGTAGTATTATTTATATTGGTATAATATTCTCCATCATATATTCCTAAAGTGCCTATATACATACATTTTTTATTTAACTTATTTAAAATATCATAAATTATATATGCCGTGCTTGTTTTCCCATTTGTCCCGGTAACACCAATAATCTGTAATTTTTCTTGTGGACAATCATAAAACTTATAAAACAACTCTGCTTTTAATTCATTTATATTATTAACTTTTAAAATTTTTTCTCCTTGTTTACTATCAGATATGATATACGCTGCTTTTTTATTTATTGCCTCCTGTATATAATCATTTCCATCACATTTATTTCCTTTTATTGCTATAAACAGATAATCCTTTTTTACTTCCTTGCTATTACATGTTATTCCTTTAATATCAATATCTTTATCTACTTGTATATTGATTGTCTTTAATAATTCGTTTAACTTCATTCACATTCCCCCTTATTAAAGATTACGAAATGTGATATGGTTTTATTACTCTTGTAACAATAAAAAAATAGTCTTAAGTAATTTTTATGACCTTAAGACTATTATTGTAAAAAGTAATGTAGTTATTAAAACAACAATTATTGAAACAAAACTTATTATTCCTAGATTATTTCTTTTCAATTTTGGTATCTCCAATTATGCAGTTGTACCTAACTTTGCTCATCAAATCTCTAATAGAATCGCTTATTGCCTCTCTAGGATATGAATAAATGAATGGTACTCCCATATTAATAGCATTACCTGTAATTGTATTAGTATGTGGAACTAAAGATATAATATCTACCCCAAGCATTCTTCTAACCGCTTCATTTTCAACAACAAATTTAGGGCTATCATATTTATTTAAAACTAGTTTAAGTCTATTTTCTACATGTAGTTTTGTTAAAATATCTATTGCTAATTTTGAATTTTTTAAAGATCCTAAATCTTTAGTTGTAACCAAAACTATTTGTTGAGATAATTGGAATAATTCTAAACAAATATCGTTAATTATTGATGGAGTATCAAATACTACTACATCAAAGTAAACAGAAAGATTTTTAATCATTTTTGCTACCATCGATCTTGTTATATAATCTGCTTGTTCAGGTAAAACTGGTGCAGGAAGAACAAATAAATTAGGATTTACATGTTCAATAAATAAATTCATATTAGGATTAAAATCAGTATTGTTTACCATTAAATCATATACTGTAAATGTTGGTTTAATATTAGTGAATAATCCAACATCTCCAAATTGTAAGCTTAAATCTACTAAACATGTTTTTAAACCAAATTCTGCAAAACTAGCAGCTAAATTTGTGGAAATAGTAGTTTTTCCAACTCCTCCACTAGGACCAATTACACTTACTACATTTATGTCCTTATATTTCAATTGTGATTCATCGATATGAACATATTGGTCACTTAAATATGTATCAACTAATTTTTTTGATTGTTCAATATTATCCAAAATTACTTTAGCGTCATTGCCCTTCATCAAGGCATTAACCCCAATTCTATTTAGATGTTTAGGATTTACATTTGCTCCATTTTCTACAATATTTATAACACAATTAGGAAATTTTCCTTTTAAAACACGAGCTTTATCATAACAATCACTGTTAGAATTATAATCGTATAGGTATACTATATTTCTTCCTTCGACCCCTAAATTCATTACTAAATCAGAAAATCCATTACAAATAATTACTTCACAGTCATCACTGTTTAAATTTTTCCATACTTTATTTTTGTTTATAAATCCCTTATCAACATATATTTTATACATATAACTACCTCCTACAACGGCTTAACGCTGCTTCTATTTTTCTTCTTCTCGATTATAGATTCCTTCTTTTCCTCATAAGAAAGTTCCCAATATATTAATAAGCTCATTGCAGCTCTTAAAATAATTATTGCACCTAAAACTAATATTTCTGATAATTCTCTATTAGTTGTAACTGTTCTTAAAATCTCAGCCGCTAATAAAAATTCCAATCCTAGAGCTAAATAATTTGCTAATGTTAATTTTACAGATGCCCCACTTTTATCCTTACTCTTTATTCTTTCATATTTATTTTTGAACAATTTATATAAAGCATAAAAAGTTCCAAAAACAATAATACAAATACCTATTATTTCAATTGACCATATAACATAATACAAGATAGTATGTATAGCTTTATCAAACATATTCTCACCATTCCTTTTATATATAATTTATCAAAATATATTAAAAAAATCAATTTATTTGCTTGCTATCATGACCTATTTCTAGTCTTTTGCTCTAATAGAAATTCTGGCTTAACAGAAAGTTTTATTTTGCCGTCTTCACAAGATATGAATATTTTGTCATTTTCTTGTACTATTTCCTCTAGTATTTGAGATCCAATCATATCATTTATAACGTTATTTAAACTTCTAACTCCATCCTTTTTAAAATTACTTTCTTCTAAAATAACATCAACTATTTCATCTAAATTAGTAATTTTAATTTTTGGAATAATTCCATTAAATTTTTTATTTTGGAATCTATCTATTAATTTGTAAATTATATTTTTACAAATTACTTCTGCGTCTTCTCTTTTTATTTCATTAAAGCCTATAACATTGTTAAATCTATTCATTATTGGGGCAGTAAAAATCCTTCTAAGTTCTTCTTTTACTCTATTTTTTTCATCTTTTATTTCCTGTTTGCTATCATTAGCTTGGAAACCAATCTTTTTAGGTTTGTTTTCAAAAACTGTACTAACATTTGTTGTTGCAACAAAAATATATCCTGACAAATCATATTTATTTCCAAGTGCATCTTTAAAATATCCTTCATCTAACATAGTCATAAATAATTCTCTTACTTCACCTGATGCCTTTTCAAACTCATCTAAAACAATTATTCCTTTTTGATGTGCACCTAAAAATCTAGTAAAATCTGTTCCTTTTGCACTATCTACATATCCTTCAGGATGACCCTTTAATGCGCTTGCAGAAACTTTCTCATCTTTGTACGAGTTCATATCAATAACAATCATTTTATTATCGTTTCCAAAAACAAATTTAGCAATTCTTTTTGCTGTTTCTGTTTTACCTGTTCCTGTTGGGCCATAAAACATAAATGTTGCTAGAGGTCCCTTATTTACTTTACTATCTTCAGGATTCAAATCTTCAGCATTAAAAAACATTATATTTCTAAGTAATGTTTTTCTTATTTCTGTTATTGCCTCATCTTGTCCGATTATATCGCCAAAATATTTATCAAACAATCTAAAATTAGCATTTATGATATTGTTATCATTAGTAGTTCTTATTATTGATGAGTGGCTATTTTCTTCTCCTTTAATGTATCTATTAAATTCTATATCACTTAATTTATATTCATCTTTTAAGTAATTATCAGCAATATCTTCCTTTGACCCATCCATCAAACACCAAATTACATCTTTAATGTTGTCTTCCATTTCTTTTACATTTTCTCTATCAGATAAAATCATTTTCCATGCCTGTTTATTGCTATATTCTCCTACATTGTCAGACATGAAATTTTTAATAGAAATTAATTTAATAAATGGTAAATATTTATTTTGAATCTTGTCTTTCATTTCTTTAAGTTGCGGAATAAAAAACATGTCTAATCCATCGACAAAATTATCTATACGACCATCTTGTTCTCCATTATAATAATAATGTTGCAAATTTGCCATAAATTCTCCAGCAATTTCTTTTTCAAATTTTAAACTTTCTAAATCGCTTCTTATTAATGCCATTTGTTTTTCTAAGGGTAAATTACTATCTATTCTTTCAAATTCATATTCTCCTGGATAGAAAAAATCTTTAATTGTTTTTGTAATATCTATAATTAAATTATAGCTTTTTATATAACTTCTATAATAAATATTTTTGTTCATAACTACACCTCTATTGATATTATAAAGTTTAGATGTATATTAGTCAAAACAATTTTTCTATCAAGCCTGCAATAGTCATTAAATAAAAAAAAGAACAGATTGAAATCATAATCTATTCTTTGGTATTAAAATTATATTTTTACAATGAGGACAAATATATTTCTCGTCTTGAATATCGTCTTTCTCTTTATTTGCGTATATTGAAGATATATCCTCAACTATTTTCTCATCTTCTTTTTTTATAACTCTTAATTTTTCTCCTACTATCAAGTTTCTACTATTAATTGTTGGATTTAGCTTTTCTAATGTTTCTTTATCAATGTTATAAATGTCACAAATTTTATTTATATCTTCGCCTACTTGTACAATATGAAATTTCATATAATCTCCCCCTTTGTAAAAATTATATGAAATTATAGTTACTATTATTCGTAATATTCAAATTCGAAGTCACACAAGCGGACAGTATCTCCTTCTTTAATACCCTGTTTTCTTAGCGCTTCTTCTACTCCCATTTTATTTAAAATAGTAGCAAGTCTCATGACACCTTCGTCAGTTGAAATGTTTATCTTTTTGTAGATTCTCTCTATATTTTCTCCCTCAACGATGAAAATTCCTTTTTCTCTTCTAATTGTAAATGAATTTGAATCTTTTTCTTCTTTAAATTCAAATGTTGTTATTTCACTTATTTCCTCTTCGTCAACAAGTGGGAATTCTGGAGTGTTTTTAACCAATTCATATGTTTTCTTTATTAACTCTACAAGTCCTTCCCTTGTAAATGAACTTATTGGAAATATTTCTAAATCATCTTGTAACTTGCTTTTAAAATCTTCTAAATATAGTTCACTACCATCTACATCCATTTTGTTCGCTACTATTATCATTGGTCTTTCTAAAAGTCTCATTCCGTATTGTTTTAATTCTTCTTTAATAGCTAAATAATCTTCATAAGGATCTCTTCCATCAGCTGCAGACATGTCTATTACATGAAGAATTACTCTACATCTCTCTAAATGTTTTAAAAAGTCTAATCCTAAACCTTTTCCTAAATGGGCTCCTTTTATAAGGCCTGGTAAATCAGCTATAACAAAATCATATCCTTCAACTAATGAAACTACTCCCAAATTTGGTTTTAATGTTGTAAAATGATAATCTGCTATTTCTGGTTTAGCATTTGTAAGCACACTAAGTAAAGTTGACTTACCTACTGATGGGAAGCCTACTAATCCAACGTCTGCTAATAATTTTAGTTCTATAATAATATTAAACTCTTCTCCATCATCGCCATTTTCTGCAATTCTTGGAGTTTGGTTTCTGCTATTAGCAAATTTTACATTTCCTTTTCCGCCTTTTCCACCTTTGGCTATTTCAATTGTTTGATCTGCCATTGTAAAATCCCCTAAGACTCTACCAGTTTCTTTATCTTTTACAATAGTTCCAACAGGAACATCAATGTATATATCTTCTCCTTTGTGACCATAGCATTTTTCTTGACCACCATTTTCACCATCATTACCAATTATTTTATGTATATATTTAAAATCTATTAAAGTTGTAAGTCCGCTTCTTGCAACAAAGTAGATGCTTCCGCCTCTTCCTCCATCGCCACCACTTGGTCCACCTCTATCAATGAATTTTTCACGATGAAAAGCTATGGCCCCATTTCCACCTTTACCTGCTTTAACATATAATTCAACTTTATCTATAAACATATTTCCCATTGGTACACTCTCCTTTTAAAAAAGTCCCTTTCGGGACTAATTAATTATAATTATCTAGTAGGATAAACTGAAACTTTTGTACGATTTTTTCCTAGTCTTTCGTATTTTACATATCCGCTAATTTTAGCAAATAATGTATCATCTCCACCGATTCCTACATTATTACCTGGATGAATTTTTGTTCCTCTTTGACGGTAAATAATTGATCCAGCATTAATTTGTTCTCCATCAGATTTTTTAGCGCCTAAACGTTTTGACTCAGAGTCACGTCCGTTCTTAGTAGAACCAGCACCTTTTTTAGAAGCAAATAATTGTAAATTTAACTTGAATTCCATAGTACTAACCTCCCTTATTTTTCACTTATTTTAACGTATTTTTTATAACTTTCTTCAATAGTCTTTAATTGAATGATAATCACATCCATTATAAGTTGTATATTATCATTTGTTATATCTAAGACATCAATATTAACATAACCCTCTTTAACTCCACAAGAAATTATTTTTTTGTTTTCGTTAGCCAATGCGTTTAACCCACCAGTTACAACCGCACTAACCCCTGCACAAACTATATCTTTTCCATGTTCATCATAATTAGAGTGCCCACTAACTATTAATGAAGAGTATTTATTGTTTGTTTTGTTAATTTGAATTTTAATCATAATTAAGCAGTAATTTCTTCGATTTTAACGCGAGTATATGGTTGACGATGTCCTTGTTTTTTGTGATAAGTAGTTTTAGGTTTATACTTGAAAACGATAATTTTTCTTGCTTTACCTTGTTTTTCTACTGTTGCTTTAACACTAGCACCCTTTACATATGGAGCACCAACTTTAGTTTTTTCTCCACCTACAAGTAATACTTTATCAAATGTAACAGTATCTCCTTCTTTAACATCTAATTTTTCAACTAATACTGATTCGCCTACAGCAACTTTAATTTGCTTTCCGCCTGTTTGAATAATTGCGTACATACATGCACCTCCTATAAAATTTTAAAATATGGCACTAAGACTCGCCTTTAAGGTAAGTAATTTTTATACTTTTAGTAACCTTTTTAGTGCGGTTGTAGCCTCAAAGCGAGGTACAACACAAGAATTTTAACACACGATTATTAAACTGTCAATGTAATTAATTTATTTTTAAAATAAATATTTATAATAAAAATAGGGCGCATTTAGCGCACCTATATTTCATTATTCTGTAACTTCAGTGTATGAATCAATATTGGCAACTGTTATATCGCTAGAATTGTACTTAATATTAATTTCAATAACGCCTCTGTCATCGCCTGAACCATTCCATACATTGAAATTAGTTGTTTGAAACTTTTCTAACATTCCATTTACGAAAGTACATTTAAAAAGATTGTTTGTTTCATAATTGTTAATTACATACTCAACTGTCGTATCATCTATTTTATTGAAGCTGATAAAAGATGATTCTGCATTTGCCTCTTTATAGATTATGTTATAGTAATGAACAACCCTAGATGGTTGTTTAAAATATATAGACCACTTTTCATTTTCAGAAAATAGTTCATAATTACGTTTTTCAACTGTTGTAAAAGTATGATCGTTTTTATAGTGTGTTTTTCTATACATATTAGAATTTTCTACTTTCTTAATAAAAATATAGTCTTCTTTTGACCATGAAGTTTCATTATTAGCAGTATTATATCCGCCTGATTTTTCGTAATATTTAAACGTCCCTGTTGATTCATCGTAATATACTTTGATATTTAGATAAGGTTGAAAGCACTCCTCATAACTTTCAATATCGTCATAAATACAATGAGGTTCACTAGATGAAATTGGATTACCATAATCATCATATGAGTACATGATTTCAGTCATTTCAAAGTTAACACGTGGATTTGATGTTAATTCAAAAAAGCCTTTGTTTAATAGTGACATCAAGCTATCTTTTGTATACGTGCTTGAATATGCGTTATTTTTGCCCATGTATTCTTCAACAGAATTCATAATTTGATTCATGCTATCTTTGTTAATATTAACATCTGTTAAAGAACATCCACTTGCTCCTATTAATGAACCTAGTATAAGAGGCACAAACATTAATTTTTTATTTTTTTTCATTTTCCTTAGCCCTCCTAAAAGCCTTTATATGGTTATGTTATTTCTTTTAAATAAAAATATCAATGTTTTGTCTTTAAAACTTTTATTGCTTATTGCTCAATTAATTTTTTTTATTAAGTTAATAATAATTTCCTTTTCATTTATTAACATTTTCCTTTTTATAGAGTAATTGTTCTTATTTCTATAAATATCATTTTTGTTATGTATTTTTATTTTGTTTTTATTTTTTATTGTCAACCTACTTATTAAAAATAATTTCCATCGCTTATTAATTGTTGCTAAAAAAAAGATATTTGTCAAAACCAAAAAAATATATATTAACCATTGTGGGGTTTCTATTGTTAAACATATGAATATAAGTGTTAAAAAAATTGACAATATGCTTGTTAAATATAATGATTTTTTACTTGTTAAAAAATTATCTATTATTATTTTTAATATTCTTCCTCCATCTAAAGGAATAATGGGCAATAAATTAAAAAACAAAGTGTATTTGTTTATGATTTTTGCTTGCATAAATGCATTATAAGATATGTAATCTAATTTATAGAAATATAAAAGGCAATGCGCAGATAAAAAATATGTTAAAGGACCTGCGATGGAAATAAAAAATTCTTTTAAGCTATTTGTGTAATCTAAGTTATCTATTTCTGCATTAAATCCTATTGCTAATAACTTTATTTTATTTATTTTTAACCTAAAAAGTTTTGCCGTAATAATGTGTCCTAGTTCATGAAGAAATGTTATAAAAAAATATATAAAAAATAACTTATAACTGTTTGTTATCAAAGTTAAAATTAAAAATAAAGTAGCAAAAGGACTTACTTCAAATTTATTAAAGAAGTCCAATAACTTGTTCATACGTTATTTTTTCATTATTTTTACTAAAAACTATTTTTACTTCTTCTTCAACAACACCTATTACACTGTTAAAATAGATTCTATCATTAACTTTTACACTTACATCTAATAAATTTGAATATACACTTCTAAAGCCTGAGTCATTCTCTACTATTACTAAATAACCACTTTCATCACTATAAATATAAGTAACTACTCCATCATCAATGCTAGTAACTTCGCTCCCTCCATTTACATACATATCGTTTCCAATATGAACATAATTTGGAACATTTGAAACAGCTAACTCACCACTTTCAATATTTTCAACCAACCTGAAATTTATTAAATTATTTATTGTTTTATTAAAGGTAGTAAAGTTGACATTTATTCCAAAATTATCTTTTAAAAATTTACCGTTTTCATCTTTTTTTGCATACAAAGCAACCGATAAAAAAAGTGCCATAATTATTAATGTAAACATGCTTATTTTATATAATTTGCTTGGTTTGCTATATTTGTTTTCATAGCTTAAAACCTCAACATCTACTTCTTTTGAATAGTTTCTTCTATTTTGAATACGATTTTTTATTTTTTCTAACTCTTCCATTTTATCCACCTCAATAAATAATATTAACGAGGAGATGTTTTAATGACTTTTATGAAAACAATTTTTCTAAAAAACTTCTTTTTCTATACTTCAATAATTCAATATTTTCTCCATTTATTCTTTTTGCTATATTATTAAAACATTTAGACGATATACTTTTATTATCATTAGCTATAGGAAAGCCTTTGTTATTACCTTGACTTACTGCTTCATCATGATATACAACCCCCACTATTCCTACTCCTAAGATATCTATTGCATCAGTCATTGAAAGGGAAATTCCTTCTTCAATATGTTTCATATTTACTTTATTTATTACTAATTTAACATCTTGAATGCCCGCTCCATTTAATATTCCTACTACTTTATCTGCATCTCTTACTGATGATGTATCCAGTGTTATAACAACAATTGCTTCATCGGCATTTCTTATTGCATTATGAAAACCTCGTTCAATTCCTGCCGGAGAATCTATCAAAATGTAATCAAAACTTTGTTTTAGGTCGTTAATTATTTTTTCTAAATATGAAAAATTTATCTTTTGCACATCAATTGATTTGCATGCTGGAAGAATAAATAAATTATTATTTCGTTTATCTTTTACTAAAGCTTGTGATAAGCTACAGACTCCACTTATAACATCTTGCATATCAAAAACCACCCTATTTTCAATGCCTAATACTACATCTAAATTTTTAAGTCCTAGATCTGCATCTATTAAACAAACCTTACTATTTTTAGCAAGTGTAATACCTAAATTAGAAGTAACACTTGTTTTTCCTACTCCACCTTTACCTGATGTAACTACAATTACTCTTGCCATATAAAATTCCTCTCCTATCTATAAATTTTTCTTCAACTATGCTATCTTCACTTATTTTTATTGACACATTTTCATTTATACCCTTAAAGTGTTTTTCGAAAGAACAAATTTTAACTAAACTCTCTTCAATATTTGATGCCATCAATTTATTATTGATACCTTTAAATTCTATATTTCCACTTACTTTACCAATAACATAAAGATTACCATTAATTATTACTTTTGCGCCTTTATTTATATTCCCTATAATTAAAGTATTTGTTGTAAATAATCTAATTTCACCACTTCTTATATTTCCTTCATGTAAGATAATGTTTTTGCTTTTCTCTTGCTTATATAAAATTTTGTCTATGTATATTGATCCATACATTGCAAAGACATCAAATATATTTAATATTTTTTTTGAGTCGAGATTTATATTGCTTATATCTAATGTAACGTTTGCTTTTAATAAATCATCTTTTATATACAATCTATCCAATCTATTTTTTAACTCTTTTAAAAAAGTATTAAATGATAAATTGGGATCAACCATTATGTTTATTTTATTTTCTACATTTTTAAATATAATATTTTTATTCATTATTTCACCTCATAAAATGATTATAAAAACTACTGTTGTCGAAAAAAGCAGAATTATAACCTTTGATTCTTTTTTTAAAATATTCCTTCTTTTTTTAAAGAAACATAACCTGTTTTTCCTACTATAATATGATCCAATAATTTTATATCTAATAAATTTGCAGCGTTATTGATTTTTTTTGTAACCATGATATCTTGTACACTTGCACTAGGATCACCACTTGGATGATTGTGTAAGCATATAATCTTACTAGCACCATAATTAATTGCTTTTTTTAGAATAAGATTAACATCTATTATTGAAATACTTGTACCACCTACAAACAATATTTCATATTTTATAACGTGCGATTTAATGTTTAAAAATATTACCATAAATTTTTCTCTATCTTCATTTTTTAAATATATAGAAAAATTATCGTATATATCTTCTGGTGAATTTATACTTTTAATTCTTTCTAATTTATTATTTTGAATTCTTTTAGCAATTTCCATTATTGCTAGTATTTCAATTGCCTTTGCTTTTTTTATTCCTGTTATTGCAGTTAAATCCTGATATGTTGTACTCATTAAATTATTAAAATTATAATACTTTTTCATTATTTGATTAGATAAATCAAGTACATTTTGTCCTTTTGTTCCACATTTTAAAATTATAGCAAGTAGCTCTTGATCTGATAAACTATCTATTCCTCTTGTTATAGCTTTTTCTCTTGGTCGTTCTTTTATGGGAATATCTTTAAAAGATGAATTCATTATTCTTCTATTTCCCATTTAAATTCAAAGCCACTTCCAAATGAAGATTGTCCATTTGTAGATTGGTATAATTTAAATACCGTAACTGTTATTAGTGCAATTGCCCCTACTGCAAGAACTGTCGCAAGTTGTGCTACTGATCCTCCCACTATTTGCTGCATTTCCCTTTCATTTATTATTTCATATAACATAATTATCCCTCCTAATAATTCAATAGGCGTTAATTTGCTATTTGTAACAAAAAAAATAAATAATGTGAAATTATTTTAATTGATATTATTTATCTTTTAAATTATAATTAAACCGATGGGAGTGGTATTGATGAATAAAGATACTATTAACAATATTGAGAACATATCTTTAAGTGCTAAACAAATAAAAGCTAAATTAGAAGATTCTTTAGCCTACGATCATGATAAATTACGTAATATAGATATATTATTTGCTTCCAAGTCTAATCAAACAAGCAAATTGCCTTTTTCTGATTATAAAATATCAATAAGTGAAGAAATATATGCTCAAGAATTATTACTAGAGGATATCAAAAAGCATGTTGAAGAAACTAAATTAATTGATGAAAAAGTTGAAGTAGAAGTTGCCCAAGAGACTCAAGAATTTGTTGAGGAAGAAAAAATAGAATATACTGACGAAGTTATGCATGCTGTTGCTCCAAGTAGATTAATTGATGAACAAGAAGTATCTACTCTAAAAGTTGTTGAAGAAATTTGCGAATATGATGATGAAGATGACGAAGATGAAGATGTTGATTTGGATGATGAAGAACAATTTGCTCAGTTACCTTATAGTGAAAAAGCAAGAAAACCTAAGGCTTATAGAATTAAAGTCGTTGATGTTCAAGCTATTATTAGAAAAATAAAAGAAGAAGCAAGAGAAAAAAATGCTGGTAAACCTGTTATTGGAAGAAGACAAATTAACAAACTTCTTAAACCATATATGATAAAGAAAAATGATGATTTTAATATTGATGGTATAGATAATTCATTAACTAGTATTGATATATACCTTAATGCCGTAGATAAAATTGCTCATACTGATGAAATTCCAGTAAATAAAAACTCTAATGATTCATTAGAGTTAAATCTTAAAGATATACTTGATGATTTAGATAAATAAATTTACTAGTTTATTTTAGGGAGATTATTGATGAACTTAAAGAAATCATTGTAATCTCCTTTTTTTGCGCATTTTTCAATATTCTCGATACTTACCATATTGTTTGTTATTATATAGCAATCAATTCCTATTTTTTCTATTGCTAAATCTTCAATTAAATCATTTCCAAACATTATCGTTTCTTCATATTTTAAATTATTATTATCTAATATTTGTTTATAATAGTTGGTATTAGGTTTACAATATGAAGAATTCTCATAGCTAGTTATATAAGAGAAACATGCAGGATCAATATTACCCCATTTCATTCTCTTTTCTATTGCTATTCTTGGGAATAACGGATTTGTAGATAATATTAAGTTATATCCTTTATTTATTAGAATATTGATTGCTTTGCTTGTTGTGTCTATTGCTTTGATACATATATTTAGTTCTTCATATTCATTATTATAAAAATCATTAAATGTAGATAACATTATTTCTTTTTTTATATTTGTCTTATTTTCAAAGTGACTCCAAAAAACCTCTTCGTTAGTTTTTTTTCCGTCATTTTGTAACATAAGAGAAAGACCCTCTGCAACCGCCGCAGATAATATCCTTGCATCATATCCTTGTTTTGTGAATTTTATTGCCAAGCTTTCAAAATATTTTTTATTGAACTGCTTTTGCAAAGTATTTATTAGAGTACCATCTAAGTCAAATAAGATATTTTTAATCATCCACTCTCTCCTTATTATAAATTTTTTTAATTTCTTTATCATCTATTTTTTTATAACTTCCGTCATTAAAATAGAATCCTTTACCAAATAATTCAATATTATTCTTTTTAATTAAAATAAATGATTCTTCTTCCAAGGCAACAAAATTTTTTCTTTTACTATCTATTAATAACAAATCATTAATTCTTTTTTCATCGCTAATATCAAAATGAGGTTCTACCCTTATGTCAGTTAATCCTAGGCCTTTATAATAGCAACTACTTTCTATTTCATTATCTTGGCTGCAGTAAACATCACTAGCCATATTAATCGATCCTGAGCTTATTCCCATCACGCACTTAGAATATTTTTTTAATTTATCTTTTAATTCTATACTATTAAAAAATTCCATTTGTTCAAGTGGATCTCCACCCATTAAAATTATTAAATCAGCACTATTAATTAATCCCCTAGAAAAAAGCCAATTTCTACTGTCAATTAAATCCATCATTTTAAATTTTATTCCAGATAAAGAAAGTGATTTAAAAATAATAGTTGCGTACTCTTCATTTGTTTTATATTCATCAGGGCTACTACAAATAAACAATACATTATCATATTTTTCTATTTCATTTTTTAGTGTTTCAATTAAATTAGTGTTTTGCAATTTTACAGCTTTTCTTATATTTTTTTCGTTTTTTGTTGAAAAAGCAGGACCGCTAGTTAATATAATTGTTTTCATATTTTTCCCTATTAATTTCCTTTCATTTTTGCCTCTTTTACAGCAATTGCTAATTGGTCTGCACATGAAGTTGTTCTTCTGCCACAAATATTTCCACTTAATTTTTCAACTATATCCTCTACTTTCCATCCATCAACAAGCTTGGCAATAGCCTTTAAATTACCATTACATCCACCTAAAAATGATATGTTAGTTACTATATCGTTATCAATATCAAAACTTATTTCTATTGAGCAAGTATCTTTTGTTTTGTATGTATATTTCATATAACCACTCCTTAATATATTTATGGCGGATAGGATGGGGGTCGAACCCATGCGCCACTTGCATGACCTACTTGATTTCCAATCAAGCCTCTTAACCACTTGAGTACCTATCCGTTTTTTTATTTTATCAAAAAAAACTTTTTTTGTACATTTTATTTCTTATTAATAACTACTCTATTTTTTCTGTTAATAAAAAAAGAACTATAGTTAACATTTACTCTAGTTCCTTTTGACTTTTTATTATATTAGATATCTCGTTACTATTCTTTATATAATTAAAAGAGTTTGCAACTTCGCGTATGTTTTTTGTTTCATCTGTTGTCAAATTGTTTATTTTTGGTATATGTAAAAGTGAAAGTAACCACTCTTTTTCATATCCATCTAGCATATACTTATTGAAATATTCCTCGTAATACATCTTAGTATCAATACTTATCTCATTTAAACATGAAAAAGTATAGAAAATATCATATATTGGTGACGTTATTTCAACATTTTCTATTCCTACTAATTTTTGACTTTTTAGTAAAACATGACTATAATCAAAATCATTGTAGGTAATAGCTAGTTTGACACTTTTTTTATTTTCGCATTTTTCTTTAAAGTTTTCTAAGTGTTTATTGGCTTTGTTTAAAGAATCAATATACATTGGATAGTTTAAAATAAATAACCATTGTGATGGTGACTTATATTCAAGTCGTTCTATTTTTAACATATATGATTCTATATATTCGCTAATTGAATCTATTTTGTTGGCGATGTAATCATAAGTTTCTTTAAAAAACTTTTCATTTACTTTTGCAGTATAAAAACTTTTGTTATGAAGTTCTGCTATTGAAGTTAAAAAAAACTTTAATTTTAAATCTTTTAGCATAGAAGTATGTTCTTCTATCCATGGTAAAATTATAAAATTAACATTTTCGAAGCTTGATATATATCTTCCATAAATATTTTTTAATGGATAAACAAAAAAATCTATTTTTATTATTTTTAATTTTTCCAATATACTATCTATGTTATTTTGTTCGATGTATTTTAATACAAATTCTTCTTTTTCTGTTTTTATTTTATATACTTTATCTGTTATTTTTATAAATGTAACGACTTCTATCTCATATAATTCTTTTATAATATTTTTCATGTTAATTTAATGGCAAAAATATTAGTTTACCTTCTTCTAGTTTCTCGTTGTTATTTAATGAAATAAGTTTTTTTAAATCTACGCCATACTTAGATGCAATATTTTCATAACTATCGCCATTTTTAACGCAATGTAACTTCCATGAAACTTCTTCACTTATCTTTCTGCTTGCAAAAATAGATTTGAGTAAACTTTTCTTTTCTGGTTTTAAAGACTTAATTTGATCTAATATTTGTGTTTCTTCTACTAAGTTATCTTCTTTTATATTTTCATATTCTTCTATTTTTTCTACTTCTTTTTTTCTGTCATTTATATCTATGTCTACTTCTATACATATATCTTTTTTATTTTGGTCATCTTCTATTTCTTCTTGGATCAGTTGTTCTGTTTCTTCTACTTCTTCTTGAAAAAATCCATTATCTTCTTGGGTAAGAAAAGTTGTATTAATTTCTTTAAGTCCTTCTATTTTTAATGTAACATTTAATAATAGATTTCCATCTTTTATTTCATAATTAAAATCATTTACTGACACGTTTAATGAATTTCTTTCTACAATTTCTTCATTAATTAAGAAAAGATCTAATGAAATATCATCGCTTATTTCTTCTTCACCTTCAATCGTTTTTACTTTGCCGCTTACTAGAATTTTACCACTTATTTTTATTCCCTCTTTATCATCTACTATATTTATTTGATCATCTATGCTAATTAATAATAAATCAATAATGTTTTTCTCTAGCTCAATTATCTTATTTAAATTAATATATTGCATATAAAAATCCCTCCTAATTAATTGTATGAAAAAAAAAGAATAATATGAAAAAAGAATGAACTAGTCAAGAAAAAGTAGACATATAAAAAGTGTTATGTAAATCCCAATTGAGTTCTATACTCGATTGGGGTTTTATATTTTAAAGCATAAGAAGGTCTTAGATTATTATGGTCGAAAATAACTGAATCTATATAATC
>JBGVED010000041.1:0-100972 GCA_045119835.1 Bacilli bacterium | reverse complement strand
GATTATGAAATGATTATGATACCAATGTTGGGACAATGTGATTCTTTAAACGTTGCTATTGCAACTACTATTATTGCTTATGAAGCAAGTCTAAAACAAAAAGGATTTATGAAGGGTGAAAAAAGATGAAGTATCCAGAGTTTTTAAAAAAAGGCGATAAAATAGTTTTAACAGCTCTTTCAAGTGGTGTTAGTAAAAAGGATATAGAACGAAAAGAAAGATATTTAAAAGCTATTTCTAATCTTGAAAAAGAAGGATTTCAAGTTGAGATGCAAGAACATTGCTTGAAACAGAGATTGTACAGAAGTGCAAGTGCTAAAGTTAGAGGAAAAAAATTTAATGAGGCATACTTAGATGAAAACAGCAAAATGGTTTTAAATGTCTCAGGAGGAACTTATCAATATGAGACTCTTCCTTATATCAACTATAAAGAAATAAAAAATAGTAATGCACGTTGGGTGCAAGGTTATAGTGATACAACGCATATTACATTTTTATTAACAACATTATGTGATGTTGCAAGTGTTTATGGAAATGGATTAAGTGAATTTGGTTATTATAATTTAACAGAATCTGCAATTAACAATTTAGAACTTTTAAAAGGAAACAACATGATTCAACATAGTTATGCAAAATACGGAAAAATAAAAAATGAAGAAGACATCTTTATACTTCCAGAATATGAAAATGAAGTTGAATGGAAATCCCTAAAAGGAGAAAAAGAATTAGAAATAAGCGGTAGATTAATTGGTGGATGTCAAGATGTAATCAATTGTTTGGTTGGGACAAAGTATGATAAAGTTAGAAGTTTTTTACACAAATATAAAGAAGATGGTATCGTATGGTATTTAGAAACGTTTTCTAGTGACCCGGAAAAATTTGCTTCGAGTTTAAATCAATTAAAAAATGCAGGTTATTTCAAATATTGCAAAGGAATCGTTTTTGGTAGACCAATGTTTTACAATACAGAATGGATGAACATTTCTTATCATGAGACAATTAAAAAAGTTTTGGGAAAATTAAATATTCCTATTATTTATGATGCAGATATAGGACATGTAAGTCCAATGATTACATTAATAAATGGAAGTATCACAACTTTTAATTATAAGGATGGTAAATGTAAAATAATCACAGAATTGAGGTAGTTATATGGGAAAAGATGGAAAAATAACAAAAGAAGCTGCAGGATATATAATTTGTAACTGTCTTTTAAAGATAATAGATTTATTTGTTTCTACTTTTTTAGTAGCGTATCTATTAAAAATATCTAATGGTAATATGTTTAATGTTGCTTTGTATTACATTGTTAATTATATAGCACTTGGAGTGTTTTATTCTTTGTTTAGTTATTTTTTACATAAAGGAAACAAAGTTGTTTTTTACAGGTGCGGAATACTAATAAAATGTATATTTTTGATATTAATAGCACTGCTTAAAGAAAATATTGTTAATTATATAATTCCTCTAGCTTTATTTTATGGATTATCCTCAGGAATATATTGGTCTAGTTACAATGTAATGATGAATGAAGCTATTAGTTCTAAAAGCATTCAAAAGTTTTATGGAATATATAATATCTGGGGATACATTATAAGTATAGTTGCTCCTTTAGTTTTAGGATCTATCATAGATTCAGGGTCATTTGTAAAAACAGCTATATATGCGTTTATTGTTTGTTTATTATTGTTTGCTACAACCTTCTTGCTTGTAAGTAGAAAGGAAGAAGGAGATAAGTTGGATTTTAAAGGGTTGATCAAGGATATAAAAAACACTAATCAAAGTAAAGCGTTCCTAGAATGTTATTTAATGATATTTTTCAATGGTTTAAGACAAAGTACATCCACTATTATTACAATTATGATTGTTTTAACTTTCTCTAGCAATGTAAGTTTAGGATCTTTATCTTCAATTATGGCGATAGTGTCTATACTTATTACTTTCTTGTTCATGAAAAAATATGATTCAAGCAAATCTAGAATTGTTTTTGGATGTATGATTTTAGTTTTAATAGGAGTTGGAGGAATCTTTTTAGATATAAATAAGCCAACAATAGTATTGTTTAATGTCCTTTATACAATGTCAATGATAGTTCCAGATAATTTGAATTCTCAAAAAAGAATGGGAATAATAAGAGTTACAAGAAAATTAAAATATGCACTTGAACACAATATACTCGCTGAAGTCTTTTTAAACATTGGTAGAGTAATTTCTTACGTTGTATTGCTTGTAGCAAGCTTTAGTAATTCTTTAAATGTATATAAAGTTTTACTTGCAATAAATTTAGTATGCATCTGTTTATATTGTTTGATTGTTTATAAAGTTGAAAGAAAGTACTCAAGCATCATATTTAAAAATGATGTCATGGAACATTTAAGAGAAGCAGAAGATGACTGTTCTGGTTATTATCACTATAAAGGAGAACTTAGAAAAGAGTATTACAATAAAGAATTGATAAAAGAAAATGTTTAATTTAAAATATAGAAAGAGGTGATTAGAATGAGAGGAGAATTATGCATAAAAAGTGGATATACCTTTCTTTCTAGCACTTTAAAAATAGAAAACATTGTAGACGTTGCTAAAAAAAATAAATATGATTATTTAGGACTTATAGATAAAGATGTAATGTTTGGGTGTATGGAATTTTACAATTTGTGCACTAGAAATAATATAAAACCTATAATTGGAGTTGAATTTGAACTTAGTAATGAAACATTAGTGTGTTTAATAGCTAAAGATAACGAAGGGTATAAAGCATTAGTTAAATTATCTAGTAATGTAAATGTAAAAAAAGAAAAATTGAATCTAGAATCAATAAAAGAATATAAAGAACACTTGATTGTTGTTTTACCAGGGTACAGGGGTTTAAAGAAAATAAATAAAGATGAATATACTTTGATTTTAGATTATTATAATGAAACGTTTCCTTATTTTTATCTAGGAATGGAATATTATCAAAATAAAGAATTATATAAGATTAATTCTCACATAAGAGAGTTAGATTATAAAAAAGTTTGTTTTAATAATGTTGTTAGTGAAAATAAAGAAGATTTGGATAATATTGAAGTATTAAAAGCTATAAGAGAAAATAACGTTATAGGGTATATAAGAAATAAAGAAAATTTAACCTATAGTAGTTTCCTTAGTGATGATGAAAAAAGAAATAATTTTAAGTATGAAGAATTAATTATGTGCGAAGAAATAGTTAATTTGGTAGATATAAAATTTGAAAAGCAAAAAATGAAAATATGCAAATTCAATGAGAAAGAAGGATTTGATCCTACTGGTTATTTACGCCAACTTGCATATAAAGGATTAGAAAAAAGAAATAAAGATTTTATAAAAGATAGTAGATATACAAAAAGGTTAGAAAAAGAACTAAGCGTTATAAATAAGATGGGATTTTCTGATTACTTTTTAATAGTATATGATTATGTAAAGTTTGCTAAATTAAATAATATTTTGGTTGGACCAGGAAGAGGTAGTGCGGCAGGAAGTTTAGTTTCTTATGTTTTAGGAATTACTAACATTGATCCAATTAAATATGATTTATTATTTGAAAGATTTTTAAATGAAGAAAGAATAAGTATGCCTGATATTGATATTGATTTTCAAGATAATAGAAGAGATGAAGTGGCAAATTATTTAAAAGAAAAATATGGATATGAAAGAGTTGCAAATATTGTTACATTCTCAACATTAGCAGCTAAGCAAGTTTTAAGAGATTGCGCTAGAGTTATAGGCCTTGATAAAAAGGATATTGAACTTATTTCTAAAAAGGCACATAGAAGTGGTAGAGCATCACTAAAAAGTATGATGGAGTTAAGTGTTGAATTTAGAGATTTCATATTAAGTGAAGATAAATACCAAGATGTTTATAATATTGCGCTTTCTTTAGAAGGTTTACCTCGTCAAACATCACTGCATGCTGCAGGAATAGTAATATCAGAAGAAAAACTAATAGATATTTTACCTGTTATAGGTGATGAAAAAAATCTAGTTGTTCAATATGATATGAATTATTTAGAAGATTTAGGCTTATTAAAAATGGATTTATTGGGACTAAGAAATCTAACTATTATAGATGATTGCTTAAAAGAAATAAAAAGGATTTATGATGTTAATATAGATTTAAATAAAATTGACTATAACGATCCTAAGATTTACCAAATGATTGCTAGTGGTAAAACTTCAGGTCTGTTCCAACTAGAAAGTGAAGGAATGAAAAAGACTATTAAAATTGTTGATCCTAAAAACTTTGATGATTTAGCAAGTATTATAGCGTTGTATAGACCAGGGCCTAGAGATTTTATTGAAGAATTTACTTTAAGAAAAAATGGAAAAATGAAAGTTAGTTATCTGGATGAAAGTTTAGAAAATATTCTAAAACCAACTTATGGTATTATCGTTTATCAAGAGCAAATATTACAGATTGCTACAACCTTTGCAGGCTTGTCTTTAGCTAAAGCAGACATACTAAGAAGAGCAATGTCTAAAAAAGAAGAAAGTAAAATGCTATCAATGAAAGAAGAATTTATTGTAGGAAGTCTTAAAAAAGGACATAGCAAAGAAAAAGCAGAAGAAGTGTTTTCATTAATTTTAAAATTTGCTAGTTATGGCTTTAACAAAGCACACACTGTTAGTTATGCTTTAATAGCCATTCAAATGGCATATTTAAAACTTTATTATCCATCAATATTCTTTGCTTGCGTAATGGAATCATTTGCTTTTGGAGAAAAGTTTAGTGAATATATAAAAGAGGCTAAAGAAAATGGAATTTCTCTAATACTACCTGATATAAACCATAGTGATTATGGATTCAAAGCGATAAACCAAAACCAAATAAGTTATGGTTTATCTCATATTAAAGGAATAAGTAGTCAATTTATTAGAAATATTATAAACGAAAGCGAAGATAGACAATTCTCTGATTACATTGATTTTATTGTAAGAATGAGTCAATATAAATTAAACGAAAACCAAATATTTTTGCTTATAGATTCTGGAGCTTTAGATGGATTTGGATACAACAGACAAACACTAAAATATAACTATGGCCTAATCTCTAGATTTTCTCAAATGGTTTCTATAAAAAAAGATCAACAATTAAGTTTGGATATAGAAATTCTAGACAAACCTATTATTGAGGTTGTCGAAGAATCAAAAGAGAAACTATCCTTAGAAAATGATGCTTTGGGTTATTATATTAGCGAATTTCCACTTGAGAAAATAAGAGATGTTCTTAATAAAAAAGGACATATTAATTGTTCTAACTTAAATGAAAATAATGATAAAAATTCTAGAATAGTTTTAATGGTTAAGAAAAATAAAATAATAAAAACAAAGAAAAATGAATTAATGTCTATAACAACTATGTTAGATGAGTTTGGAAGTGTAAGTGTTGTTATTTTTCCAACTTTGTACAAACAAATATCCAGTATACTTAATGTAGGTAATTATGTTTTTGTGGAAGGAAAAGTAGAAGTAAAAGAAAATATCTCTATAATAGCAAACAGCATTAAAGAGTTTAAATTACAATAACTAGGCCCCTTTTAAGGGGACTTTTTCTTGTTTACAATAAAAAAACAGTGTGTTAAAATTTATTCATGAGGTGGTTTATGTGATAGTTAATACATTTACTAAAGATAATGAAATTTATAGTGTCGTTGAAACTATAGAAGTACAAAGACATTACCAAGTTGATAATTTCAAAGATCCAAGTGGAAAAAATAGTGAACTAGATGGCAAAAAGATTGTTGTTATAGATTCAAAAATAAAAACTAAATTATATACAGATGGCGAGTTTGTTAAAATCGAGGAAGAAGATCCGCAAACTATCTCTGAGTACTTTATAAATAAAGAAAAATATAATGGAAATATAAATAGACTTATAAAGAAAAAGGTTTATATAAAAAATGCTAGTTATATTTTAGTAGTTGTTGTCGCAAATGAATTAATGAAAAATGGAAGTGTTAAGGGGCATTTTCCTGTTATAAAAGACACAAAAATATTTATAAAAGATAAAAATGATAAGAAAGCCAAAAAAATAATAAACGAAACTTTAAAAATAATATCAAATCAAAAACAATGCGATTCCATTTTTGATGTTTTATTTGCACAATCAAATAATAAAGAAAATAAAATAGATTATGAAAAAATTAATGATGATACATACAAGTTAAAGAGCAAATCTAGATAATAAATAAATTAAGTATTCTTTAAACTCTAACTATTTAATGGTATAATAAATACGTTTGAAATTGGAGGAATAATTAATGAAAAAAATGTTGCTTGTAGATGGTAATTCTCTTTTGTTTAGAGCGTATTATGCCACAGCTTATGGGAGCATTATGAGGAGTAAAGATGGAACTCCAACGAATGCTCTTTTTGCGTTAGCTAATATGTTAAATAAAGTCATAGATAATGTAAGTCCAGACTATGCTTTAATTGCTTTTGATACTGATAAGAAAACTTTTAGACATGAAGAATATAAAGATTATAAAGCGGGTAGAAAACCTGCTCCTGAAGATTTAGTTGCTCAATTCCCTCTTGCTAGAGAAATGGTTACTAAAATGGGTCTAAAATGTTATGAATTAGCAGGATATGAGGCAGATGATATTGTAGCTACTATGGCTAGAATTGGAGAAGAAAATGATTGCAAAGTAGAAATCTTTTCAAGTGATAGGGATTTATTTCAACTTATAAGTGATAAGATAACTGTTAATGTTCCTAAAAAAGGAACATCAGACATCCTAGCGGTAACTCCTAAAGTTTGCAAAGAAGAGTATGGTTTACTACCAAGTCAAGTAACAGATTATAAAGGAATATTTGGAGATACTAGTGATAACATAAAAGGAATTAAAGGTATTGGAGAAAAAGGGGCTTTAAAACTATTAGAAGAATATGGGAGTCTAGAAGGAATATATGAAAATATAGATAATATATCTGGTAAACTAAAAGAAAAATTAATTGAAGGAAAAGAAGATGGATTTTATAGTAAGAAAATAGCTACAATTTGCAAAGAAGTTCCTCTTGATTTTTCTATTGAAGATATTACTTATACTGGTATTAAAGATTCTTTAGTTGAGTTTTATCAAAAATATGATATGGTTTCTTTAATTAAAAAAATTAGTTTTTCTAATAAAGAAAAGTTTAACTATAAGGAAGTAGAAACTATTAATAGTGAATTTCTAAAACAAGATTTAGGTGTTTATCTTTATTTTAAAGGCACGAATTATCATTTTAGTGAATTAGAGGGCGTTTCTTTTAGTAATGAGGAAACAACTTACTATGTAAAAAAAGATAACTTATTTAAATTACCTAGCATTAAGGAATATTTAGAAAACGAAGAATATAAAAAGAGTTGTTATGATATTAAAGCAAGTTTAATTATGTTAAATAGATTAGGAATAAACCCTAAGGGATTTGATTTTGATTTTAAAATAGCTTGTTATTTATTGGATTCAGCTATGAAGGATGATATTTTTACAGTATTTAATACAATAGGGGTTATTCTTCCAGATGTTAAAGATGAAAATAATATTGGTGAATTTGCTTCATTAGTAGCGTATAATTCTTTTAAATTAAAACAAGAATTGATTTCTAAAATGAAAGAAAAAGAAGTATATGGTTTGTTTGAAAATTTAGAGATGCCTCTTGTATATACTCTTGTTGATATGGAGAATAATGGGGTTAGAGTTGATAAAAACATTTTAGAGGATATAGGGGTAGAGTTTAGATTTAAATTGAATATGTTAGAAAGTGATATTCATCGCCTTGCTAATAAAAAATTTAATATTGCATCGCCTAAACAAGTTGGTGAAGTTTTATTTGATGATTTGGGGTTAAAGAGTAATCGTAAAAGATCTACTTCAAGTGAAGAGTTGATGAAACTTATTAATGAACATGAAATTATTGAATATATTTTACAATATAGAAAATACGCAAAACTATTATCTACTTATATAGATAGTTTAGGAAATTTTGTAAAAGAGGATGGTAAGATTCACGCTATATTTAATCAAGCATTAACGCAAACAGGAAGATTATCTTCTAGTGAACCAAACATGCAAAATATTAGTGTAAGAGATGAAGAATCTAAATCTATTAGAAAAGCTTTTTTGCCTAGCAATGACTATATTTTATCTATTGATTACTCTCAAGTTGAACTTAGAGTTTTAGCGAGTCTTGCAAACGATGAAACTATGATTGGATATTTTCAAAGTGGAGAAGATGTTCACTTAATGACAGCGAGTGCAATTTTTGATCTGCCAAAAGAAATGATAACCGATTCAATGCGTAGACAAGCAAAGGCTGTTAATTTTGGAATAGTTTATGGTATTTCTGATTGGGGACTTAGTGAACAAATTGGTTGTACTCCAGGTGAGGCTAAAAGATTTATTGCTAAATATTTTGAAACGTTCCCTAAAATTAAAGAATACTTAGATAAGCTAGTAGAGGATTGCAAAGAAAATGGTTATGTAACTACAATTTTAGGAAGAAGAAGGGAAGTTAATGAAATAAATTCTTCGTCGTATATGGAAAGAGAGTTTGGTAAAAGAGTTGCAATGAATACTCCGATTCAAGGAAGCGCAGCAGACATCATTAAAGTTGCAATGATTAACATAAATAACTATCTAAAAGAAAATAATTATGCAAGTAAAATGATTATGCAAATACACGATGAACTTGTTTTTGATATTGTAGAAAATGAAAAAGAGATTTTAGTTCCAACATTAATTAAAATGATGGAAGAAGCAAGTAATTTAGATGTTAAATTAAAAGCAGAAAGTGGAATTGGAAAAGATTGGTATAGCGCTAAATAAGGAGTGATATTATGCCTGAGTTACCAGAGGTAGAAACAGTTAGAAATGTTTTGAAATTATGGGTTAATGGAAAGAGTATTAAAGATAGTAATGTTTTTTATGAAAAGGTGTTAGAAAATATATCTTTTAATGATTTTAAAGAAAAGATAGTTGGTCAACACATTCATGATGTAGAAAGAATTGGGAAACATTTAATATTTGTGTTAGATGATTATGTTTTGCTTTCGCATTTGCGAATGGAAGGGAAATATTATTTAGTAGAGAATAATCAAATGGATGAAAAAATGAATAAACACAAAATAATTTCTTTTCTTTTAGATGATGGTAATACTCTTTTATATCATGATGTTAGAAAGTTTGGGAAAATGAAACTTTTAGATAAAAATAATTATATGGAAGATGAAACTTTAGCCAAACTTGGTCAAGAACCTTTTATGATAACTAAAGAAGCATTATTTGAAAAAATAAAAAAATCTAATAAACCTATAAAAGAACTTATTTTAGATCAAACAAATATGGCAGGCCTTGGTAATATTTATGCTGATGAAGTATTATTTTTATCTAAACTAAATCCTTTAAAAAAAGGAAAAGAAATAAGTATACAACAATGTCAAATTATTATTGATAATAGCATTATTGTTCTAAATAAAGCCATTAAAGCTGGGGGGTCTACAATTAGAAGTTATCATTCAGGAAATAATGTTGATGGTAAATTTCAAAATGAACTAAATGTTTATGGTAAAAAAGGAGAAAAATGCCCTGTTTGCAATTCCTCGATTGAAAAAATTGTAGTAGGAGGAAGAGGAACGCATTTTTGTCCTAATTGTCAAAAATAAAATTATATTAAACTTTTAAAAGCAAAGATAAAAAGTACAATAGAACCGATAATTTGTATTTTATCATCACAAATGTTTCTAAGCTTATTTCTAATTAACAAACCAGTTAAACAGACAAAAAATGTGGTTAAACTTATAATTATGATTAAATTTATATAAGAATTTGTGCTAAAGGCTAGAGGAACTCCTAAAAACATAGCATCGCCGCTTGTAATTATTGAAAGGAAAAAAATATCTTTAAAAGAAAAAATGTGGACTACTTCTTTACCTTTGTTTACTAAAACATCAACAATTAACCGTAATGCCATGGAGGAAAATATTATAAATATTATGTACTTAAGGTGATTTTGTAAGTAATTTTCTAAGAAATCACCAAAAAAGTAACCGAACAATAAAAACGATGATTGGAATATTGAAAAAACAGTGGGAATTAGAAAATAGTTATATTTCTTTCTGTTTTTATTTAGAATGCATATTAAAAAAGAGTCAATGCATGAGGTCAAAGATAAAATGATGACATTTATCATAAATATAAAATCACCCTTTCATCTTAGAATATGTAAGAAAAAAAGAAATGAGATAAAATTTAAAACGACAAAATAAAAAATAAGTTTGCTATTGATGCTTCTCATATCTTAAGTTTAGTGTTATAATGTCAACACAATGGGGGGATATAAAAGATGAGCTTGGGGAAAGTTGTTGTTTATAATGGTTATATTGTTACTTCTGCATCTATGCTTAATGACAATGATAGAAAAATTTTAACTCTTTTATATCAACCTTTATGTGGATATGGAGCATTAGCTCTTTACTTAACACTTTGGTGCAAATATGAAAGCATTGTTAATTTTAATGCTAAATGCGATCATAAAAACTTGTTTGCTAATATGGATTGTAGTGTCGAGGATTTTGAAAGATTTAGAGATAAATTAGAAGGATTGGGGCTAATTAAAACGCTAGTTAAAGAAGGAATTACGCCAACTTATTGCTACCAGTTATACGCACCTTTATCACCTGAAAATTTCTTTAAGCATGAACTTTTGGGAACTTTGTTAAAGCAAAAATTAGATGATGATGACTATTTAAAATTAAAATCTCTTTTTGTTGTTCACAATAGTACTGATAATGAATTTTATGACGTTACTCATAATTTTAATGAGGTTTATAATTTAGATATGAATGATACTGGAAGCTTGCAATCTGTTATAAGTGATAAAGAAGAGCTTGCGCAAAGAAAAAATGGAGAAATAAAAGGGAACTTTAGTTTAGAAATTTTCTTGATGGTTTTAAAAGAAAATAAAATAAGAAAAAATTTAATTAATAATAGTTTTGTTGAACTATTAGAATCTATGGCAACTTTATATCGTCTCGATGAATATGAACTATGCAATATTTTAATTGCCTCAATTGAAGGCCTTGGTCTTCAAGAGAGAATAAATTATGATACATTCAAAAGAAAATGTTTTGAATATCGAAAAGTTATGAAAATAAGCAATAAAGATGTAAGAGCTTTGGAAAACAAAAAAAGTGGTATAAGCAAAAAAGCGGAAATGTTTGAAGAGTTAGAACCATTCCAGTTTTTAAGAATCAAACAAGGAAATATGGAACCTAGTAAGCAAGATATAAAATTGATTGAGGATTTGTCCTTAATGAGCAAACTTAATCCAGGAGTTATCAACGTTTTGCTTGATTATGTAATGTTTAACAAACAAAATACATTGCCATACAACTATGTTATGAAAATTGCTTCATCTTTAGTAAGAGAAAATGTTTCGACTGCAATTGAAGCAATGGAGCATTTTAAAAATTTTAAAACAAGGAATACTCCTAAAAAAGAAACCGAAAAAGTAGAGTATAAAGAAAATATTGAATTAAAAGAAGAGAAGAAAATAGTAACTAGAAGAGAAGTGGATAGAAAAACAGAAAATAATATAGACGAAGCTTTAGAACTTGAAAAGTTAAAGAAAGCTAGAAAGGAAAGAAAGAAAAATGCAACAATTGAGGTTTGATCAAGGAACTAAAGCTAATCGCGAAATTTTAGAAAAGAAAAGTTCGATAATGAAAGAACTTCTAACTAAGAAAGATATAAAGGATATCATAAAGACATTAAAAGTTACTAAAGAAGAATTCGAATATTATCTTGGATATTTCTTGAGCTACTATGAAGATAGAAAATGTTGCGGATGTTGTAAAAATTTAGACAGTTGTTCTAAAGAAATAAAAGGAACAGTTCTTAAACTTATTAGAAAAGAAGATGGAACAATAGAAAGAGAGTATACTTTGTGCCCTAAAAGAGAAGAACAAAGAAAATTAAAAAATAATTATTTGATACGAGACTTTAATGATGAACTATTAAAAATAGATCTTGACAATATGGAAAATAAAAGAGGGCGTTTTGATTATGAAAAGAAAGTGTTAGAAATTGATTCAACAGATGTGGAGAATGGAATGTTTATCTATGGGGCTTCATCTTCTGGAAAATCTTATCCTCTTATTGCATTATGCAATGAGTTTGTTAAAGATAATAAAACTTGCTCTTTTGCAGATGTTAAAACTTTTGTTGAATCATTAAAAAACTCTTTTGGTGATAACAAAGAAACTATAAGATTAATGGAACTTGTAAAAACTTGTGATGTTCTTGTATTAGATAATCTTGGAGAAGAAAAACAAACAGAATGGGTAAGAGATGATGTCATAAGTTCTATCATCGATTATAGAAGTAAAAATAATTTAATAACTTTTATTACAAGCTGCTATACTTTAGAGGAACTTGAAAAAATGTATAATGTGGCTAAAACTAACATTGAAATGGGAAAATTAAAAGCAAGTAAATTTATAGATAAAATAAAGGCTATTTGTCCTTCAATTATTTACATTGACAAATAAAGGCAAAAGCCTTTTTTATTTACCCTTTTTATTGGTCTAGTGATAGAAAAGTGTTATTATTTATATGAAATATAAGGAGAGATTTTAATGAAAAAAATAGGAATTTTAACATCAGGTGGAGATGCTCCAGGAATGAATCCTGCTCTTAGAGCGGCAGTTAGAACATGTTTGAATAACAATGTTGAACCTTATGTTATATATGATGGATACAAAGGTTTAGTTGAAGGTAGAATAACTCGTGTTAATAGAAGATTTGTTTCCGAAGTTTTAAATAGAGGAGGAACAATAATAGGTACAGCAAGACTTAATGAATTTAAGGATGTTGAGGTTCAAAAAAAAGGTGTTAAAAATTTAAAGGACATAGGTATTGAAGGATTGGTAGTTATTGGTGGAGATGGTAGTTTTAGAGGTGCAAAAGAGCTTGGAACATATGGAATTAAGTGTATTGGTATTGCAGGAACAATTGATAATGATATAAACTCTCCTGGGTATACAGTCGGGTTTGATACAGCATTAAATACAATTGTAGATGCCGTTGATAAACTTAGGGACACATCATCATCACATCACAGATGTACAATAGTAGAAGTAATGGGAAGACATTGTGGGGATTTGGCATTATATAGTTCAATTGCATGTGGAGCAGATATTTTAATAGATCCAAATACTCCTGTTGATAAGGAAAATATGTATAAAGATATCATTTCTATGAAAGAAGAAGGAAGAAGACATGTATTGATTATTGTAAGTGAAAATATTTTGGATTGTAATAAACTTGCACAAGATATAGAAGAAAATACTGGCTTTGAAACAAGGGCAAATATATTGGGACATTTCCAAAGAGGAGGAAATCCTTCTGCGATGGATAGATTTAGAGCAAGCGTTTTAGGTAGTGAGGCGGTAAAACATCTTTTAAATGGTGAAAGTGATAAAATGTTGTATTTATCAAATAAAGAAGTAAAGAAAATATCATTTGATGAAGCGGTTAATAAAAAAATTATTGATTACAAATATTTATATGATGTTAATAAAGTGATTGGTTAGGAGATGGGTTATGTATAGTTGTAAAACAAAGCTGGTTGCTACCTTAGGGCCTAGTAGTAGTGATTATGAAACGATTAAAGAATTAGCGGAAGCCGGAATGGATTTAGCAAGAATTAATATGTCGCATGGAACATACCAGGAGCATTCTGAAAAAATTGACATAATAGAAAAATTACAAGATGAAGGACATTTAATAGCTATTATGACTGATTTGAAAGGACCAAAAATAAGATGCGGTAATTTTCAAAATGAAGGAGTAGATTTTAAGTGTGGAGATATTACTGAGATAGTTAAAGAAGATATCATAGGAACAAAAGAGAGATTTACTACTACATATAAAGGGTTATATGAGGATTTAAGTGTTGGAGATAGATTTACTTTTGATGATGGATTATTGCTTTTTGAAGTTATAGATAAAAAAAGTGAAACCGAATCAATAATTTGTAAAGCATTAAATAACCATTTTTTGAAAAACAGAAAAGGCTTGAATGCACCAAATATAAAATTAATGAATGAATACATTAGTGAATCCGATATTAAGGACATCGATTATATTTGTACAAAAAATATTAATTATGTAGCGGCTTCTTTTGTTAGAAGAAAAGAAGATTTAATGGAATTAAAGAATTTGCTTGTAGCCAGGGGAAGAGAAGATATAAAAATAGTTGCTAAAATTGAAAGTCCGGAAGGCGTTAATAACATGGATGAAATTTTAGAGATTAGTAATGCCGTTATGGTTGCTAGAGGAGATTTAGGTGTTGAAGTTGATTTAGAAGATGTTCCATATATTCAAAAACAATTAATAAAAAAATGTAATATTGCAGGTAAACCAGTTATAGTTGCAACGCACATGCTAGAATCAATGCAAACGTCTTTAAGACCTACTAGAGCAGAAGTTAGTGATGTTTTTAACGCTATATTAGATGGTGCTGATGCTGTTATGCTATCAGGAGAGAGCGCAAGTGGTAAGTATCCTGTTGAATCTATAAATGTTCAAGCTAGAATTGCAAAAAAAGCCGAAGAAATTTTAGATTACGAGAGATTTGCTAGCGATTTCTATGAGTCAAGCAACAAATCACAAGGAGATGCGATTGGTATATCTGTTTCTAAATCATGTTTGATGCTAGATGCTAAACTAGTTGTTATTGTTTCAAACTCATTTACAGCAGCAAGAAAGCTTGCTAAATTTAAAATAAAAGCGCCTATATTAGCTGTTGTTAGAGATAAAAAACTAGCAATACAATTAAACGGATTATATTATGGAATTACAGCACTATACGATGAGAGAGAACAAGATTATACATATGAGGAAAAAGAAAATATTGCAATAGAACTTGCTAAGAAAAATGGTGTAAAAAAAGGAGAAACAATTATTTTTGTTGGATCAAATTCTAAAATTAACAAGTCTAACGCAATGAAAATATTGCAGGTGGAATAATATGAGATACGGACTAGTCGTTGACTTAGGCGCTACAAACTTAAGAGTAGCTATTGTTGATGAAAATTATCAGGTAATAAATAAAAATAAATGTCACACAGACAAGAATAAGGATATAGCCTTTACAATATATACCGAATTTAAAAAAATGAATTTTAAACATAGTTTGGAAGGAATTGTAGTAGGGGTTGCTGGCTCCATAGATTTTAAAAACAATATTATTAGGGACTTGCCTAACTTAAAAATAAAAGAATATGATTTACATACAGCATTATACAAACTTTTTAAAATTCCTATAAAAATAATAAATGATGCTTCTTTGGCAGCCTTAGGAGAATATTTAGCTTATAAAGAAGAGAAAGTATTTCAATATATAACACTATCCAGCGGAATAGGTGGAGGACTTATATATCAAGGGAAATTATTTGAAGGAAATAATGGCTTTGAGCAAGAAATAGGTAGAATTTTAGTTAATGGGGAAAAATTTGAAACTTTATGCAGCGCAAATGCTTTAAAAAATAGGCTTTTAAAGGAAAATATTGATGAAGAGTATGCTAGTAGTTCCTTATTGTCAAAAAAAGAAAATTATCAAAAAGTTGTTAGTGCATGGTTAGATGATTTAAGCGTTGGCATTTCAAGTATTATTAAGGTTATTAATCCTAGTGTTATAGTCTTCGGTGGCGGATTAGGAGTTTATTTGGATTATTTTAAAAATGGACTACTGCAAAGACTTGAAAAAGAATTACCAATGGATGTCATAAGTGACTTGAAATTAGAAAAAGCGAAATATGGAGATGATAGCGCTTTAATTGGTGGAGCTTACCTAATCTTTCAAGATAATTAATTGATAAACTTGAATTATTTTATATTAATCATTAATATAAGAATGTGGGGTTGATTATATGAAAAAAATAAATACATACATATTTTCTTTTATAACAATGTTTTTATTGTTTTGTTCTTTTTCTATCAAAGCAAAAGCAGAAGGAACTCAAGAACCTTCTGTAGTAGAAGATGTTGTTATAAATGCTAACGCAAATGGTGCTTCGACTAACATCTATGATGTAATAATTACTAAAGGAGAAGAAGGACAACCTAATGTTGTTGAAAAAAAACAATTTACCAGAACTAGAGATATAAGTATAAACATAAATATAGATGAAGAAACTTTATCTAGTTACGATGAAATATTTCAAGTGTGTGAATTGATACCAGAAGGCACAATGAATAATACAAGAGAGGAAGAAAGATGTTCGCAATATAGTCTTAATGAAACTAATTACAAATTTCAAATAGTTAGCCCAAATGATGGAGAAAAAGGAATATTAATATATTTTTATGCCGATTATGCAACTGAAGATGTAACTAACAAAATTTCTAAGAATATTATTTTGGATACAACAGGTCCTTCAATTAATTTAATAGGTGGAGAATATGTTTATGTATCAAAAGGACAAAAATATGTTGAGCCAAATGCAACATGTGATGATGATAGTTTGGTTAAATTGACAGATTCATGCGCGGTTATTATTGAAGAAAAAACTATTGATCCAAATAAAGAGGGATTTCAATATATTAGATATACAGCAACAGATTTTTTAGGAAATGAAACTAATGCTTTAAGAAAAGTAATGATTGAAGTAAAAAAAGAAAATGATGGAATAGACTGGTATTGGTATTTCGCTATAGGTGCTGTTGGCCTAACAACCCTTACTGTTGGATATATAGTAATAAAAAATAAAGATAAACAAAAAAATCAAAGTGTTTTATAGTTGACAACTTGAAAATTTAATGTTATTATACTTGAGCAACAATGAGTTGTGGAAAGAAGAGGCACCCGCTTCTCACCTGATTTCTGCTAGTAGAGATAGGTAAAATGTCACAGACCAAAATATTTGGAAAAGTACAAACGGGTGCAAAAAGCCCGTTTTTATTTTATATTTTTAGGAGGTTATATTTTGATAGAACAACAACGTACAAATGAAAGGTTACCACAAAAGCCAAATGCAGATGATTTAGTTAATGAAAAGATTAGATTTAATGAAGTGTTGTTAATTGATGAAAATGGAGAACAACTTGGTATTAAGTCTAGAGTAGAAGCAATGGGTATTGCTCAATCAAGAGATTTAGATTTGTTTTGTGTAGCTCCAATGGCAAAGCCACCAGTTTGTAAAATATTAAACTATGGTAAGTATCGCTTTGAGCAACAAAAGAAAGCTAAAGAAATGAGAAAAAACAAAAAAGTTATAGATGTTAAAGAAGTTCAATTATCTTGTAATATCGGAGAGCATGATTTTAATACAAAACTTAAAGCTGCTAGAAAATTCTTGACATCAGGTGACAAAGTAAAAATTTCAATAAGATTTAAAGGTCGTCAACTAGCATTCGCAGATCAAGGTGTAGAAATGGTTAATAAATTTATTGGAATGTGTTCTGATATCGCTAGCATTGAAAAAGAACCTTTATTAGAAGGAAAATTATTAATGGGTGTAATAGCGCCAAAATCACAAAAAAATCAAGGAGGACAAAAAGATGAAAAATAAGATGAAATCAAAAAAGGCTGCAACAAAAAGATTTAAAATGACAGCAAGCGGAGAATTAAAAAGAAAACAATGTGGAAGAAACCACCAAGCTTGGGCTAGAAGCAAAAAACAAAGAAGACATTTGAGCAAACCAGCATATGTAAGTAAACAAGACCAAGGAAGAATTGCTCAATTATTCCAAGGGTAATAATAGGAGGTAAAGTAAGATGAGAGTAAAAGGCGGAAATGTAGCAAAGAACAGACGTAAAAAAATATTAAAATTAGCTAAAGGATATTATGGCTCTAAACATTGTCTTTATAAGACAGCTCATGAACAAGTAATGCGTTCATTAAACTATGCATATAGAGATAGAAGAGCTACTAAGAGAAACTTCAGAAAATTATGGATTACTAGAATTAATGCAGCAGCTAATCAAAATAATATTTCTTACAGCAAATTAATGCATGGATTAAAACTAGCAAATATCGACATCAACAGAAAAATGCTTTCTGAAATAGCAATTAATGATGATGCTGGATTTAAAAAATTAGTAGAAACAGCAAAGAAAAGTTTAGAAAAATAATTGAGTACTTAGTGTACTCTTTTTTTATTTTTAAGTAGAATTTATTTTCTTTATATTGTATAATTTAAATATCAGGAGATGATTTAGTATGAAAAAGGCAGGAAAAATTATATTAATTATTGTTTTATTGGCAGCTCTGATATTTTTAGGTTTTTTTATCTATAATAAATTTTTTGCTAATAAAATAGAAGAAATTGAAATGTCAAAAGGAGAAGAATACTTTTCAAATGCAACATCTTTAACGGTGAATGAACAATATTTTTATGTTTCTTATAGCGTAAATGATAATCAGGGCCAAAATGAAATAGCAAAAACAGGTGGAATTACTACTGGAGAATTAGGTTATTATCATAAGTGGACTGGTGATGAAGAAGGAAACAAGTATGTAGTAAAAACAGGAACTTCGTATAGTGTGTTCGAAGAAAATGCAGGAACAAAGGCAACTTCAACATTAACCGCAGCAAGTTTTGCTAGTAATTATAAGAACATTAATTCTATTAAAGATTTAGGTTTTATTGGAAATAAAACTGTATTAAACAATGAAGCAAGTATAAAAAGTTCCTTCTATACAGGATTTGTAACAAGCGATGATGAATTTAAACATTTATTTGGTGAAACTGAAGAAGGGTATGTTTTTAAAACTACATTCACATGTACTTATACTGATGGAACAGGAACTAGATATACAAGTAAATTTGAAAGAGAAGTTTATTTTGATACAATGATAAGAGAAGTGAAATATAAAATTAAAGATAAAGAAATTGATGCTAATGGAGAAACTGTAAAATCAGGGCAAGCAAAAAAATATGAAGCAAGCTATGAAATTGAATATAATACCAATCAAGCTTTAGTAAAACTTAACTTTAGTGAGTATCCAAGTAACTAAAAGGGTAATAAAAAAAGAGTTGATTAATTTTAACTCTTTTTTTGTTGCCTAAACATATCAAAAGAAGAAAATGGTATGTCGCTTTTAAAATATAAAATCTGCTTAGCATGCTTTGCTATAATGACACTTTCATTGTTTTCGTCCCACAAATAATCTATTTTTAATTTAAAAGTGCCACTAGGAGATAAAACTTCAAATGGATTTTCTATTGAAAAGTTATTTCGCTGTTCAATAGTTACAATTTTGCTGATTGGATTATAGTCAATTACTCTAGCGACAAAGTCTTGAAGAGGTATTTCGGCAGTTTTATCAAATATTTGTTCGTTAGTGGTTATTTTTCCTTTGAAAAAACCATGAGATGCAGGGCGAGATTCAGCTTTTTTCATTTCTTGCTTTAAAGATAAATAATTGATTTTTTTGTTATCATATAAGCTGTCAATTAATTTCCTATATTGTGATATTATTGATGCCAAGTAATATTCACTTTTCATTCTTCCTTCTATTTTAAGAGAAGAAACATTATATTTAATCAAGCTTTTTATATAGTCAACCGCTTGTAAATCTTTAGAAGAAAAGGTAAATAAATTATCAGATATTAAATTCTTATTATCATCATATAAATTATAAAACCATCTACATGATTGCGCACATCCTCCGCGGTTGGCATCTCTTCCAGTCATATAGTTAGATAAAACGCATTTACCACTAATAGACATACACATTCCTCCATGAATAAAAACTTCTAATTCTAAATTTGATTTTGCAGAAATGATTTTTATATCTTTTAAAGTACATTCTCTTGCTAAAACAACTCTAGATGCACCTTTTTCTTCTAATAATTTAATAGTTTCACTATTCATTGTTGATAGTTGAGTTGAAATGTGAATTTCTATGTTTTTTTTAACTTCATTTGCTAAATCGACTAAACCTAAGTCACTAACAATAATGGCACTAACACCAGCTTTTTCTAGATCTTTTACGTAATTTTGAAAATCTTGAGGATCAATCAAATCACTATTGTGCGCAATTATGTTGCAAGTTACATAAATCTTAGCATTATAAGATTTTGCAATGTCAACAGCTTCTTTTATATCATCAAGCGAAAAGTTTGATGCTCTAGCTCTTAATGAATATTTTTGACCTCCAATATATACGGCATCTGCCCCATATGCAAGAGCCACTTTTAATCTTTCAAGATTCCCTGCAGGAGCTAATAACTCTATCTTTTTCATATGCTTATTTGCCCTCCTTTAATAAAAAACTTTCATTATATAAGAATGGAGTATTAAAAGAATATTTTTCATTAAATTTTTTCTTTTGTTCTTCAAAGTTAGAACCTTTATTATTTTTTATGTCATCTAAAGCATTAAAATAATAATTTATATAATCCAATATTTCTTTTTCGTTCATGAAAATAGAATCTATTCTAAAAAAAGATACATGATTTTTTACCAATTCAGATAAATGATTGAATAAACTATATTGGTTATTATTGTAAACTGATAAACTTTGATTATTCTCAAATAAAGGATAAAAATCAGCTCTTGTTTCTTCTTTTATATAATGCAACGAGCATTTGTTTTTAATTTTAAAATTTTTCATATAGCATCTTAAAATTGGACGTTTTGAATAAGTTATAGGAAAGTATCCTTGAACTAATAATTCTATTTTATTTGGGTTACAGTTAGATATATCTTTTATATCGTTTAAAGTTATTTCTTTTGATAAACAAACTCTGTTAGCACCAAAATTTAAAAGAGATTTAGCGCTATATTTGTTTGTTACGTAAGTTTGTAATTCAAGAATAACTTTGTTTTCAAGATTAAGTTCTCTAAAAATATTAAATACACCTAAATCACTCACTATGAATCCATCAATAGGAAATTCTTTTAGTTTATATATTATTTTTTTATAAGAAGATAAATTTTTTTCTGTAACGAAATTATTGATGCTTAAATAAAACTTTTTATTGTGCTTTTTTGATAATATTAATGCTTTATTTAATTCCTTAATAGATAAACAAAATTGTTGGTTTATGCAATAATTTTTTAATCCGACAATAAAGGCATTTATTTTTGTTTCTAAAAAGGGTAGATACCCTAATTTATTTGTATTTAGTATTAACTCCATTTATATCACCACATTAATATAATAAAGTAAAACAAATTAATTTCCTAGTTAATTATAATTATTTATAATCAAGAAAAAGTGAGGTTTTCACCAATTTTTCTAAATTGCTATAAAAATAGTTTGAAAAATGATATACTAATAAAAAAGCAAAGGAAGTGATTAAAATGATAGATTTTAGTAATATACATCCACTTATCCTCGATGTTGCTTTAATTTCTGTTTTTATTTTAATAATTTTCTTTGGTGCTTTAAAGGGAATAAAAAATGCCCTGATAGATTTTTTGATTTTTACAGCAGCTTTTCTATTAAGTTTTAGTCCTTTAATGAATAGTGTTAAGGAAATTTTTGTTAGAGAACTTTTAAATGTTGATAAGATTGTTCCAGCAGGAAGTAATAGTGTTTATAAATTAGGAATTTCTTTTTTTGTTAATGTTTTTTCAGCGTTTATTATGTTTGTTTTTTTATACATTGTATTTCTAGCAATTCAAAGTTTAATAAAATTAATTTTAAAAAGGCCACCAAAACCAAAGCGTAAAGTTGAACGAGTATTTGGTGCTATTTTTTCTTTGATATATCAAGGCTCGTTTTTGTTGCTTTTATTAGTTTTAATGAATAACAAACTTGTGGGATTAAATAACGCTTTTGATAAAAGTAGTGTTACTAATTTTATGGCGGATACAACACAAGGATTACTTACTAAAAGTAATAAAAGTTTAGATAAGAAGATAACTTTGAAATTTTTAAAAGGCGATTTATTTTCTAAAGTTAGTGAAGATGGCGTAGAAAGTTTTAAATATTTAGAAGAAAAAGTTACTGATATATTTTCAGACAAAAAGTATATTGATTTGCTAGACGATTATAATATCGATAATGATGATCTTTCTGTTTATATGAAAGAGAGAATACTTGATTTAGAAAAATTGGCTATTATGACAATAGAGATTGATCAATTTGGTATTTCTAAAGAAAGATTTTCCGATGTTGGAGAAGTATGGTTTACAGCAATTCATAGAAATATATTTAATAGAGGAATGAATAAGATTGAGTTTACAATGACAGATTTAGGAAATATAAAAAGTAAATTGCAACAAGCAGGATTAAATGAAAAGAGTTCGCTTCTTTATGATGAAATAACAATAGGAAAATAAAATACTTTAACAAAAGTATTTAATATAAAAAATTTATTGTATATAATATTCTTAAAGTGGTAGATGGAGGGATTTTATGAGTATTATTTTTATTGTGGATGCATGTGTTTATGCAATCATTTTGCTTTGTGTATATAGTATTTTTAACAAAATATTTGCTAGATCGAACATTGGATACATATTATTAGTTTCATATTTAATAAAAATAACTGCTTTATTCTTCAATCTTCAAGCTGTTTCAACTTTAGTAGATGCAGCTCTTGTTGCCTCAATTATTAGTGTTGTAATATCAAATGAACAAAAGATAAATAAGTTGTTAAAAAGAAAAAAGGCTCTTAAAAGTAAACAAAATTCTACGATTGATAAAAAGCAGCTTTATAAAGTAATAAGCACAACAGTGAATATGTTATCTTCTGCTAAAATTGGTGCCATCATGACGTTTGAAAAGAAAAATTCATTGGATGACTATATAAAGCAAGGCGTAAAAGTAGATGCGCCAGTTAGCAGTGAGTTGCTGACAACTATCTTTTATCCAGGCACAACGCTTCATGATGGAGCGGTTGTAATTAGAGGAAATAACATTGAAGCAGCGTCTGTTTATTATACACCTACAGTAAAAGCTTTGGGAGGAAAGTATGGGGCAAGACATAGAGCGTCGCTAGGGATAAGTGAAGTTTGCGATGCTGTAACCGTTGTTGTAAGTGAAGAAACTGGTAGAATATCTTTAGCTATTGATGGAGAATTGATTGCGGTGAATAGAGAAAATTTTTCACAAGTATTTAAAGAAGAGCTAGAAAAATAAATAATTAAATAAAATAAAAAATTCTTGGATTTCAAGAATTTTTTTAAAACATAGAAACAATTAATATAATTATGCAAACTACAAGAGCTAAACTAAATATTAATCCTGCGATAGTTCTTGGATTTAGTGATGTTGTCTTTTTTATTGACGACTTAAAATAGTTGTTAAGTGTAAATAATTCATCATTAGTGAATTCTCTTTTTGGGAGTATTAATGCATTTATTCTATCTACATACAAATAATAGTAATTTTTATTTTCGTAGTAAGAGTTGAATTTACTATATTCAAGAGAATTTTCGCCATTTGAAGTTATTTCTTTGTATCTTTTCTCTTCTAATATAACTTTTAATTTTTGAGTAGATTTGTTGGATTTTATAGCAGTATTAACTGCATTGTTTATTTGAATGTAACTCAAAACAAACAATAAAATAGGTAGTAAATATAATAAATCAGAACTATTAAAACCATTCTTCATAACCATAAAAATAAAAATAACAATTAGTGCTAAAATAACTAGCGGTGAAATTATAATAAATAGATTTCTGTTTATTAAGTATAAGAAATAATCCTTTTTTGTTAGTTTTGAATTGAAATTTTTTTCTATTGATTTGCTCATTTTTGCCACCTCTTTTTATATTCTATATTCATCAAAGATTTATTACAACAAAAAAAGAAGTAAATTATAGTAATATCTTTTTTGTTAAATTATAATTGATTTAGAGGTGTTTAAAATGACAAAAGTAGTGAAAAGAGAATTATATTGTTCAAATTGCAAAAAAAAATATGTCCAACCGGTGTATATGAGTGTATCATCTTTTTTGCTTAGTGAAGAAGAAAAGAAAAAATTGGAAGAAGGTACATTATTCAAAAACTTTTGTCCGGATTGTGGCAAGGAATTAACTTTTTCTTCAGATGAGGGAAAAAAATAAAACAATTTGTAGTCAAGAATAGATACTTAAGTATCTATTTTTTGTTATACTAAATTAGTGAGGTGGGATAATGATTAAAGCATATTTAGATTCTTATAATAAAATAACTATAAATGTTAGTAAGAACTATTATGGTGGTAAAATTAGCTCGTTATATATGTTGACAAAATATGGTCCTCAAAAGTTAAATGAATTACAATTTTGTGAAAAATTTGAAGACTATATTGAGTATATGATAGATTTTGATGGAGAAATACAATTAGGAGAAGAATACTATTTAGTTAATGAATATGGTTTTAAATTCAGATTAGAATATCGTTTTATAACAAAAACAGAAAAATTTAGAGGCGATACTTTTACAAATGAATATTTAGGATACAAATATTCAAAAAATGAGACAACTTTTAGTTTGTGGGCACCAATAAGTAGTGATGTTATTTTAGTTCTTAATAATATGGGATATTATAAAATGAGAAAACAAGGAAGTGTTTTCTCTTGTGTTATTAGTAAAAATTTAGATAAATATGAATATTATTACTTAGTTGAATGCAATGGTAAATATTCAAAGGTTTTAGACCCTTATTGTTATTCATATAATTATGATCAAAGTGCCTGTGTGGTTGTTGATTTAGAAAAAATTGAAAAGAACGATGACTTATCAATAGATAAAAAAAGTAAAGTTATATATGAGGCTAATGTAAGAGATTTTTCGAGTTCCAAAAAAGGGATGTATAAAAGTAAATTTTTAGGAGTAGCAGATGAAGAAAGTTTGCAATATTTAGATAATTTAGGAATTGAATATTTACAACTTATGCCAATTAATTATTTTAATGGAGATATATACAATAATGAATCATTTTACAATTGGGGATACAACCCTTATTTGTTTGGGGTTTGTCATCCTAATTACGTTTACAGCATTGAAGACCCTTATGCAGTTGTAAATGAGTGTAAAACAATGGTAAATAAGTTGCATAGTAAAGGGATAAAAGTTACATTAGATGTTGTTTTTAATCATTTAGAAAATAGAGATGATAATATATTAAATATCATTGTTCCATATTATTTTTATTTAATGAAAGATAATGAGGTTAGTAATGGAAGTTTTTGTGGCGTCGATTTAGATAGTGATGCCCCTATGTTTAAAAGATTTATTAAAGATATGTGCAAAAGATGGATTACTTTGTATGATGTTGATGGATTTAGATTTGATTTACTAGGTATACTTACTCATAAGACAATAAATGAGGTGTATGAAGAATTAAGGTTGATAAAGCCTAATATCTTTTTATATGGAGAAGGTTGGAATATGCCTTCATTAATGAATCAAGAAGATAAAGCAATTTTAGAAAATTCAAATAAAATGCCAAACATCGCTTTCTTTAATGATTATTATAGAGAAAGTTTGAAATATGATTATATTGGTCAAAACGTTGTAGGAGGACAATATATTAAGAATGGCACTATTTATTTCGATTTTGCAAATAGTATAAATTATTTAGAGTGTCATGATAATTATACATATTATGATTTACAAACCTATGTTGAATTAAGAGATGAAGGATTTGCTTTAAAAAGACAATTATTTAAAAATTTAATAATTTTATTAAGTAATGGATACGCTTTTTATCATTCTGGGCAAGAGTTCTTTAGAACTAAAAAGGGTGTGGAAAATTCTTATTCTAAATTAGATGATATTAATTCATTTGATTGGAATAGAATGTATAAATATAGTAAAGAGGTAAATCTAGTTGAAAAAATGATCAAACTTAGAGAAAAACATAATTTATTTGCTTCTAAATATGAATATTGTAATGAATTTGATATTATTACACTAACAAGTAATGACATAAGGGTTGTTATTAATATGTCGAATAAAGTTGTTCAAATAGAAAAGAAAAATTTGTTATTAACAACTAACAAAAAACAATTAGATAAATATGATTTAGCAATTTATAAAAAGTAGAGGTGAGTAAGGTGTTGAATTTAGAAAGTTTCTTACATGGTTATAGTTTGGATTCCCACAAGTTTTTTGGCGCTCACAAGATAGATGATGAAGTAGTATTTAGAGTGTACGCTCCAAATGCTAAAGAAGTAGAAATAAAAGGAGCATTTAACAATTGGCAACCATATAAAATGATAAAAATAAGTGATGCAGGTGTATATGAAATTAGATTAAAAAATGTTAATGAATATGATTGTTACCTATATAATATTTTAACAAAAGATAATAAATGGATAGAGAAAACAGATCCATACTCATTTATGATGGAAAAAAGGCCTGCTCACAATTCAAAGTTTTTTGATATCGAAGACTATCCATGGCATGATGAAAAGTGGATGAGTAAAAGAAGCAAAAATTTTGACATGCCTTTAAATATATATGAACTGCATGTAGGAAGTTTTGTGCACATTGATGGAGAAGAATTTATAGACTATGAAAGATTAGCGCCAATTTTATGTAAACATTTAAAAGAACATCACTATACTCATGTTGAATTAATGCCTATTTTAGAGCATCCTGTTGATGAGTCGTGGGGATATCAGGTAAGTTGCTTTTATAGTGTCACTAGTAGATATGGTAACCCAAAGCAACTAATGTATTTAATAGATTATTTACATCAAAATGGATTTGGTGTAATTATGGATTTTGTTTGTGTTCATTTTGCTTGCGATAATTACGGTTTGCTTGATTTTGACGGAGAACAAGTTTATGGATATAATCACGATTTGAAATACAGTCAATGGGGAAGTCCTAGTTTTGATTTGGGAAGAGATCCAGTTAGAAGTTATCTTATTTCATGTGTAAGTTATTTTTTAGAGTACTTTCATTTTGATGGAGTTAGATTTGATGCTGTAAGTAACATGGTATATTATGAGGGCGACAGCTCAAGGGGCGTACATGAAGGAGCTGTTGAATTTATTAAACGAATGAATAGTTTGATAAATGAAAGATATCCAAACGTTATGTTAATTGCCGAAGATTCTACAAGTTTCCCTAATGTTTGCGGAGATGTTAGATATGGATGTTTAGGATATGATTATAAATGGGATTTAGGCTGGATGAATGATACATTAAAATATTTTTCTTTAGATCCTATATATAGGAAAGGCAATCACAATCTAATAACATTCTCAATGCATTATTTCCCTAGCGAAAGATTTTTGCTTCCTTTAAGTCATGATGAAGTTGTTCATGGAAAAAAATCAATTGTTGATAAAATGTGGGGGACATATGAAGAAAAATTTGCTCAAGCAAGGTTGTTATATGTTTATATGTATACTCATCCTGGAAAAAAATTGACTTTTATGGGAAATGAAATAGCTCAAATTATAGAATGGAATTACAAAAGAGAAATAGATTGGTTTTTATTAGAATATCCAATACACGATGCATTTAATAAGTTTATTAAAGATTTGAATAAATTGTATTTGGATGAGAAAACTTTAAATAAGAGTGATTACATAGAAAATGGTTTTGGATGGATGATGGTAGATAATAAAAGACAAAGTGTATTCACTTATTATCGAAAATATCGCACAGAATATATTATAGTTGTACTAAATATGACTCCTGTTTCTTACGATAAATATGAAATAGGAGTTCCTCAATATGGCTATTATGAAGAAGTCATAAATAGTGATGATGTTAAGTATGGGGGAAGTAGCAAAGTTAGTGAAGATTATTATATAACTAAGAAGAAAAACTTACATGGACAACCATATGCTATGAATATTAAGCTAGGGCCGTTTGCGGCGATTGTGTTTAGGAGGATGAAAAATGTTTAATAACAAAGAAAGATTTAAAGCTGAATTTACTAAAAGAGCCGTTGAACAATACGGTAGAGGAGTAGATGAAATACATATAAGTGAAAAATACCTTATACTAGGAGATATGGTTAAGGATTATGCTTCATTTCACTGGAAAGAGAGTAAAGAGGTTTGCACAAGAGAGGCAAAAAAACAATTAACATATTTATCAATGGAATTCTTAATTGGTAGATTGTTAACAAACAATTTGATAAATCTAGGTATATACAATATAGCTAAAGATGGATTAAAAGAATTAAACATTGATATAGCAGAATTAGAAAATATTGAAAGTGATGCCGGACTTGGTAATGGGGGCCTAGGAAGACTTGCTGCTTGTTTCTTGGATTCTCTAGTTACTCTTGATTATCCAGCTCATGGAAACACTCTAAGATATGATTTTGGTTTCTTCAAACAAAAAATTATAGACAATAAACAAGTAGAAGTTCCTGACCAATGGATGAGATATACTAATGTTTGGGAAACATATAAGCCAAAACATGCAGTAGAAGTAAAGTTTTATGGAAGAGTTAACGTTGATTATGTTAAAGGTGAATGTAAATATAGTTTAGTAGATTCGGAGTGTATAAGAGCAGTTCCTTATGATATACCAGTTATAGGATATGGAACAAAAAATACAAATACTTTAAGACTTTGGAGTGCGGAGCCAAGTGAAGAGAATCTCCCATCAAATAAATCATTTTCGGATTATTTAAATGGAATACACGAAATTTGTCAGTGCCTATATCCTGATGACTCTACAGAAAACGGAAAAATACTAAGATTGAAACAACAATATTTTTTAGTTAGTTCCACAATCCAATCATTAATTAGATCTCATAAAAGAATTTATGGAACATTAAGTAATTTCCATGAGAAAAATGTTATACAATTAAATGATACTCATCCTGTATTAGCTATACCTGAATTATTAAGGGTATTAATGGATGAAAATGATTTTGGTTGGGATGATGCTTGGAATATTGTAAGTCAAACATTTGCGTATACAAACCATACACTATTATCTGAGGCATTAGAAAAATGGCCTTGTCATCAAATAAGAAATTTGTTACCTCGTATATATATGATTATTGAAGAAATAGATAAAAGATGTAGTACATATATAAGAAAAGCTTCGAATAATAATGAAGATGCAGTTAGGAAAACTGCTGTTATAAAAGATGATATGGTTTATATGGCTAATATTGCTGTTTATAGTTGCTTTAGTGTTAATGGGGTTGCAAAACTTCATACAGATTTATTAATTAATCAAGAGATGAAAGAATCATACAAGATTTTCCCTACTAAGTTTAATAACAAAACAAATGGGGTAACGCATAGAAGATGGCTAATAGACAGCAATCCAAAATTAGCAGAAATGATTTCTTTTCTTATAGGTAATGAATGGATTAAAAATCCAGACAAAATCGAAGATTTAATGAGATTTGTCGATGATGACAATGTTAAAAAAAGGGTTCATGAAATTAAGTATGAAAATAAATTAAGATTAAAAGAATATGTAAAGAAAAATAACAATATAGACATCGATGTTAACTCTATTTTCGATGTTCAAATAAAAAGAATACACGCATATAAAAGACAAAGTTTAAATATATTACATGTTATTTATTTGTACTTAAAAATGAAGAATAACCCAGACTTTAGAATTCATCCACGCACATTTATCTTTGGAGGAAAATCAGCGCCAGCATATTATTTAGCGAAAAAGACAATTGAACTTATTAATGCTGTAGCAGATGTAGTAAATAACGATAGTGAAACAAATAAATATTTAAAAGTAGTCTTTATTGAAAATTATGATGTTAGCAAAGCAGAAATAATTATCCCTGCAGCTGATGTTTCAGAACAAATTTCAACAGCAGGAAAAGAGGCAAGCGGAACAAGTAATATGAAGTTTATGATGAATGGAGCTTTAACTTTAGGAACTTTAGATGGAGCAAATGTTGAAATTGTTGATAGAGTTGGAATGAATAATGCCGTTATTTTTGGACTTAAGAGTGAAGAGGTTTCAAAATTAGAAAAAGAAAGAACTTACAACGCTAAAGCGATATACGACAAAGATAAGGACATTAGATTAGTGTTAGATAGTTTAGTAGATGGTACATTTAAATGCAGTGATTCAGATGGATTTAAGCCTATATATGAACATCTTTTATATCATAATGATTGCTATTTTGTTTTAAAAGATTTTAAAGATTACGTAAAAGCGCAAGAAAAAACCGCAAATTTATACATAGATAAAGATAAATGGGCAAAAATATGCATAACAAATATAGCAAAATCAGGCTATTTTGCTAGTGATAGGACTATTGAAGAATATGTAAAAGACATATGGCATCTAGAAAAAATAAATGTAAATTAAAGGGGGAAATAAAATGGAATACAACGAAAGAATACAATTTTTAAAAGAACTTACAGAGGCTAAAGGTATTTCTGGGAATGAAAAATACGCAAGTAGAGTTATGAAGAAATACTTGGAAGGTTATGCAGATAACTTTGAATATGATAATTTAGGATCGCTTATTGCTATAAAAAAAGGTGAAAGTGATTTAAAAGTTATGTTAAGCGGCCATATCGACGAAGTAGGTTTTATAGTTAGTAAAATTGAAGAAGAAGGATATTTAAGAATTAGCCCAGTTGGAGGTTGGTGGGCCCATGTTCTTCCTTCACAAAAAATGAGCATAATGACTTACGATGGAAAATGCTATATGGGTGTTATTGGTTCTACTCCACCACATGGAATGAAACCTGAGGTTAGAAATAAAGTTATGGAAATAAAAGATCTATATGTAGATTTGGGTGTTGCAAATAAAAAAGAAGTTCAAGACTTAGGAATATGTGTTGGCGATAGTGTTATCCCATATACTGAATTTATGGTAATGAATAATCCTGATTATGTATGTTCAAAAGCTTTTGATGATAGAATAGGGGCTGCAGTTTGTGTTGAAGTTATGCAAAGATTGAAAGCTGAGAAACACCCAAATACATTATATAGTGTAGGGAGTGTTCAAGAAGAGGTTGGTCTTAGAGGGGCAAAAACGGCTACGTATCATGTTAAACCAGATATAGCAATAGCAATTGATGTATCTATGTCATATGATGTACCAGGAAGCGGTAGCGGAGATAGTAAACTTGGAGCAGGTGTTGCTTTATCTGTTATGGACGCTAGTGTAATAGGACACAAAGGTTTAGTAAGAATGATGGAAAATATTTGTAAAGAAAAAAATATTAAATATACATTCGACTCGCTAGTGGCAGGGGGTACAGACTCTGGTGAAATTAATAAATCATTTGACGGAGTAATCAATATGACATTATCATTACCATGCAGATATTTCCATTCGCACAATTCAGTAGTCAATTTAAAAGACTATGAAGCTTGTATTGAATTATTAGTAGAATTTGTAAAAAGATTAGATGAAAAAACATTGAATGAATTAAAAGAATCTAAAAGATAATTAAAATTAAATCTCTTAAGTTATTTTTAACAAAAGAGATTTTTTATTTATAAAGAAAAGTAGATAAAAATTTAATTTGTTGCAAAAATATAGTATTATTTAAGTAAGGGTGAGTGCATATGAATAAAACTAGAAAAATAGCGGTATGTGGAGTTTTTGGCGCTTTAGCAGCGATTTTGTATGTTGTGCCTTTTTTTAAATTTCCCTTACCATTTTTATTTCCAAGTTTTTTAGAATTTAACTTTTCTGATATACCAACATTGATAGCGGGATTTACATATGGTCCAGTGTCAGCTTTTTTTGTTCATTTAATAAAAATAATAATCAAACTTCCTATGACTGGTACTGCTTGTGTTGGAGAACTCGCAGATTTCATTATAGGTTTATTATTTGTAATGCCTGCTGTTATTTATTATAAAAAGAACAAAACAAAAAAAGGAGCGCTAATTGGATTGAGTATTTCTATTTTGATTGCTACATCAATTGCTTGTTTAGTTAATAGATATATACTAATACCATTCTACTCTAATGCTTTTGGTTTAGAGGCTGTTTTATCTATGTCAAGTAGTGCAAATTCAAATATTACAGATGTGAAATGGTCTTTAGTACTATGGGGAGTTCTACCATTTAATTTGGTAAAAAATGTAGTAGTTAGTCTATTTACTTTTATTTTATATAAAAAGATTTCTAATATAATTAAAAAGTATGGTGCTAAAGATGGAGTATAAATTAATTAGAAAAAACAACAAAAATATGTATGCGAGATTAGATAAAGATAATAATTTAGTTATTACTGCTCCGCTATTTGTTTCTTTAAATCAAATCGAAAAATTTGCTAGTGCAGCATATGATAAACTTTTAAAAAAGAAAGAAAAAAGAAGTGTTAAGTCTGTATTTAATAAAGAAGGACAAATTAAAATTATGGGTGAGTATCAGTACATTGATAATTTAAGTGAGTTAAATGGAATTTTATTAGTAAATCTAAAAAAATACTTATCTGGTAAATATTTAAATATAGTTAATATGATGGGGATTGATAATCCCCCAAAAATAAATATAAAAAAAGTTAAAAACTATTTAGGTCAATATAATAAAAGAAACAATACTATCAATTTGAATTTATTACTTGCCCATATGAGCGGAGAATTGATTGAATATGTTATAATACATGAGTTAGCACATACACGTTATATGGATCACCAAAAAGGTTTTTGGGAAGAAGTTAGTAAATATTGCCCTTACTACAAGACGTATCGAACAAAATGTAAAAAGGAGTTTGTATATTATGAAAATTATTAAATCATTACAAAATGAGCAAATAAAAAATTTTGCTAAACTAAAAGAGAAAAAATATAGAGATGAAATGGGGCTTTTTATAGTAGAGGGAGATCATCTTGTTAGAATGGCCCATGAAGCAAATTGCTTAATTACTTTATTAGTTGCAGAAGATGATTTAGAAAATTACTTAGATATTATAAATGAAGATAATACAATTATTGTTACAGATTCTATCATTAATAAATTATCGTTCACTAAAAATCCTCAAAATGTAATAGGGATAGCAAAACAAAATACATACGATAAGAAGGATGTAAATAAAGTTGTAGTTTTAGATAGTTTGCAAGATCCTGGAAATGTAGGCACAATAATAAGAAGTGCTCTAGCTTTTAATTATGATAAAATTTATGTTAGTGAAAGTACAGTTGACGTTTATAATGAAAAGGTTGTTAGAGCCTCACAAGGAGCAATATTTAAAATTAATGTTGTAAAAAAAGATTTAAATCAGATATATAGAATTCTAAATATGAATGATTTTCAAATAATTGTTACATCCCTTACTAATAATTCTGTCTATTTAGATGAGTTAAAAACAAAAGAAAAATTCGCAATTGTTTTAGGAAATGAAGGTAATGGTGTTAGTGAGGTTAGTTTAAAGAATGCTACTGATGTTGTTAAAATAAAAATGTCAGATAAAATAGATTCATTGAATGTAGGAGTAGCAGGTTCAATTGTAATGTATAATTTGGGGGAGGAAAGATAATATGAGATTTTCAATAACAGGACACTTAGGTAGTGGAAAAAGCACAATTTGCAAACTATTAAATAAAGAATATGGTTTTGATATTATATCAGCAGGTAGTTTAATGAGAGAAATGGCTAGCGAAAAAGGAGTTAGTGTTTTAGATTTTCAAAAATCACAAAGCAACTTAGAACATGTCGACAATTATATTGATTCAGCAATAGTCGCTAAAAATAAAACTATTTCTGATGATAAAAACGTTATTTTTGACTCTAGGTTAGCATGGCATTTTTTGCCTGAAACTTTCAAAATATTTATAGTTGTATCTCCATATGAAGCCGCATTAAGAACGTACTTAACTAGAGATAGCAAAGAAGAAAGCTATACAAGTGTCGATGAAGCAATGAATAAACTAATTGAAAGAAGAGTGGTAGAAAATAGACGCTATAAAGCTATATATGGAATAAATTGTGAAGACTTAAGTAATTATGATGTTGTCATTGACACTTCTTATATAACACCTAAAGAAGCGGTAGAGATTATAATGGATTGTTATAATAAAAAGGAACATGGAGTTAGCTATGAAAAATTATGGATATCACCTCAATTTTTGCTTCCTACTGGTAAATTAGAGTACATTGATAGAGAGAAAATAAAACTATATAGTGATATGATTATAAGTAATATTGAAGAAATTGAACCTATAAAAGTTTTAAGAGTTCACGATTCACTTTTTGTTGTAGAAGGCCATAGTAGACTTATAGCATATAATTTATGTAAGGTTAAATTAATTAATCCTATAATAATTTACAATGAAGACGATATTTTAGAAGATGGTAGAGAGGCTAAAAGAATGGTTAGTATAACAGAAAGTGATATAAGAGAATGGGAAGAAATTAATGGATTCAAATATAACTATATGCCACGAATTGTAACTAAAAACAATGATTAATTAGGAGACCATATTTTTATGCAAATTTTAAAAGTTTTAATTGAATATAGTGCCGAAAAAATCGATAGAACATTCGATTATCTTTTAAATGCACAAAAAAATGTAAAAGGGTGCAGAGTCATTCTTGATTTTGGAAATAAAAAAGATATAGTAGGATATGTTTTAGATAGCGAATATACAGATAAAACCAAAGAAGAATTAGAGGAAGAATATGGATTTTCTTTAAAAGAGATTAAAGAAGTTTTGGATGAAGAAAGCTTATTGTCAGAAGAACTTCAAAATCTAGCGTATTTTATGTCAAAAGAATATGTCTGTCCTCTAATTAGTTGTTTGCAAACGATGTTACCTAAAAGTTTAAAACCTAAAAGTGGTAAAAAAGTAAAAATAAAAACTTTAGCATATCTTACTTGTTTACAGAGTAATAAAGATTTAACGAGTAAACAAAGAGATGTTTATGATTATATAAAACAAAAAGGAAAAGTGTTAAAAAGTGAGATATCCACCTCTATTGCAAATAAATTACTTGAAAAAGGATATTTACAGGTTGTTTATCAAGAGGATTATCGTAGCGTAAATATGCTAGAGGGAGAAAAATATGCTATACATTATCAATTAACTAATGATCAAAAAGAGGTATATGATAGTGTTATTCAACAAAAAGGAATTTACTTACTTGAAGGTGTTACAGGAAGTGGAAAAACTGAAGTATATTTAAATTTAGCAAAGCATTATTTATCTTTAAATAAAAGTGTTCTAATATTGGTTCCAGAAATAGTTTTAACATCTCAAATGGCAGCAAGATTTAAAAGTTTCTTTAATGAAGATTTGGCATTGCTTCATTCAGCTTTAAGTGAAGGAGAAAAATATGATGAATATAGGAGAATAAAAAAAGGACTAGCTAAAATCATTATAGGAACTAGAAGTGCTATATTTGCCCCATGTCAGAATATTGGAATTATAATTATAGATGAAGAACATAGTGAATCATATAAGCAGGATACAACACCTAGCTATCATACAATGGATATTGCTAATTTTAGAGCAACACATCATAATGCTAGTATTTTACTAGGTAGCGCAACACCCTCTTTAGAATCAAAGGTAAGAGCAATGACAGGTATCTACAAGCAGTTATATTTAAAGAAAAGAATAAATAATCAAAATTTACCTAACGTAAAAATCGTTGATATGAATAAAGAAAAAAACAATCCAATAATATCTAAAGAATTAAAAGAACAAATTAGTGATAGATTAAATAAAAAAGAACAAGTTATTATTTTGCTAAATAGAAGAGGGTATGCACCTTATGTGAGGTGTAAAATGTGTGGTTACATCTATAAATGCGAAAACTGTGACATTAGTTTAAATTATCATAAAGCATCCAATAAATTAAAATGTCACTATTGCGGTATAGAACATGAACTAAAAGATACTTGTCCAGAGTGTAATTCACGTTTTATTGAAAAAGGAGGATATGGCACTCAAAAAGTAGAAGAAATACTTAAAGAAGAATATCCTTCTGCCAGAATTATAAGAGTTGATCAAGATAGCACTTTAAGGAAAGACAGTCATTTACAAATAGTTGAAAAAATAGAAAATCACGAAGTTGATATAGTTATAGGAACACAAATGGTTGCAAAAGGGCTTGATTTCCCACTTGTTACTTTAGTTGCTGTTTTAAATGCCGATGCTGGATTAAATGCTAGTGATTTTAGAGCGAGTGAAAGAACATTTCAATTATTAGTACAAGTTTTAGGAAGAGCGGGAAGAAAAGATAAACAAGGAACTGCCTTAATTCAAACGTATAAACCTAATGAGGATGTTTTAAATTATGCAGCAACATATAATTATGATTCATTTATAAACAAGGAATTGGCATTTAGAAAAAAACTAAAATATCCACCATTTAGATTTATTAGTTATATTTTATTTAAAGGAAAAGATTTTAAAAATGTTTATGATTTATCAAATCAAGCCAAACAATACTTGTTGGATTTTAGTGATGAGGAGTTTGCTATTATGGGGCCAAGCATTCCATATATTGCAAAACTGAACAATGAATTTAGAGTAAAACTTATGCTAAAGTATAAAAATAAAGAAAAAATGCTTGAGAAGATAAAAGATTTGAAGTTATACTTAAAAGGTGATAATAATATTAAAGTAAGCATAGTGGTTGATCCATATGTAGAAATTTAGGAGGAAGAAAGAATGATAAAAATTAATGTTAATGGAAATAGAAGTGATGTAATTGGGTATGTATCTTATTATTCATGTGAGGAAATAGCATCTTTATTAGATATAAATCAAGATGAGATTATTTATGAAACAACTGTTACTGATTATTTTTTACATGGTGATATTACATTTGAAACAGACGTTATTGTGCATGTAACTTTAACAGATAATTATTTTAATCGTATTCAAGAATTGACTAATATTATTGTCAAATACGTAGGATTTTTTACTAATAAGTGTAAAGTTTATTATGATGTTATTGATTCAAGATTAGTTTACATTTATGACAATAAAGGTAAAGAAAAACATGAAGAATGCTGCTGTAAACACCATCATGAAGAAGGTCATGGATGCGAGTGCGAAGAGCCACACGATTGCCATTGTCATCAAGAAGGACATGAATGTTGTTGTGGTGATGATTGCCAATGTGGATGCCACAATGATGAAGAATAGTAAAAACTATTCTTTTTTATTTGGAAAATGAAATATACTTTGACTTTTTTAATTAATTTATTTACTATTAACATAGGTGATATTTTATGACAATAGGAGAAATAAAAAATTTAACTAAATTCTTAAATGATGATGATGTTGAAAAAATAAAAGAAGAAATAAAAAGTAAAGAAACTATACTAAAAAGTGACAATATGGATGAAGAGGAAATGACTCAAGTGCTTAATACTCTTTTTGCTATAATGGTTATTGAGAAAGCTTTAGAGTCAGAGATAGATGGAATAGAAGAAATAAGAGCAGAATTAGAAGCAGAATTAATGGAGTCATATCAAATCTATGATGCACATATGTTGAAGTATAAAAAAGAAGAAAAGAAAAAGAAAAAAAGTTGGCTAATAAATTTTTTGTTCCTAAGTGATAGAATAAGTGTGCAAAAAAAAGGGATTGGGGCATCAGATAAGACAATAGAAAATTTGAAAAAGGAATTAAACCAACTTAAGCAACAAAGCAGTAATGAAAATTTAAAAGAAGTGGCTAGAGGAAGAAAAGGAAATAGATTTGAAGATTTTTGTAAAACTCCACATGATTGTCATAATATTTTTCATGATCATGATAAAAGTTTAGAGGATAGAAGAGACTTTAAAAGAATAGAGAAACTTGATAGAGCAGTAAGAGAAGGAAGAAAAACTGAGAATTTACCTAGGGTGCATAATCACAGAGAAAAACCTATTTTAACTGTAAAAACTGACGGTGTTGTTCCAGAAATTAATGAGATTAATATTGGTTATAATGAAGGTGAAAGAGGCTCTATAGATAAAAATAATGAAAAAGAGCAAAAAAATAGCCGTTCTATGTAAAAATAACTCAAAAAAAAAAGATTGTATATTTAAAAACAACATGATAAAATATTAACATAGGATGTGATTTTTATGAGCAGTTTTAATAGAAAAGAAGAAATCAAAAATTTGCCAGAAGAAAAAAGAAAAAAGATTTTAAAATATGAACAAGACTTAAGAGGAGAAATAAGACTAGCAGGGTTAGATAGTGAAGAAGAAAAATTGGTTAATACATTGTTAGATTTCTCTATTAGCAGAGAACTTGCAGATTATTATAGAAAAAGATACAATGAGCAAGCTAGACTAATAAATAATTTGATAAAGAACAAATACGTTGGGACAGATTATAAAAAAGCTCAAGAATATGCTAATTTGTATAGTAAAGAATGTGCTATATTAGAAAACTTGAAATACAGATTTGAAAATTATCAAGGAATTGCTAGAGGTCTTGCATCGCAAGCGCAACAGGCAGATATAAGAATTGATGATAAATTAAGAGAAAAAGGTTATTTAGATGAAATGGCTAAAGCTCCTAAAAAAGGGCAAAAATCTAAAAAAAATAGATAATTAGAAAAAGGATTAATTTATGCAAAGATAATTAGTCCTTTTTTTTATTGTATATGCTACAATAATATTGGTGATTTATAATGGAAAGTATTTATGGTTATACAATGGAAAATTTAACAAAAGAAATGGTTGAACTAGGACAAAAAAGCTTTAGGGCAACTCAAATATATAGCTGGTTATATCAAAAAAGAGCAAAAGATATTGATTCTATGAGTGATATTTCGCTCTCTTTTAGGGATATCTTAAAAGAAAAATATACTATGGAGTTACCAACTATAATAAGAAAGCAAGTTTCATATGATGGTACAGTGAAATTATTATTAGAATTTCAAGATAAGATGAGTGTTGAAACGGTTTTAATGAGATACGATTATGGGAATGCCGTTTGCGTTAGTTCACAAGTTGGATGCAATATGGGATGCAAATTTTGCGCTTCAGGTTTAGTAAAAAAACAAAGAGATTTAAAACCAGCAGAAATGGTCGCTCAAGTAATGAAAATACAAGAATACTTAGACGAAGAAGGGAAAGGAGAAAGAGTTAGCCATGTTGTTATAATGGGAAGTGGTGAACCTTTCGATAATTATGATAATGTGATGAGTTTTATAAAAATAATAAACGAACAAAAGGGACTAGCAATTGGAGCAAGACATATAACAGTTTCTACTTCAGGTATTCCAGATAAAATTATCAAATATTCAAAAGAAGGAATACAAGTTAATTTGGCCATTTCTTTGCACGCTTCAAACAATGAAATAAGAAATAAAATAATGCCAATTAATAAGGCGTATCCTCTAGAGGTTCTTTTTGATGCAATAAAAACTTATGAAACTAATTCTAAAAGAAGAGTAACAATTGAATATATACTTTTGAAAGGTTTGAATGATTCTATTAAAAATGCAAGTGAATTAGCAACATTGTTAAAAGGTACTTTTGCTTATGTTAATTTAATCCCTTATAACGAGGTTAATGAAAATGAGTTTAGAAGAAGTGATAAAGAAAGTGTTAGAGCATTTTTCGAAGAACTAAAAAGAATAGGTGTTAATGTAACAATAAGAAAAGAATTTGGTTCTGATATAGATGCCGCATGCGGTCAGCTTAGAGCTAAAAAGGAGGGAATAATCAATGAATAGTTGCTTGATTACGGATAAAGGATTAGCAAGGGCCTCCAATCAAGATGATGTTCTAGGAGTTATAAAAGCGAATGGTGATTCATTATATGTTTTATGTGATGGAATGGGAGGACATTCTGGAGGAGCAGTAGCTTGTAAAAAGTGCATAAATGTGTTCAAAAATGATTTTAAGAAAAGTAGATATAATGATGTAGAAAGCGCTAAAGAATGGTTGTATAAAACCATTTTAAAAGCAAATAAAGAAATTATATTAGAAGGAAATAAAGATGTTTCTTTAAAAGGAATGGGAACAACAGTAGTTTGTTTACTTATAAGTGAAAATTTTAAAGTTTATGCTAGTGTTGGTGATAGTAGAATATATTCATATAACAAAAAAACATTAAAGCAAATAAGTGAGGATCAAACATTTGCAGTAGCTCTTTATAAAGCTGGGTATATTAATAAAAAAGAAGTAGAAAATCATCCTAGAAAATCTATGTTATTATGTGCAGTTGGAACATCTCCAAGTAGTTCTTTAGACGTGCAAATAAAAGAAGTAAAAGGAAATGATAATTATTTAATATGTTCCGATGGTTTATATAATATGGTTGATGATAATAAAATAAAGAAAATATTAAACGAAGATATAAGCATTAAAGAAAAAGCAGATAAATTAATTAGTGAAGCAAATGAAAACGGAGGCTTTGATAATGTGAGTGTTATTTTATTGGAGGCAGGTTTATGATAGGGAAAACTTTAAATAGTAGATATTTTATTACATCTCTTATTCAAGAAGGCGGTATGTCTTTTGTTTACTTAGCAGAAGATACTATTAACAAAAAATCTGTAGCAGTAAAAATTATGAAGGAAGAAACTTTTTCTGATCCATTAAATGTAGCAAGGTTTCAAAGAGAAGCAAGGGCTTGCGCAGCACTAAGACATTCCAATATTGTTGAAATATACGACATTGATGAATATAAAGGAAAACCATACATTGTAATGGAATATGTAGAAAGCAAATCTTTGAGGGAATTGCTTTTAACTAGAGGAACATTTTCTCCACTTGAAGCATGTGATATCATTTATCAATTAGCAGATGCTTTAATGCATGCGCATGAGCATGGAATAATTCATAGAGATATAAAACCACAAAATGTTATGATGCAATATGATGGAAGCATAAAGCTTTTGGATTTTGGTATTGCAACTATAAATGATGCCCCTAATATTACGCAAAAAGATATGGTTGTAGGCAGTGTTCATTATATGGCTCCTGAAGTTTTAAAAGGAAAAGGAGCATCTCCAAAATCAGATATATATGCTTTAGGTATAACCTTTTATGAATTGTTAACAGGAAAACAGCCTTTTACAGATAGTTCGCCAGTTAATATTGCAATGAAACAAATAGAAGAACCATTCCCAAGTGTTAGAAAAACTAGAAGCGATGTCAGTATTAAAATAGAAAAAGTAATAAATAAGGCGTGTCAAAAGAATCCAGATCACAGATATCAAACGATGAAGGCGTTAAAGCATGATTTGCAAGCGGCAATGTGTGTAGATATAACCGAGGGAAAAGGCTTTTTTAAGAGGTTGTTTAAGAGGAACAATAAAGATGCCTAGAGGGATAATTATTAGAGTTGTTGGCGGATTGTTTTATGTTAAAGATGGCGAAAAAATAATAAAGACAACTGCTAGCGGAAAACTAAGAGATTATAAAAAAATTCCTGTTGCTGGAGATTTAGTTAATTATGATAAAACTAATGAAAATGAGGGATATATAAAAAGTATAGAACCAAGAAAAAATCAATTAGTTAGACCTCCAGTTGCTAATGTTGATCAAGCAATTGTAGTAACCTCATTTGTAGAGCCAGAGTTCTCATCTTTGTTGTTAGATAAATTGTTAGTACAAATCCTAGATAATAATATAAAACCTATAATATATTTTTCAAAAAAAGATAAAGTAGAAAACATAGAAGAATATAGTGAATATTTTGAGTATTATAAAAGTATAGGTATCGATGTTTTTGTAGGTAATAGCCTAGGTGACGATATTTTAGATAATTTAAAAGATTTATTAAAAAATAAAATTAGCATAGTAACAGGTCAAAGTGGAAGTGGTAAGTCAACTTTACTAAACAAATTTAATGAAAATTTAAAGTTGAAAACTGGAGACTATTCCTTAAGTTTGGGCAGAGGAAAACACACCACAAGAGAAGTTGAATTTTTACAAATATGCGACGGTTTGGTAGCAGACACTCCTGGCTTTTCATCAATGCAACTAAATATTGATAGTGAGAGGCTTGCTTACATATTTCCGGGATTTGAAGAAGGATTAAATTGCAAATTTAGAGGCTGTTTACATGGAACTGAGCCGGGGTGCAAAATAAAAGAATTAGTGGATGAGGGAAAAATTTTAAAAGAGAGCTATGAAAATTATTTGAAATTGCAAGAAGATATTAAATCAAGAAAAGTGGTGTATAAAAAATGATAGTTTCATTATCTATTTTAAACGTATCTAAAGAGGAGAGAATATCTAAAATAAAAGAATTCATGAAGGTTAAGAATAATTGGATTCACTTTGATGTTATGGATGGTAAATTTGTTGAAGCTAAAACTTTTGGCCATGAAGTAGTAAAAGAAATTAATGAATATTGTCCTTTCTTTAAAGATGTTCATTTAATGACTTTTAATCCGGAAAAAGATTTGATTATGTATAAAAATTCAGGAGCAAGTCAAATTACTTTTCATTATGAAAGTTTACAGAAAGATAATATTGCTAAAGCAATAAACAAAATTAAAGACCTAGGAATGAAAGTAGGAATAAGTGTTAAGCCATCTACAAATATTGAAGCAATAGAAGAATACCTTCCCCAATTAGATTTAGTGCTGGTTATGTCAGTTGAACCAGGAAAGGGAGGCCAAAAATTTATGGAAGAATCACTTTCAAAAATAGAATGGCTAAAAAATAAAAGAGGAACTAATAAATATTTGATTTCTGTAGACGGTGGAATTAATGCTGATACAAGTATGTTGGTAAAAAGTGCTGGTGCAGATGTAATTGTAGTTGGAACATATCTAACTAAAGAAATAATAACTAATAAAAAAGTAAAAGATTTGATGTAAAAAAGCACATGATAAATGTGCTTTTAATTTACATAAATATTAATTAAGTAATTAGTTTGTTGGTTCGATTTTTCCAATATATTCTCCATCAACAAATTTTACAAAGTTAAGATAATCAGTACCACCATCTAAACCTTGAGCCCCAGACTTAGCATCTGCGAATTCACCATCTCTAATAACAACAACAGTTGGAGTACTTAATGAACCAGTGAAATCTCTAGTGTCGATGTCAACTAACATTTCTGCCCATTCAAGTAGAATTTTTGAATCAATTGTAGAATCACTTGTATCATGGATATCAATGTAATATATCATTTTACCAGGATTAGAATTAATATATTGATTTACAACACTTTTGAATTCTTCACAATAAACACAATCATGAGCTCCAATAAATAAAACAAAGTCATCATCCTTATCTAATTTATCAGTGACTTCTTTCATGCTTAATTTTTCAAAAACATCTTTCTTTGCTTTTTCTTTCTCTTCATTAGCCGCTTTAATTTTTTCAATGCCTTCTTTTATTTCAACAAAACCAAAAATTAAACCAAAAATTAAACCGACTATAAGAATAGGCTGCAACCAACCATTCTCTTTTACATAGTTCCAAATCACTTTACAATATTTGCATACAAATGCCCATAAATTTTTGAAAAAATCACTAACAGCTTTTAAAAATTTCTTCACAATACATTCTCCTTATCAAATTAACATAATAATGTTAACACAAGTAAAAGCCCAAATTCAATATTTCAACTAAAATTCTTCCATTTTTTCGAAGTTTTGGTAGCCTTGTGCAGTTTTTTCTTTAATAAGAAATAAGTCGTTTTTATCTTTTTTAACTATAGCATTTGTTATTTGCCCATTTATAATAGCTTCTTTAGCCATTTCATAGTTATAAATGTTGTTCTCGTTTGTTTTAAATTCTACTATTCTATCAAGGTTATCTTTTTTTATAGCAATTATTTTTTCGTTTTTCATCAATGTTTCCTCCTATTAATATAGTTAACCAAAAAAAACTTTTTAAACATGGAAAACGACTAATCAAATATGTATAATTAATAATAGGAATTGAAGTAACAATTTCTATTGAAAAATTTAAAATTTTACCTATGAAGTCATAATATAAAACAAACATTAATGTTATAAAAGAGGGAATGAAAATGGAAATATTAAAAACAAAAAAAATATTAAAAAAAGTATTATTAATTATAATAGCGTCTTTTATTAGTGCGTTAGCAATAAAAATTATTGTTCAACCAAATCAATTCTTGTCGGGAGGAGTATCTGGACTTACAATATTGATTTCTAGGTATCTATCACTTAATTTAGGAAAAAGTGAGATAGAATCACTCCTATATAGTATTTTGTATGTAGTATTCAACATACCTATCTTTATTTTTGGACTTAAAAAGCTAGGCAAAAATTTTATCGTTTACTCTATGATTGATGTTTTGCTTTTTTCATTGTTTGTATCAATAATACCATCATCATGGTATCTAAAATTTCAACTAGAATCAGTTGATATATTAACAGAAGCTGTTTTAGCTGGTTTATTAAGTGGTACAGCATCAGTAATTGCATTTTCAAATGGTTTTTCTCAAGGGGGAACAGATATAATTTCTATGTACCTATCTAGAACAAAAGGCAAAGGAATTGGGAATTATAGTTTAGCTATTAATGTAGTGATTTTATTAATAGGAGGTATTGTTTTTAAAAATTATAGTTCTTTAATATATACAGTTATATACTTTTTCATAAGTTCACTAGTTGTAAATAATCTTTATTTGGTAAATAAGAAAATGTTGCTTGAAATAGTAACTAAAAAGTCAGAAGAATTAACAAAAAAATTAATGACAGAGTCGCATCATGGATGTACAATACTAGACGCAATAGGAGCATATAGCAATGAGAGCAAAAAGATGATAAGAATAGTTATATCTTCAGATCAATCAAAGAGAATTTGTGAAATTATAAAAGAAATTGATAAAGAAAGTTTTACAACAATAATTGATGTTAATAAAGTTAATGGTAGGTTCTATATTTCACCATTAAATTAATGAAAAATATTTAAGGTTAGTATATAATAAAGGAGTGAAAAACGGTGTCAATTTATTTAGTTTTTATATATGGAATTGCAAGCTTTTTAGTTGTATTATCAATGTTTTGTATGATTTTTATAGTAGGGAGAAGAAGTAAATTGGAAAAGATTACTATAAGAAATCTAAAGCAAAAATCATCCACTTTATACATAAAATATGATGTTAAAACAAAAGAAATGATTATAAACAATAAATATTCTTATCTGGATTTGGAAGTTTCTAAATATATAGTAGAGTATGGTAAAAGTATTGAATTTTGTGAAAATATTCAAAAAATAGCAAAAGATAATACTCAATTTTATTATGAAAAAAAACTAAAAGATAAAACTATTTATTTTAACTTTGATTTTAGAGAAAAGTATGATAATTTCATTACAGTTCGTTGTGACTATGATGAAGAAAAAAATGTAGAGACTGTAATAATGAAAAGTATAGAAGACATAAAAAAAATACATAACGAAAGTGAAAACAAAAATTCATGTTTATATTATTTGAATGTAAAAGACTTTAGTAGTGTAAATCAAAGATATGGTCAAAAATGTGGAGATTACATACTTGAGATTATAAAAAAACGTCTTTCTAAAATTGAAAAAAATAATATATATTGTTGCTATTTGGGGGCGGATAAATTTGCTATTTATTACAATAGTAAAAAATTAAAAAAGAAAAAAGCTCTCCGATTGAGTAAAGATGTCAATAAAAAACTAACAAAGCCTATAGATATAGGAAGTGTAAATTTAGATTTAGACTTTGGAATAGGTCTTTGTGTTGGTAATTATAGTGACTTAAATCAATTTATTAAGGGCGCTTATATAGCGTCTGATTATGCTCAAAAAAGAAAAGAATATCATATTGTTGTATATAATGATAAAATGAAACTTGAAGATGATATGATGGAAAATTGTGAAAAAGAACTAGAAACAATATTAAAGAGTAAAGAAATAAGCATAAATTATAATCCAGTGTTCTATCATTTAAAAAGCAAATTTATGGGGTACATAAGCAATCCGGTTTTTTCAAACTCGAATATAAATTATAATTTATTGAAAACTTTAGCAAATCAGCATGAAAAAGGTGATAATTTGGTCGCTACAATAATAGATAATCAGCTTATTAGTTTTTTGAAAAAAAGGCCTAAAAAAAGATCAAAATTGTTTATAAAACTAACTTTAGAAGAACTACCTTTGTTTTTAGAAATATATTTATCAAATCCAGCTTATAGTGATTGCAAAATTGTAATATTACTTAATGTAAAAAAAGGCTATGAAATGCTAAATAAATTCTCTTACATAAGTAGTACAATAAGTAAAATTGTAGATGAAGGAATTGAATTTGCATTAGAAATTAATTATTCAAACATGTATAATTATGACTATATTCTAACAAACGCAACATATCTAATACTAGATGAAACTATTATAAACAATATTAACAATACTATAATAAAAAATAAGTTTTTAAATGTGTTGGAGCTTGCCAAAACATATGATTTAGAGCTAATTGCAACTAATGTACAAGAGTATATTCAATTTGAAAATTTACTTAAATATGATGTTCATTATTTTTCGGGCAGCTATTTTGGCAAAAGCGCAAATAAGCCAAATGAAATTGAACAATCAAAAACAAAAATATTTGCAAAATTCATAAAAGATTCTAAAAAAAACAAAAAAAATAAATAAATTTGACCCACTTCTCGATATTGAATTATTAGGAGGGGTAAAAAATGAAAAAAACAGCAATGTCATTTAGACAAAAAGATTTATTAATTAAAAAAATAGGAATGGATTATAAAAAAAATAATTTTTATAAAAATTGTTCAATGGTAGTAAGAGAATCAGAAGGTAATTATATGGGAAACAGTGAAACATATTACAATCAATTAAAGTTAAAAGTTGATTATATATTGTTACAATTAGATGACCAATTATCAAGAATCATTTTTAATGAATATCTAACCAGTAAAGTTTATAACTGGTGGATTTATTATTATTCAAAAAGTACTTATTATCGTCTAAAAAATAAAGCTATGAATCAATTTTTGGAGTGGTGGAATGCATAAAATTATTTTATGCATTTCTTTAGTAATTAACTTTTTAAACATTCCTTCTATAGAAGAAACAAAAATAGAAAAGATAGAGTACAATAATTATTCAAATGACCTAATAAAACTTCAAATAACAATATTAGCTAATAAAAAAGATTTGATAGAAATGCAAATTTGTTTTTATGATGCAAAAAAAAATAAATTAAAGGATACTTGTTATTCGTCTGCTATTGAAGTTGAAAAAAGGAAAAATACTACAGCCAAAATAGAAAAAAATATAAAAGAAAATATGTACTTACATATAGTTTTTATAAGTACAAATGAAGGTAAAAAAATAGAAGAAGTAATGCTTCCAATATATATAAATGAAAAAGAAACTTGCTATATCTCTAAAAAGTTTTATTGTAAAAGCAAAAGTCCAAGTAAGGTAATATATGAAAATGGCGAAATAAATAAAATTTATGATGAATTAGCGTTAATAAATAAACAAAATAATTATTATTCTTACGATAACTTAATGCCATTACAAAGAATAAAAATAAACTCTAAGTATGAAGTTTTAGAAGGATCAGCAAATCTTTATATTTATAAAGAAATTATAGATTTTCATATTTATTATGATATGAAGTATATTTTCCCTTTGAAAATAAAATATGATGATATTCTTAGTTTTGAATTTGAAAATGAATATTATTTAGATTTATTAAAAGGGATAACGTATGAAGATTGCAATTTTAACTTAATTAAAATGAATCAAATCGTGTTTCCTTATAAAGATCAGGAGTATGATATAAAAATTGAAATAATTGATTGTTTTAATATTTTTAAAACTATAGAAGTGGATTTTAAAGTATTGACAAAAGGAAAGTTATTTGGAAATTGTAATGAAAGTAAATATTGCTTAAGGAGAATATACAAGTGAAAATAATTTTAATAATAAGTATTTTATTAATTTACATATTTAGTTGTAATTATATTAATGAAATAAAAAGCGTAGAATCAATAGTATATGAATTATATCAAAGAGGATTTAATGACTATTTAATTTTCATAGATGAAGAAACATTATCTTATGATAAAGAAAGTTTGCAGCAACATATAGAAAGAAAGGGATATAAAATGAAGTTTTTTGAGGGAGAAGAATTGCATTTTTGTATATCTTTTAAAAAAATCTTTGTTTATCAAAAAGAATTTAAATTTGAATTGGTGAAAAACGATGGATTTTAGTGAAATTATAATGTTGAAAATAGTAGCAATTATTTTATGTAACAGCATCATTATCAGAATAATTATTATAGGATTAGTGATTTTTGATTTTATCCAAAAGCAAAAAAAATTCCAAAATATAAAATTTGATAATTTATTTATAGGAGTTCTTATTTTGATTCTAAATTCAATTTTAAACATAAATTTAATTATTACTAATTTTGTGGTGCTAGGAGTAGCTAGCTCTATTTTAAAATTTTGTAAAATAGAAAAATTTTTAACTATTTATTTGCTATTTGTTTCATTTGAAGGAGTGTGGATGTTTTGTTCAAGTTTGCTACAAATTTGATATGTACAATTTTCTTTATTTTATTTTTAGAGATGATTATTTATTATAGGGATTATAATTCGCTTATTGTGATAAAAAACTATATAGAAAAAGATCTAAAAAGTGGTTTTATAACTGATGATTTAAAATACGAAAATATACAAATAATTATAAAAGAAAATGGAGAATACTTGATTTACTTTTATAGGGATAGTTTCTTTTTAAATGAAAGTCTTAAAATTATAAAATATCATGGAATAGTTTATTAATCTAAGTTATAATTTAGATGGTGAGAATATGGTTGTAACAAGTATTAAAATTGAAAATAATAAAGTAAAAATAATTTGTGATAAAAAAGAGTTTTTTTTAAGTAAAGAAAATTATATAGAGAATCCCATTACTATTGATAGTGAAATTAGTGATAGTAAAATAAATTATTTAATGGAATATGAAAGAGTATTAGATAGTAAAACTGAAATTATTAAAACATTAAACAAAAAGATTTTAAGTGAATATGAAGTTTTTAAAAAACTAAATGAAAAGTCTTTAAAGATTGACTATGTAAATGACATTATGAATTCATTAAAAAGAGCAGGTTTAATCAATGATGAATTTGTCGCTACAATTACATTAGAAAAGGAACTTTTAAAAAGAAAAGGGAGAAAAGAAATAATAAAAGTTTTAAAAGAAAAAAGAATAGCCTTATCTATAATAGATAAAGTTATGGTTAATATAGAAGAAGATGTTTACCTTTCAAATTTTAATAAAGTAGTTGAAAAATATACCAAATTATATGATACAAAAAGTAATAAAATAAAGTTCAATATGTTAAATCAAAAGTTAGAGGAATACGGATATGAACAAGAATATATTTCTATGATAGATATAGAAAAAGACGAAGATAAAGAATTAGATCTAGCTAGAAAATATTTAAACAAAATAATGAAAAATAAAAATATTAATTTAAACGACCATCAAAACAGCAATAAAATAAAGATAAAGTTAGCCACTAAGGGCTTCAATTATGATATAATAAACAAGGTGATAGAGGAGGCAAAAAAAGATGAAACTTATTAAGGAATTTACTGAGAATGAAAAAATCAAACAAAACTTTTTAATCAATAATGTAACAAAAGGAATAACAACTAAAGGAAGCTCTTATTTTAATGTTGTTTTACAAGATGCAAGTGGCACTATTGAAGGTAAAAAATGGGAAATAGTAGAAGGAGACGAAAATGTTTTCAAAGTTGGTAATATTGTGGAGGTAGAAGGAGATGTTCTTCTATATAAAGGCGGAAATCAACTAAAAATATTAAGCGGAAAAATTGCTGATAGTAGAGATGTTGATGCAACAATGTTTGTTCAAAGTGCACCGGTTGCTAGAGTCGATTTACAAAAACAGTTAATGGATTACATAAGTCAAATTGATGATGTTGAAGTTAAGCTCATTGTTGAGGAAATAATAAAAAATAACTATATTTCTTTTTGCAGTTATCCTGCAGCAAGTAAATTCCATCACGAATATGCTTCTGGACTTATTTATCACACAGTAGGAATGTTAAAAATAGCAAGTGCATTATGCGATATATATCCAAGTGTTAATAAATCATTATTGTTTGGAGGAATTATATTACATGATGTTGGCAAAACAAGTGAATTAAGTGGACCAATTGTTCCTAAGTATACAACTCAAGGTAGACTATTAGGGCACATTTCTATAATTCAAGCTGAAATAAAAAGAGTTAGTGAAAAATTAGCTATTTCATCTGAAATCCCTGTTTTATTGCAACATATGGTTTTGTCTCATCATGGAAAATACGAGTTTGGCTCACCAGTACTTCCTATGATTAAAGAAGCAGAGTTATTAACTTATATAGATAATATAGATGCTAAAATGAATATAATGGATAAAGCGTTGGAACAAGTTGAAGAAGGGGAGTTTACAGGACGTCAATTCGCTTTAGAAGATCGTTGCTTATACAAACCATATTCAAAGGAGAAAAAATAATGGCCAAAAAGATTACTTTTTCACTAGCAATAATAATTTTTTTGAGTTTATGCGTTGTATTTAATTTTTATGATTTAGATATTTCAATTGCGCTAACAAAATATAATAGTCCTTTTTACGAATTCTTTGATGACTTTGGAGAATTGCCGATTTATTTTGGACCAATTATGTTTGGGGCCATTTATTTTCACGAATATAAAGAAAAAAGAAAAAAATTATTAAGTTTAGGTGTTGTAGAATTTGCGTATTTAACAGCAAGTGTAAAAGTTGTACATAATATGGAATATTCCTTTAATTTGATAAATATATTATTAAGTTTGACATTTTCAATATTATTATCAGTAATTACAATATATTTATTTTCAAATATAAAAAAAGAAACAAGGGATAACATAAAAGATATCGCAATTCTAGCTATTATAGTTTCAGTTGTTTCTTTTGTGTGCGTAGAAATAATTAAATATACATGGGGAAGAGTTAGATTTAGGAATTTAAGTTATGATTATAGTGAGTTCACTAAATTATTTCATATAAATGGTATAAATGGAAATAAATCATTTCCTTCAGGTCATACAAATGCAGGAACAAGTATTTTGATTTTATCTATGTTAACGCCAAGATTAACAAATAAAAAATGGATAAAATATTTAGTGACTACATTGTGTTTTATCTATATAATAGTTCTAGCTGTTTCGCGAATTGTTGTTAGTGCTCATTATGCTAGTGATGTGTTAGTTGGGTTTGTTGTTGGATTTACAACTATTTACATCACTCATATGATTTTAAGAAAAAGAGGTGTTTTAAATGTTGCAGGCAATAAATGTTAGTTTACAATATGGTGCAAGAGTTTTATTTAAGGATGTTAATTTGAAATTTACTAAAGGTAATTGTTATGGAGTAATCGGCGCAAATGGCGCTGGAAAATCTACGTTTTTAAAAATTTTGTCTGGGAAATTAGAACCTAACAAAGGTGAAGTTATAAAAGATAAAGATGAAAGATTAAGTGTTTTAAATCAAGATCAAAATGCCTTTGATAATGAAACAGTAATTAGAACAGTTTTGTTAGGTAATAAAAGAATAGTAGAAATAATGGATGAACAAGAAGCTTTATATAGTAAAGAAGATTTTAGTGAAGAAGATGGATTAAAAGTAGGAGAACTTCAAATGGAGTTTGCCGAACTTAATGGTTGGGAAGCAGAGAGTGATGCTAAAATATTACTTAATGGTTTAGGAATAGGGGATGAAAAATCTGAATTATTAATGAAAGATTTGGACTCAAAAGAAAAAGTAAAAGTACTACTAGCTCAAGCTTTGTTTGGAAATCCAGATATTTTGATTCTAGATGAGCCTACTAATAATTTAGATATAAAAGCAGTTACATGGTTAGAAAATTTTTTGCTTAATTTTGAAAATACTGTAATAGTTGTTTCCCATGATAGATATTTTTTAAATAAAGTATGTACTCATATTTGTGATGTTGACTATGGAGAGATAAATATTTTTATTGGAAACTATGACTTTTGGTACGAAACTAATGAATTGCTTCAAAGACAAGCAAAAGAAGTTAATAAAAAAATGGAAGCAAGAGCAAAAGAACTACAAGAATTTATTGCTAGATTCAGCGCTAATTTATCAAAATCAAAGCAAGCTACATCTAGAAAAAAAGAGTTAGAAAAACTTACTTTACAAGATTTAAAAGTTTCATCACGTCGTTATCCGTTCATTGATTTTAGATATGATAAAGAAATAGGAAACGATATATTGTTTGTAGAAAATTTAACTAAGAAAGGATATTTTGAAAATTTAACATTTACTGTTAATAAAAAAGATAAAATTGCTTTCGTATGTGAAAATAGTCTAGCATTAAATATGCTTTTTGATATTTTGATAGGAATAGAAGAAGCTGATAGTGGAACCTTTAAATGGGGGAAAACTATAACCACGAGCTATTTGCCTGTTAATAACGATAAATATTTTAAAGATTGTGATTTGTCACTAATTAATTGGTTAAAACAATACTCTAAAGATCAAACAGAAACATTTATTAGAGGTTGGTTAGGTAGAATGCTTTTTTCTGGAGAAGAAGCTTTAAAACAAGCTAAAGTTATTTCTGGAGGAGAAAAAGTTAGATGTATGCTTGCAAAAGAAATGTTAAGCAACGCAAATGTCCTGGTTATGAATGATCCTAGCAATCACCTTGATTTAGAAACAATTACATCGTTAAATAAAGGGATGATTAATTTTAAAGGGAATATCTTATTTACAAGCCATGACCATGAAATAATTAATACCGTAGCAAATAGAATTGTAGAAATAAAAGATGGAATAAAAGTTTTTGATAAATATTGTACATATGATGAATATTTAGATATATTATAAATAAGTTTTAGGAGTGATATTAATGCAAAGTTTTGTTAAAAAAATAGAAAATAAAATATTAGAAGGAATAAAAAAAATAGGTTATGAAACAGATAAAGTTCTTTTAAGTAACTCTAACAAACCAGAATTAGGACAATTTCAATTTAATGGAATAATGGCAATTGCTAAAAGAAATAGTAAAAATCCAGTTGAATTAGCAAACAAACTTGTGGAAGTTTTAAAAGAAGATATTTGTTTTAAAAATTTAACTGTAGCTGGACCTGGTTTTATAAACATTACTTTTAGTGATGATTATTTGGTTAATTATATGAATGAATGTTCAAAGAACTTTGATAACTTTATTGATGTGGAAGATCCAAAAACAATCATTATTGATTATGGAGGAGCGAATGCTGCTAAAGCATTACACATCGGTCATATGAGAAGCGCGAACATTGGTGAGGCTTTAAAAAGACTTGCTCTTTTATATAAAAATAATGTTATTGGAGATGTTCATTTAGGTGATGTTGGAAGACAATCGGGTATGGTTATTAGTGAGTTGATGCTAGAGCAACCTGATTTACCATACTTTAAAGAAGATTACACAGGTTGCGATGATCCTTTAAATTTGACAATTGAAGATTTAGGAAGATTATATCCAACAGCTAGTAATAAGGCAAAAGAAGATGAAGCAAAGATGGAAGAAGTTAGAAGAATAACTGCTGAAGTTGATAGAGGAAATAAAAGATATTTAGACTTATGGAAGAAGATTGTTGAAATATCAGCTGTGCAAATCAAAGACGTTTATAATTATTTGAACTGTACATTTGATTTGTGGGAAGGCGAATTGGATTCTTACAAATATATTGATGATACTATTAAAATATTAAAACCTCATATGTATGAGTCTGAAGGAGCATATGTAATTGATGTAAAAAAAGATGATGATAAACTAGAAATACCACCACTTATTGTAATAAAAACAGATGGATCAACAATATATGCAACTAGAGACCTTGCAACAATGCACTCAAGAATGATAAGGTTTAATCCAGATGAAATGTGGTATTTTACAGATAAAAGGCAGGGTATGTATTTTGAACAATGTTTTAGAGCGGCATACAAATCAAATTTAGTTAAAGAAGATACTAAGTTAGAGTTCTATGGATTTGGAACAATGAATGGAAAAGATGGAAAACCATTTAAAACTAGAGATGGAGGAGTAATGACTCTTGATTCTTTAATTAACATGGTTAAAGAAGTGGCAGATACTAAATTAAAAGAGGATATAAAAGGAAAAGAAAGAGAAGAATTAATAAATAAAATAACAGTAGCAATTTTAAAATTTGGAGATTTACTTCCAATTAGAAATACAGACTACAACTTTGATTTAGAGAAGTTTAGTTCAGTTGAAGGAAAAACAGGGCCTTATATTTTGTATACTGCAGTAAGAATTAAATCCATTTTTAATAAATTAGGTAATGTAGAGGAAGCTAAAATTAGTCTTATAAACAGTAAAGAAGAAGAAAACATTATAATTAAATTAATCGAACTTACAAAAGTATTAAAAACGGCATATGATGAAAAGAACACAGGCGCTATTTGTGATTATTTATTTAATTTATGTAACTTATATAATAAATTTTATAATGAGCATAACATTGTAAATGAAGAAAATGAAAATGTTAAAACATCATGGATAGCTCTATCAAAACTAGTATATAAAGTTATAGAAAAATTATTAGATATTCTAGCAATTGAGATACCAGAAAAAATGTAATTATAATTGTTGCTTTTTAGCATCATAAATAGAAGGGGAGTATAAAAGCTCCCCTTTATAATTAAATTTAGAGCCATGACAAGGGCACTCATAAGCCTTTTCTTCTTTATTGAATGACAAAATACAACCAAGATGAGGACATCTAGCGTCAATTACAAATAATTCGCCATTATCATCTTTATAGATTCCTAAATATTTCTTTTTGTATTTAACAATAAGCGATTGATTTTTTTCTAATTGTATGGCTTTTTTGTTTTTCATTAATAATCTTTTTATGAAAAGCCCATCTATAGTTTGAATAAAATTTTTAGATAGGTTAGAAATGGAGGCAATAAATTTAAATCTAGAAGGAGAGAATAAACTAGCATATTTATTCTCTTTTTCATTTAACAAATCTTTTAAAATTAAAGCACTTATCATACAACCTGTCATGCCCCATTTGTTAAATCCGGTAGAAACAAAAATATTATCTTCTTTTTTGCTATATTTGCCGATATATGGTAATTTATCTAAAGACATACAGTCTTGAGCGGAAAATTGAGTTATTATTTCACAATCAGGAAAACATTTTTTTGCTTCTTCTTTTAATTTTTTAAAGTAATAAATATCAGGTTTCTTACCAGTTTTGTGAGAATATCCACCAAACAATATATAATCTTTATAATCTCTTAAAGTATACCCGTTATTTGATTCATCTATATACATGCCATTTATTTTTTGAGTTGTTTTAAGACATAATAAATGAGATTTATATTGATTTTGTTTTACAAAAAAGTATCCAGCAGTATCAATTATAGGGAAATGGGTAGCCACAACCAGTTTATTAAATTTTATTTGTACTCCATTGTCGCATTCTACAATATCTTTATTAATTTTAATAACTTTAGTATTTTCATATATTTTTAAATCTTTAGTTATGTTATCAATAAATTTTAAAGGGTTAAACATCGCTTGATTAGGAAGTTTTAAAGCCTCTTTAATTTCAAAAGGTAATGTCGTCTGCTTAGTTAATACGCCTTCAATATTTAATTTTTGATAGGCTTTATATTCGTTTTTTAATTTTAAAGTATCCTTTAATGTATACACATAAGAATCAGCTCTTTTAAAATCACAATCTATGTTATTATTTTTTATAATTTCTTCGTATTTATTTAACGCTAAAATATTAGCGTTGTAAAACAATCTTGTTTTACGCTTTCCGATAGTTTTTAATAACTTGTTATAAATTAAATTATGTTGAGCAGTTATTTTAGCGGTAGTATTTTTTGTGGTTCCACTGGCTATTGTGCTTGCATCTACTATTACAACATCTTTTTTTTCTTGATTTAACATATATCCTAGTAATGTTCCAGCTAGACCTGCACCAATTATTAATATATCGCATTTAATATCTTTATCTAATTTGTTTCTTCTTTTAATGTTAACTGTTAATTCCCAAATTGATTTGTCCTTCATATTTTTCACCAATATTATTTTGTCTAGAGTTAATTGTTTTATAAATAAAATAATAAATTAAGTGTGTATTGACAATTTTTATTTTATAAAATATAATTGCTGTATAAAACGAAGAACAAGAGGAGTAACTTAGTTAGTACTTATTAGAGATAAAGGATCATCGGGTGAAAGTCCTTTTTAAAGAAGAGTAAGTGAAGGTAGCTTGGGAGTTGTACTTCTGAACTAATAGTAAGAAGTAATGTGTTGTCGCATTAAGACTTAAGAGAATAAAATAAGGTGGTACCACGAGTAGCTTCGTCCTTTGATGAGCTATTCGTGTTTTTTTTTGAAAGGAAGGGTATTATGAATAAAAATGGATTAGAAGGAAAATATGAACCACAAAGTTTTGAAGATGAACTTTATAAAAATTGGGAAAGTAAAAATTATTTTATGGCTTCAGTAGACTATAAAAAAGAGCCATACACAATAGTTATGCCTCCACCAAATATTACTGGTGTTTTACACATGGGACACGCGATGGATAACACATTGCAAGATATTTTAATTAGATATAAAAGAGCAAAAGGATATAATGCTTTATGGATTCCAGGTGTTGACCATGCAGCACTTGCAACTGAAGCTAAAATCGTTGCTAAATTAAAAGAAGAAGGAACCAGTAAAGAAGAATTAGGAAGAGAAAAATTCTTAGATAGAGCTTGGGATTGGAAAAAGCAATATGGAGGAACTATCACTACTCAACTACGTAAAATTGGTTGTTCTTGCGACTGGAGTAAAGAAAGATTTACAATGGATGATGGTAATAATGAGGCAGTTAAAAAAGTATTTGTAGACTTATATAATAAAGGATTAATTTATAAGGGAAAAAGAATGGTTAACTGGTGTAGTAATTGTGGTACTGCTATAAGTGACGCTGAAGTTGAATTTGAAGAAGAAGCAGGACATTTATGGTATATAAACTATTATTCAAAAGATAAATCATACTACGTAACTGTTGCTACTACTCGTCCAGAAACAATGTTAGGTGATGTTGCTGTAGCTGTAAATCCAAATGACCCACGTTATAAAGATTTAGTAGGAAAAACAGTAGTATTACCTATTATGAACAAAGAAATCCCTTTAATTGCCGATGAATTTGTTGAAATGGAATTTGGTACAGGAGCAGTTAAAATTACTCCTGCTCATGATCCTAATGACTATGAAGCAGGATTAAAACATAATCTTGATATCATTAACGTATTTGGTGATGATGGAAAAATGCTTGATTTAGTTAAAGAATATGAGGGAATGGATTTAATTGATGCCAGAAATGCAATTGTTGAAAGACTAAAAAAAGAAGGTAATTTAATCAAAACTGAAGATTATTCACACAATGTTGGACATTGCCAAAGATGTCACCATACAATTGAACCTAAAATTTCTACTCAATGGTTTGTTAAAATGAAACCTTTGGCAGAACCTGCAATTAAGGCAGTAAGAGATGGAGAAATAAAGTTTGTACCTGAAAGATTTTCTAAGGTTTATTATAACTGGATGGAAAATATTCAAGACTGGTGTATTTCTAGACAAATTTGGTGGGGACATAGAATACCTGTTTACTATTGTGATAAATGTAATGAAATACATGTTGGTGATGCTCCTATTAAATGTAGCAAATGTGGACATACATCATTTACTCAAGAAACAGATACATTAGATACATGGTTTTCAAGTGCTTTATGGCCATTTTCAACATTAGGCTTCCCTAAAGAAACTGAGGAATACAAATATTTCTATCCAACAAGTGATTTAGTAACTGGATATGATATCATCTTCTTCTGGGTAGCAAGAATGATATTCTCTGCCATTGAACACACTGGAAAAGTTCCATTTAATACAGTTTATATTCATGGATTGGTAAGAGATAGTCAAGGAAGAAAAATGTCTAAATCTTTAGGAAATGGTATTGATCCACTTAAAGTTATTGAAGAGTATGGATGTGATGCTTTAAGATTTTCTCTAGTATTAAATACAGCTCCAGGTAATGATTTAAGATACCTTCCAGAAAAACTAGAAAGTGCTAAAAACTTTGCTAACAAAGTATGGAATGCTTCAAAATTTGTTTTAATGAATTTGCCTGAAGATGAAAATTCTATTGCTACATGTGATTATTCAAAATTAGCAATCGAAGATAAATGGATTTTAAATAAGTTAAATAAAACAATAAAAAATATGGAAGATAATTTATCTAAATATGAACTAGGATTGGCATTGGAACAAATCTATAGTTTTATTTGGGATGAGTTCTGTGACTGGTATATCGAAATGGTTAAACCTCGTCTATATAGTGAAACTTGCACAAATAAAAAAGAGGCTCAATATACTCTAAATTATGTTTTAAAATCAGCATTAACTTTATTACATCCATTCATGCCATTTGTTAGTGAAAAAATTTATGTTAATTTAGCTAATACAAAAGAAAGCATAATGAAAGAAAATTGGCCTGTAGTTACTAATAGTTATGATGAGGAAGAAAATAGTGTTGAAAATTTAAAACAAATTATAGTTGGTATTAGAAATGTAAGAAGTAATATGAATATTCACCCAACTAAAAAGAGTGATATAATTTTTGTAAGTAAAGATAAGGAAAATATTATCGCCGCAACTAGTTTTATTCAAAAATTGGGATTCGCAGAAAATATATCTGTGTATGAAGCAAAGGAAAATATTCCTGCATCTTCAGTAGCAGTAGTAGCACCTTCTATGGAAGCTTATTTATCTTTAAATGAATTAGTAGATAAAGAAGAAGAATTAGCTAGAATAGAAAGAGAATATACAAAGTTAAATACAGAATTAATGAAGTTATCAGGTATGATTAATAATCCAGGTTTCTTAGCGAAAGCTCCAGCAAATAAAGTTGAAGAAACAAAACTTAGAGTAAATGAATTACAAACAATGATAAATAATTTAAATACTCAAAAAAACAATTTAATAAATATGTAAAAATCAAGAATTGCCAAAAAGCAATTCTTTTTTTTACAAAAAAATGTAATAAAAGTATTCAACTATTAAATATGCAAATAATAATAGTAAATAATATGAAAAAAACATATTATTAATCAAAAAAAGAAAGGAGTAAAAAAGTGCATAAATTTATAAAAAAAGCAATAGCAACCTGTTTTATAATACCTTGTTCACTTTCTTTAACAGCATGCGGCAAAGATAAAGAAAAAATAGAAACATGGGATGGAACAATTGAAGAAGTTAGTGAAGCAGAAGAGGGGATAATAACAATTGATACGGCAGAGGAACTCGCAGGACTTGCGAAGAATGTTAATGAAGGAAATGATTATTCTGGATATATTATTAAATTAGCAAAAGACATGGATCTTGCAAATAAAGAATGGACTCCAATAGGATATGGTTCACTAAACTATGTGGGACAAATAGATAGTACAGAAGGAGCGGTTTTTAAAGGGGAATTTGATGGACAAAATCACACTATTCACAATTTGAAAATAACAGCGTTTTCAAAAGGTGGATTAGGTTCTTCAACATCATCTGCTGGAGTGGGTTTTATCGGACTTAATCAAGGTGTAGTAAAAAATTTAACTATAAATAAAGCTAATGTTAAAGGAAATCACTATACAGGAGTTATAACTGGTTTCAATTTAAATGCGACAATAAGTAACTGTCATGTAAAAAATAGTATAGTAAATTGTTTGTATGCTAACGTAGACGATAGTGGAGATAAAGCCGGTGCAATTGCAGGACATTTTGCTAAAGGTTTGCATCAGGAGGATAATGCATCTTTAACTAATTGTTCAGTAGAAGATACTCAAGTAAAAGCAGACAGAGATGCAGGACAAATAGTTGGGTGTTTGTCTAATGGCGCTACTCAATCATCAAACACTTCAACAAAAACTACTGTTAGTTGGAATGAAAGTGGAAGTACTGAAAACAAGTCTAACACTAATATAACAAATGATATAGTTGGCCGTATTTCATAACTTAAAAGATATTAGTAAAAACGAAAAAGTCTCATTCATGAGGCTTTTTTTATAAAATTATCTTGCAATAAAAAAAGATTAGTGTATATAATAAGGAAAAGAAAGGAAGAATGTTATTATGTTTAATTCATTTGTTTGGTGGCATCATAAATAATTAGGCGTTCGCAAACTAGGTTATGTTTTGTGAATGCTTTTTGATGCTTCATAAAACATATAATGGATTACATAGATAATTGAATATATAAAGCCCACGTATGTTTTATTGAATATTACATGTGTGGGCTTTTTGTTTATAAAAATTTATTAGGAGGAAAAAGGAAAATGGAAAAAGTTATGTTAACGGGAGTTAGACCAAGTGGAAATCTAACATTAGGAAATTATCTAGGAGCAATTAAAAATTTTGTGGATAGACAAAACAATTACAAAAGTTATATATTTATAGCAGATTTGCATGCGATAACAAGTTACAAAGAACCAAAGAAATTAAAAGAAGATATTTATAATTGTATTGCTATGTATTTGGCGTGTGGAGTAGATTTTAATAAAACAATAGTCTTTAAGCAAAGTGATGTATTAGAGCATGGAACAATGGGATTTATAATGACATTTCAAACAAAAATGGGCGAGTTAAGTAGAATGACTCAATTTAAGTGTAAATCACAAGGATTAGGAAAAGAAGGCGTAGATACAGGATTATTTGTTTATCCAACATTAATGGTAGGAGATATTTTATTGTATAATACAGATATAGTGCCAGTTGGAAAAGATCAACAGCAACATGTAGAGTTAACAAGAGATTTAGCACAAAGATTTAATAAAAAATATAAACCAGTATTAAATATGCCAGATGTTTATGTTGCACCAGTTGCAAACAAAGTTCTTAATTTGCAAAATCCCTTGGAAAAGATGAATAAATCAGATGATGGAAATAATAAAGGAACGATATTTTTAATGGATGATATTAATGTTGCAAGGAAAAAAATTATGAGTGCGATTACTGATGATTGTAATAAGGTGAAATTTGATGAAGAAAAACAACCTGGAATATCTAATTTAATGAGTATACTATCAAAGATAACCAACGAAAGCTTTGATTCAATTGAAAAAAGATATGAAGGTAAAGGATATGGAGAATTAAAAAAAGAAGTAGCAGATGTTGTTTGTAATTTATTAAATCAGATACAAGCAAATTTCAAAAAATATAATAATAAAGATTTACTAGATGAAATTTTAAAAGAGGGATCAAAAAAAGCAAGAATAGTAGCAAGTGAAACTTTAAGTAGAGTTACTAATGTCTTAGGTTTAAATTAGGAGGGATAAAAATGAATGATTTAAAAATTTTAAAAGATTTAGTAAGTATTAAATCAGATAATAAAGAAAAAGAAATTTTATCTTACATAGAACAAGCATTAAAAGAGAAAGTAAAAGAAATACAATATGTTACAGGAGAAAATGGTAAAAACAATATCATCATAGGCATTAATTGTGAATTGAAAAATATAGAACCAATTATCTTATCGGGACACATAGATACCGTAAATGCAGATGAAAAAGCATATTTAACAAATCCGTATGATTTAGTTATAAAAGATGGAAAAGCATATGGACTTGGAGTTATCGATATGAAATGTTTTACATCAAGTGTTATTGAACTAATAGATGACTTAAAAGAATGTAATTGTCCTATTGTTTTAGCATTAACTACTGATGAAGAAACTCAGTTAAAAGGTATTGAATGCATAATACAACAGTTAAAGAAAAATAATATAAAACCTAAATTTACTATTATAGGAGAACCAACCAGTATGAAAGTAAATAATATTTCAAATGGATGCTTTGAATATAAAGTTGAAGTATATGGAAAAAGTTGCCACAGTAGTACACCACAAAAGGGAATAAACTCAATTTGTATATTAGCTAAACTAATTACATATATAGAGGAATTAAGTAATAAATATGATAATTTAGTTATGAATAGTAATATTGTTAATGGAGGAACCATAATCAATAGAATTCCAGACTATGCGACAATGTCTTATGATATTAGAACAACAAGTATTGATAATTATAAAGAAGTTATAAATTTAATTAATATAAAGATAAAAGAGTTAGAAAAAGAATATAAAACTGAAATAAAGATGACTAAAGAATTGGAGATTCCCCCACTTAGTTGTAAAAACAAAAATAACATAGAAAAAATTTGCTATAATTTAAATTTAAAAATTGATAGTTTTAGTGGCGGATGTGAAGCTGGATATTATCAGAATTATAGTGGAGATGCAATTTTATTTGGAGTAGGAGATTTAAATTTAGCTCACAAACCTAATGAATACATGGTTATAGAAGACTATAAAAAATATAATAAAATATTTATGAAATTAATAGCTGAAATAAATAAAATGTACTATTAATCAAATAAAGTATGAGTTTATCTTAAGAAAAAGGATAAATAAATGTAAAATAATAGTGAATTTTTAAAGAGAATCGTTGATTCTCTTTTTTTTATAAAATTAAAATAAAAAAACCTAGATTTCTCTAGGTTGAATTTGTACTCATGGTGCGACCTAAGGGATTCGAACCCCTGACCTTTGGTTTCGTAGACCAACGCTCTATCCAGCTGAGCTAAGATCGCTTTTATAAAAAAAATGGCGTCCACGAAGGGATTCGAACCCCTGACCTACGGCTTAGAAGGCCGTTGCTCTATCCAGCTGAGCTACGTGGACACGCAAATAATTATATAAAAAACAAATAATTTTTGCAAGTGTTTTTATACAATTAAATTAAAATTGCGTCTTCAATTACTTTAAATGGATCCTTTTTATCTATTCTATCAGTGTATAATACCCCTTCAAGATGATCAATTTCGTGTTGCAAAATTATAGATAAGTACCCTCTAGCTTTAATAGTTACTTCTTTTTCTGTTAAAGCGTCATATCCTTTAACAGTAACTTTATAATATCTATATACATATCCTTCTTCATCTTTAGGAACTGACAAGCATCCTTCACCATTATCTAAACAACATTGCTTTACAGAATAGGAAACTATTTTAGGGTTAACTAAGGCATATTGGTGAATTTTATCTTCCTCCTCAAAATAAATAGCAATCATTCTTTTTTTAATTCCTATTTGATTTGCAGCTAATCCTACTCCAGGTCTAATATTGTATTTTTCTGCTAACTCATCATTTTGAGAGGTTTTTAAGTACTCGACCATTTCTATTAATAATTCTTTATCCTCTTTACTCAAAGGCAAAGATACTTCTTCACAAATTTGTTGAAGAAACTTTTTGTCTGTGACAATATCAAAAACTTTCATTAAATCAAATCCTTTACTTTTCTTAGTATATAACACTTTTAAAAAACTAACAATAATATTTCTAAAATTATTTGTAAGTGTAGAAGTCTTTGATATACTAAATTAGAGGTGTTTAATATGCAAAAAATACTTAATGTAGGATGGAAAATATTTTTGATAATTATAATAGCAACAATGTTAATTTTAACAGGAGTTTTATACTCGAATAGAGATGAAATAATAACTTCTAAAATAACGATGAAGTATTTTATTGAAACAGTAGAACTAAATGATGAGAAAAGAAATAAAAGTTTTGTTGCTAAAAGTAACAATGATGTTTTGTATAATAACTTTGTTTCAACTTTAAATTATGTTTACCATTATGAGGGGGTTAGTGATTTAAAACTAGAAATAAAAAATAAAGAATTATTTGGAGATGGAAAATATCAATGTTATTTTTCAAATGCCTTTGAAGATTATGTGCCAAAATGTGATTTGGAAAATGAAGGAAGGTACATGAATTATTTAGTTGATATGAAAGTTAGCTACACATTAGATAATGAGAGAATAGTACGCGATGAAAAAGGTTTAGTTGTGTTTGTAAAAGATATGATTGATGGAAATTACTTTACATGGTCGTTGGTTAGATTTGATAGATATAAAGTTGAAAGTTAAAAAAAGAAGTGATACCACTTCTTTTTTTTTACCATTTTTTACAATATCCTAAGCCAATTGTTCCAGGGCCACAATGAGCACACACATTTATCGAAATAGGTTGGATAGAGATATCAAACCCCTGAAAAGTATTTTCAACCATCTTTTTAAGTTCTAAAGCGGCTTCTTTAGCGTCAAATTCTAAAACATGAAATTCGTATTCATTTGGATTTAATTGTTTTTGTTTGAACATTTCTATTATTTCAATAAAAGCTTTTTTATATGTTCTAACAGTTCCTTGTTTTCCAATTTCCCCATCACTAAATTTTAATAAAGGTTTTATACCTAACATGTTTCCAATTACAGCTATAGCAGGGGAAACCCTACCGCCATTCTTTAAAAAAGTTAAACTTTCAGGAACAAAATAAATCTCATCTTTGTTTATTCGTTCTTTTGTTTCATTTACAGTAACTTCAAAACTACTATTATCATCAATTAGCTTTTTAGCGTGCTTAACAATATTTCCCATAAATGAACATACACCAAGTGAGTCAATAACTTCAATTTTATCTCCATATTTTTCCTTACAAGTTATAGTAAACAAACTAAACATACTAGATAATTTGCTTGAAATAGTAAAATGAATAATTTTGTCATATCCTTCTTTAAAAATATTGTCAAAATATGTTTCTATTTCATAAGGAGTAGGTGTAGATGTCTGTATCTTACTCCCATTTCTCATCATGATATTTAATTTTTCTTGATTTATAGTTATATCATCATGGTATTCTTGACCATCAACTATAACATTTAATGGTAAAATATAAATTCCAAGTTTTTTTGCCTCTTTTTGCGATATCGCACAAGTTGAATCTGAGCTGATAGCTATTTTCATAAAAACACCTCTTATTAAAAAGTATACCATTTTTATAAATATATACAAAAAAAAGGAGAAAAAAATTAAAAAAAGGAGGATATAATTTCCTCCACATAATAAAAAGTATACAAGTTATTTAGGATATAGGGTTAGCAACATCCACCCCAGTTACCACAACCGCGTCCACCCCAACCACAGCCGATAATGATAAATAATATAAAGATAACTAATATAATAGCCCATAAACTATTGTTGTTACATTGTGTTGGGAACGATTGGCCACCATAAGGGTAGTACCCACCAGCCATAGGAGAACCACCATATCCATTTCCATAGTAATACATTTATTACACCTCCTATCTAATATAGTCTATTCATATGAGGTTTTTATGTTAATGATATTTGTACATAGTAGTTCGTTAAAAATTAGTTTTTTTCGCAAATATAAAAAACATAAGTGATTTATTTTTTTGAAGTGAAAATAAAAAAAGTGAAATACCATTCACTTTTTATTTTTGTATTAACCTCTGCGAGTTCCTGAACTTTGAGAAGAAGAGGAATTAGATCCTTTTGATCCAACATCACGTTTGTGAATTCTTTTCGATTCAGTATAAACTGGCTTTCGTGGGTCATTAATAGTAGATACGACCCTTTTTGTCTTTTTAACAACACGAGTAGGTGTGTTTTGTGTTGTTGGGGCTTCTTTTTGAGTATGTTTAGGTTCATTTTTAGAAACCACTTTAACAGCAGGGGTTTTACTAACCACCTCTGGAGAACTTTGTTGAGTAGATTTCTTAACTATAACAACAGGAGGTGTTTGTTGTACCTGAACATTTTTAATTTCTTTTTTCTCTTTTCTCATTGAACTGATTTTTTCAGTATGCAATCTTAAAAGATTATGTTGTTCTCTAAGGGTTGTTACTTGCTCTGTATAAGAATTAATGATTTTGTTTAATTTTCTCTTTGTAAAGAATGGTAAATGCTCTAATTCCTTAAATTCATCATTATAAACAAACTTGCTTTTAGTAACTATAGGACCAAAAAAACCAAACATTTTGCCTTTTACTTTTACTTCTTTTTGCAAAGAAACATCACCAGTTAATATTGCATCTAAACTAGTTTGAGCTTTTAATGCAAGAGTTGAAAATGCGGCTTGTCTTTTTTGCTCTCTATCTAAAATTCTTTTTTCAATAAATCTTACTTTAGGTTTGCGTTTGTTCTTTTGTGCATTAAAAAACTTTTTAACAGAAAGGACTGTTGGAATGGCGGCAGCACCCATTGCTACAGGTAAACTCATACCAATACAAACAGTTCTCAATGTAGAAGACCAAAGTAAAGGATTTCCTTGACCAAGAAGAGCTAATAAACCATATGTAGCAGCGGAAGTTATTATACCTGTTATTACAGCAGCTCTTATTCCGTGATAAGTTTTCATTGAATTAGGATAAAATTTTCTTTTTTCTGCAATACTATAATCAACAGCACCAAGGGATAAAACTTCTTCAACTTGACTTTTTTTAATTTCTAGATCATCTAAGATTTCTCTATATTCATCGACAAGATTTTGCAAATGACGTTCTTCACCATTATTTTCTCTAGGTTTAAATCCATCAAATTGTGAAATGAATTTTTTTCTATCGGATATAAATGTTTTATAAGACATAAAAATCACCTCAACAACTATATTTTATAATATAATTCTACATTTTTTGATATTATAAGTCAAATCAAAATAATTTATTATCCACGCGGATGTGAGGTTTTATAAATTTTATTTATTTCTTCTTTCGCTAAGTGAGTATATATTTGTGTTGTTGATAGGCTACTATGCCCTAAAAGTTCTTGAACAATTCTTAAATCAGCGCCTTTATTTAGCAAAGTTGTAGCAAATGTATGCCTAAATATATGCGGGTGTAGTTTGGTATTGCCAAACAAAATCAAGGATATTTTATTTATTATGTTTTCAATTGATCGAGTTGTAATTTTGTTCCCAAATTTATTTATAAATAAAAATTCATTATCACAACATGCAATAATTTCACGTTCAAATTTTATATATTTTTCTAAGGCTAATTTGCAATCTTTAGTAAAAGGAGCAAATCTAGTTTTATTTCCTTTACCAGAGACCATTACATATCTATTTTCCAAATCAATAGAGGAGAGAGTTATATTGCATAATTCTCCAACACGAATACCACTACTATATAACAATAAAATTATCGCTTTATTTCTAAAACAGAATTTTCCAATAGGATTATAAGATAATATTTTTTCTAATTCTTCTTTATATATCATATCAGGTAATTTTTTGTCTTTTTTAGGACATTTTATATGACGCATGAAATTGCTTTTTATCGAAAATTTGTAATCTAAAAATTTATAGTAGCTTTTTAATGAAATTATCCTTCTACTTATTGTTTTTTTGCTTAGATTTAAGGCATATAAATGAGACATATAATTTTTTACCACAAGTTCATCTATATTATCTTCATTTTCTTTTTTTAGAAAAAGGATAAAATGATTTAAATCACGACTATAAGCTTTAATTGTATTTAAAGAATATCTTTTCTCGTTTTTTAGATAATCTAAAAATTCATTTATTTTATTCATATTCTTCAATCCATTTCTTTAGAGAACTTAGAGATAGATCTTTTAAAACCATTTTATCTTTATTTTTTGTTGTTAAAACACCATAATTAGAGTTCATTGGTTGAAAACTTTTTACTTGCGCTGTACATATATAATTTATTAAAGAGCCAGTAACTGTTTCAAGTGGCATTGTAACTAAACTTTTTCCTTTTAATAAATTTACGGCGTTTATTGCTGCTACTATAGCACTAGCACTAGATTCAATATATCCTTCAACGCCACTTAATTGTCCAGCTATAAAAACACTATTATTTACTTTTAATTGCATTGTAGGTAATAGATGTTTTGGGGCATTTATAAAGGTATTACGGTGCATTACCCCATACCTATGTATTGTGGCATTTTCTAGTCCAGGAATCAGTTTTATTATTTTGTCTTGTTCCCCCCATTTTAGATTCGTTTGAAATCCTACAATATTATATAAAGTACTTTCTAAATTATCTTGCCTAAGTTGAAGAACAGCAAAAGGTCTTTTACCATCTTCTTTTTCAAGTCCCACTGGTTTCATTGGACCAAATGTTAATGATTTAAAACCTCTTTTAGCAATAACCTCAATTGGCATACATGCTTCAAAATGATTTTCTTTTTCAAATTCATGTAAAGGAGCTCTTTCTCCATTTATTAAAGCCTCATAAAATGTGAAGAATTGCTCTTTATCAAAAGGACAATTAATATAGTCGGCTTCACCTTTATCATATCGAGATTTTTTATAAGCTATTTCCATATTTATAGTATTAGAGTCAATAAGGGGAGCACTTGCATCATAAAAATATAAACTATCATCGTTTAATAATTCTTTTATCTTTTCTGAAAGTTTATTTGACGTTAAAGGGCCACTAGCAATGATTGTTATTCCTTTAGGTATTTGAGTTACCTCTTCATTAATAATCTCTATAAGTGGATTGCTTTTTATAGTTTCAGTAACAAGAGACGAGAATTTTTCTCTATCAACACTTAAAGATTGACCAGCAGGAACTTTAGTTTTGTCTGCACAACTAATAATAATACTATCTAACATCCTCATTTCTTCTTTCATTAACCCAGAAGCATTGTCCAAAGCATTACTTTTTAAAGAGTTAGAACAAACAAGTTCTGCAAATTTATCCGTGTGATGTGCTCTAGCATCTTTATGAGGTCTCATTTCATAAAGCTTAACCTTTACTCCTCTTTTTGCGATTTGATAAGCTGCTTCACTTCCAGCTAATCCAGCACCTATAACATTAATATAATCAACCATTTTCATCTCTCCTATTAGAAACAATATAGCATAATTTGGTAATTAAAGATAAAAAATAATCATAAAAAGGCCAAAAAAAATGATATTCATTGATTATTTTTGTATAAAACAATAAAATAAAATTAAAAGAGCGAGGTGAATCTTGATGGGTCTTAAGGAAATTTCTTTAGCTCAATTATTAAATAATACCAGTGGAACAGATTATTTTACCGTATTTGCGAAACTTATAGGTCATAGTGAAGGGGCAATTTTATATGAAGGTATTGTAGATGATGATTTGTATTTGTTGGAAGAAGTAGAGGAAAAATTAGGATATGAATTACCAGGAAATTATATTGAATTTTTAAATTATCTAAATGGCGGAAGATTTATGAATATGGATTTCTTTTCTTTAGCAGATAAAGAGTATCCAAATAGTTTGTATAATAGAAATTTTATAAATTCTATAAGAAAAGAATTAGAGATAAATGATTATGAACTTATTATAGGAAAATATGAAAATTATGTTATGTATGTGGATTGTTTAAATAATGATGGCTCATACACATTGATGGATATTAGAAATAATGAAAAAATAGAGTTTGAATCACTTTACTCATTGGTAGGTTTTATTTTCTATATGTATGTGATTAACAATAATAAAAAGTTGGAAGAAGAAAAAGAACAAATACAAGAAATGAAAGAAAAACTACACAATGAAATAGTTGCAAAAAATAAAGAGTGGAAAAAAGAAAAAGAAAAAAATGCTGCCAAAATAAGAGCTAAAGCAGCAGCAAGAGGTCTAAAACAAAAAAAGAAAGCCAAAAAGATATAAAGGAGAACAAGTATGGAACCAAAATCAATTAAAGTGTATGCACTTGAGCAATTAAGAGAATATTTAATTATAAATGATATTGAATTAAATTCTAGCGATGACTTTATATCAACTTATTTTAAAATGCATAAAGAAGGTTATTTTTATAAGGCGGAAGTAAGTGGAAAACTTGAGGAAATTAAAAGGCTATTTTCTCAACTTGCCAAGCAATATGAAAATGATAAGGATATTATTGAAAGGGATTTAATATTTAGAGGTCCATTGAAGGTTATTGAAAAATTACAAAACAAAATAAAAAGATGAAGTGTTAAGTAAAAATACTTGACACTTTTATTTTTGTGTATTAAAATATCATACGTAAATGGAGGTAAGATATATGGCAGTAAAGATTAGACTTAAAAGAATGGGTAGACACGGATTAGCTCTTTATCGTATTGTTGCAGCAGATTCTCGTTATCCTCGTGACGGTAGATTTTTAGAATTAGTAGGTACTTATAACCCTAATACTAAACCAGCTACTTGTGAAATTAACGAAGAAGTTGCATTAAAATGGTTAAAAGTTGGAGCTCAACCTACTGATACAGTTAAAACTCTTTTAACAAATGCAGGAGTTATGAAAAAATTCCAAGAAACTAAAACAACAAAAGGAGAATAATTTATGAATTACGAACAAATTATTCTTGATATAATCACACCACTTGTTGAAAATAAAGATAAATTAAAAGTTATTTTAATGGATCAAGAAAATTTATATGAAACAAGCTATGTGGTATATTGCGATGAGAAGGATGTTGGACGTTTAATTGGAAAAAAAGGAATCGTAGCAGAGTCAATCAGAGAAGTTGTTAATGCTAGTGCTAAATTAAATAGCAAAAAGATTCGCTTAAAATTCGAAGTTAAAAAGTAAGCTCAATGAGCTTATTTTTTTTGTTTGATTTTATATTTTAGTGGTGGTATACTTTTCTCGAAAGAAGTGATATATATGGAAAAACTAAGTGAACTATTAGAAGAAGGTTATAAGTATATTATTTCAGGAAGAGAAAAAGAATGGAACGATATTTGCTTAAGGCTGTGTAATAAAGAAGGCACTAATGAGATTGGATTAAGAATAATTAGTACATCACTTGAAATTATAAAACAACTGCACAATAAAAATACTGATTATAAGGACATTATTAAAAGAGTAGATAATGGAGAGCATAGCGGAATAGAATGGCGATATGTTGAAATAATAGTGTCTAGCTTTTCTTCTCAAGGAGCAGATTTTGTAAAAGCAACCAATAAATGGTTAAAAAGTAAAGAATCAGATATTTTTAAACAACAAAAATCAAATAGGAAAAATAGGACATAAGTCCTTTTTTCTTTTTATTTAAAAATAATAACCATTTTTTTGTTGTTTCATTTACTTTCTTAACCTATAATAGAAACGTATTTAAGAGGTGATTTTAATGGAATATAATTATGTTGTAATAAGATATGGAGAAATAGGAACAAAAGGTAAAAATAAAAAGGATTTTATTAAGTGTTTGTATAATAATATAAAAAATTCTTTAAAGAAAAATAAAAAATTAAAATTTATAAATAGATTTGATAGATTTTATGTGGAGTTGAATGGAGAAAATCCAAAACCATTATACTCTTCGCTAGATATGATATCTGGTATATCTTCTTATTCGCCTTGCTATTTTGTTAACAGAAACATTGAAGATTTAAAAGAAAGTATAAAAAAAATAATTGAAGAAGTTGATTTCAAAACATTTAAAGTTGATACAAAAAGAGCGGATAAAACTTTTGATATAGAATCAATGGAGGTTAATAGAATAATTGCCGGTGTAATTCTAAAAAATAAAGATGTTAAAGTAGATGTTCATAACCCTGAAATTAAATTCAATATTGAAATTAGAGGAGAGGGTATTTATGTATACCACGAAAAATATAAAGGAATAGGTGGATATCCTTTAGGTGTTGGAGGGAAAGCGTTAGTATTGCTAAGCGGGGGGATTGATTCTCCTGTAGCATGTTTTGAAATGATGAAAAGAGGAGTTACAATTGAATGTATTCACTTTGCTTCATTCCCTTACACTAGTAAAGCGGCTGAAGAAAAAGTTTTTGACTTAGCTCATAAATTAAATGCATTACAAGCAAATATAAAATTGCATATGATACCTTTTACTAAACTGCAAGAAGCAATTTATGAAAATGTGGATGAATCATACGCAATTACAATAATGAGAAGAATGATGTATAGAATTAGTGAAAGAGTAGCAAGAAGAAATAATTGCTTAGCTTTAGTAAGCGGAGAAAGTGTTGGTCAAGTTGCATCTCAAACATTAAACAGCATGCAAGTAATAAATGAAGTTACTAACTTTCCAATGATTCGTCCTTTAGCTTGTTTTGATAAATTAGAAATAATTGATATAGCCAAAAAAATAGATACATATGATATATCTATTAGGCCTTTTGAAGATTGCTGTACAATTTTCACTCCCAAAAATCCTGTTACAAAGCCTAATTTAGAAACAGCAATAAATTATGAAAATAAATTTAATTATGAAGAATTAATTGATGAAATAATGAAAAAAATAGAAATAGTAACAATAAATGATGATGAAGAAGAAAATGAATATTTATAGGAAATAAATGTAAATAAAATTTTGTTTAAAATTCACCAAATGGTTAAAAATACTAATGCAGGAGGTGAATACAATGAATAGAAATAGTCAATCATCAAGTAGTAATAGCAGAGGAAATAAAGCTTTAGATCCTATGAAATATGAAATTGCTAACGAATTTGGTGTTGAGTTAGGTGCTGATGCTACAGCTAGAGCTAATGGTTCAGTTGGTGGCGAAATCACTAAACGTTTAGTATCTTATGCTAAAAACCAAATGGCAGGTCGTTCTGCTCAATAATTAAGTTAAAAGTTAAAATATATAAAAAGCAACGCTCACGTAGTGTTGCTTTTTGATTTGTGTAAATATTAACTATTATAATTAAATAAATAGCAAATAATAATTACAGGTGATAAATATGTGGATATTCTTTTTAATATTATTAATAATTTCTATTATATTTCTTCTTTTCTATCCTTTTAAATATACTATTTGGAATGAACATGAGTATTTATATATAAAAACATGGCTTGTGACAATAAAAACAAATTTACTTATTTTATTTGATAATAATCATAATGAGGAAATTAAAAAACAAGCGAAAATGATTAAATTAATAAATAAAATAAAAATATATGCTATTAATTTAAAAGTAAGTGGATTAAATTTTGATTATGAATACAGCGGTCAAATATTTGGCTATTTAAACATAATTTTAGCAGTTGTAAAAAATTATTTGATGATGAAAAATAGTGATTTTAATTATGATATACAGTATATGGGAGAAAGAAGTTTAAAGTTTAAAGGAATTGTTTATTGTAAAACGGGAACAATATTAAAGCAAATGTTTGGGGGAAAAAAAAGTGCGAGAGAATCCAATTAATAACTTATTAGATATATCTTTAGAGAACATAACAAAAATGGTAGATGTTAGTAAAATTGTAGGACAACCAATAAGAGTAGATGAAAATAATATTCTTATTCCTGTGTCAAAAGTGGTTTTTGGTTTTGGTGCAGGAGGAAGTGAGTTTTCTACTAAACAAAATGGAAAAGCATTTGATATTGAATTATCTAATGAATTATTTCCTTTTGGTGGAGGAAGTGGTGGGGGAATAAATATTTCTCCAGTAGCATTTTTAAAGATAAGTGATGGACATATGGATATAATGAATGTAGAAAAAAATCCCTCTATTACAGAGAGATTGTTGGAAGTTGCTAAAGAATACTTAGTTAATAAAAAAGATGACTAGTATTCTTTTTTAATAATTATTTAATAAGAATGTTTCTTGGTTATTGGAATAATATTCTTTTTCTCTAATACTACAATGTTTTAATGATTCATTAAACATTTTTTGATATTTAGATGTGTCTTTATTTAATAAATGTCCAACTTTAATTAACATGAAATATCTAGATGGTGTATATCTTCTAAAAGTGGTTTTTTCTAACAATTCATAAACGTGATTTAAATCTTTATTTAATAGTATTGCACACTCAGCATATACATGCCCTGCGTTTTCGTTTACATCTCCAAATTCTCTAACTTCAATATCTTTACAAATGTTGTAAGCTTCTTCAACGTTTTTATTTGTTCCCCTGCCATTTAATTTGCAATATGCAACAAAAGCACCACAGCATTGGCAATTTTCCTCGCCATTTATATATTTATCATAACCTAATTTAGCAAATTTATAAGCTTCTTCATCTTCACTTTTAAACAAATAATAATTAGCAATAGTAGAATAACCACAAGTATTTAAATCATCTTTTTTTTGTAACTTTTCTACATATTCACCGGCTTTTTCCATAGATATTTCATTTCCGTGTTCTCCAAACATTAAAAACTTAAGACAATCCCTAAGAGAATATTTATCGTTTTTACTAAATGATTCATTGTGATGATCATTTAAGATTTCGGGTTTAGTAGAACAATTATCAATAATATTATTTATCCTAAATTGTGGAACGGTAGAAGGTTTCATATATTTTAATAATTTTTCTGCTTCATCAAATTTTTGCGTTAATCTATAATAACTTGCTTCTAGATAATCAACATAACCATGCTTAGAAATTTTATGAAGTTCATCTACTATTCTTTTTAAATTAGCAGTATCAACTAATTCAAAATATGTATCCCCTAAACATTTTAGAATTTTTTCTTTGTTATCTACTAAGTTAAGGGCTTTTTCATAATACATAGATGCGTGTTTGAAGTTTTCTTTTCCCCATTTATAAAAGTATAGTTCTCCTAACATATAATTGTGGTGACCTTGGTTTTCTAATGGATTTTCTAATAAATATTTTATACCTTCATCATACTGCTCTAAGTATAAATAACAAATCGCTATTTTTTCATCAATAAAAGAAGTGGATGTTACAAGAGGTCTAATTAACTTGTGATATTTAATGGCTAAATCATATTGATCTGTATTGTAATAGTATTCGCAAAGTAGCTTGTATGTATCAAAATGGTTTTGTTCATATTTTAAATTTTCTTCAATAGCTTTATTTATTTCTTCTTGATTTTCTTCATCTATTGCTATTTGTAGTTCTAATAAAGCTATGTATGGAATGTTAGAAGATATTAGATACATTTTATTTAAAATTTCCTTAGCGGCTTTAAACTCTTTTTTTAAACTATAAATTTCAACTAGATTACTATGTGCAAGAACTTTTTGTATCTCTGTTAAGTCTTCTGCTTCAATACTTTTTTTTGCATATTCAATAGCTCTATCTAAATTTTTATTTAACATTGCTAAACTTCTAGAGTAAGCATAGCAGTTTACATAGTTAGTTTTTGTCTCTTTTAGCGCTCTACTAGATACCTCATATGCTAGAGGATAATCATTATTGTCTATCAAAAAAGACAAGTAAAATTCATATATGTTAATTCTTACTTCTTTACTATATTCGTATAAAACTTTGAAATTGTTGTAAAGTTCATCTAAATTATTGGTTTTTATATAGTAGTATTTTATAAAAGTAACATAGTATAAAGCTATAGGATTACCTGTAGTTTCATATAATTTTTCAAATCCTTTAAGTGATTCTTCGTATTTGCCTTCGTTTAATAAAGATAATAGCTCGTTCATTAAAATCCCTCCATATATCTTTTTATTATAATATAAAATTCAATTTTATTGCCTAAATAACAAAAAAATATGGACTAAATATATTCAAATAAAGTAAAATATTAAAGTAAAAATAGGGGGAAGTAAATAATGTCAAAAGTTATGTCAATTAATGCTGGTAGTTCATCTTTAAAATTCCAATTATTTGAAATGCCAGAAGAAAAAGTATTAATATCAGGAAATATTGAAAGAGTAGGTATGGAAGACGCATACTTTACTACTAAATTTGATGGTAAAAAAGAAAAAGAAGTATTACCAATTAAAGATCACAGTGTCGCAGTTGATTGTTTATTAAAAAAATTAGTAGCACTTAATGTTGTGCAAGATTTAAATGAAATTAAAGGAATTGGACATCGCGTAGTTCATGGTGGAGAATTATTTAGTGAATCAACAAAAGTAGAAGAAGGAACAATTGAAAGGTTAAAAACTATTTCTGATTTGGCTCCTTTACATAATCCTGCTGCTATAGTTGGATATGAAGCATTCAAAAAAGCTTTGCCAAATGCAGGGCACGTATTGGTTTTTGATACAGCATTCCATTCACATATGCCTAAATTATCATATATGTATGCAACTCCATATGAATGGTATGAAAAATACGGTGTAAGAAAATATGGTGCCCATGGTACATCTCATGCTTATGTTAGCAATGAAGCTATTAAATATTTAAATTTAGGTGAGAATTCAAGGGTTATAACTTGCCATATTGGTAATGGCGCTAGTATTAGTGCTGTATTAAATGGTACTTGTTTAGATACATCTATGGGATTTACTCCATTAAGTGGTGTTATGATGGGAACTAGAACAGGAGATATAGATCCTGCTGTTGTAACTTATGTTATGAAGAAAACTGGTATGAGCGCAGAAGAAGTTCTTAATTCATTTAACAAAAAATCAGGTTTATTAGGTGTTAGTGGCATTTCAAGTGATAGTAGAGATGTTGAGGACGCTGCATCAGAGGGAAATGAAAGAGCTATCTTAGCTCAAGAAATGCAAGTTAGAAGTATTGTTAGAACAATTGGTGCATATTACGCAGAATTAGGTGGTTGTGACGCAATGGTATTTACTGCTGGGCTAGGAGAAAATAATATTGCATTAAGAGAAGCTGTTTGTAAACAATTACAACCTTCTATGGGGATTGAAATTGATGAAAAAGAAAATAACTGCAGAGGAGAATTTAAAGTTATTTCTTCTTCAAATTCAAAAGTTAAAGTTATGGTTATTCCTACAAATGAAGAATTAGTTATTGCAAGAGATACTAATAGAATTTTAGGATTATAATATGAAAAGTTTTTTTAAAAAACTTTGCAAAAAAATAAACGAATATGAGTACATTGTGATCTCTAGACATCAAAACAGTGATTTAGATTGTCTAGGATCACAATTTGCTTTAAAAGAATGGATTAACTTAAACTTTAAAAATAAAAAAGTATATTGCATAGGCGAAAATCATCAAAAATATATTAACGAAAAAAAGTTCTTCCCAAAATGTGAAGAAATAGAATTTGAAAATATTCCTTTTTTAGGGATATGCGTCGATGTAAATCAAGTCTCAAGAATTGATGGAGGAGACTTCTTTTCTAAGGCTGATTTTAAAGTATGTATTGATCACCACAATGCTAATGATGCTGATAATTTTGATTTGATGTATGTTGACAGCAAGAAAATTGCATGTTGTCAAATTATAGCTAAAATGATGTTAAATGCTAAATTTAAAAAAATAAATGAAATTATAGCAAAGTATTTATTTGCAGGTATATCAGGAGATAGCGGTAATTTTTATTATGAAGCAACAGATGAAGAAACCTTCTATATAGGATATGAATTAATAAAAAAAGGAAAGTTCAATATATTTAATGACTATCATGCTATTTTAAGTTTAGATGAGTTAGAAAATGTTAGAATAAGAAATAAGATATTTGATAAAATAATTTATGACAAAGTTAGTGGATTAGCATATTATATTAATAGTGCTAGTGATTTAAAGGAAATTGGAGTTACAGCTCATGGCGCTAATGAGAAAATTGGAAGTTTTAATAGAATTGAAGAATTTAAAATAATCTTAGCGGCATCAGAAAGTGAAGATGGTTTATATAGATGTTCCATTAGATCAAAATTTACCTCTATTGTAGAAATTGCCCATAAATATGGAGGCGGAGGACATAAATTTGCCTGTGGTGTAAAGGGGTTAACTCTAGAGGGAGTAAAGGATTTAATTAGTGATTTAAAAAAACTTGAAAAAAAATAAAAAAAATTTAATATCTATGTTGACATGGCTAATTTTAAATGGTAGAATACAAGAGCGTTCATGATGAACGAGGTAAAAAAAGCATGGGCCTGTAGCTCAGATGGTTAGAGCGCACCCCTGATAAGGGTGAGGTCGATGGTTCGATTCCATTCAGGCCCACCATAGATATTTATGCCTAGTTAGCTCAGTCGGTAGAGCAATCGGCTGTTAACCGATCGGTCGTAGGTTCGAGTCCTACACTAGGCGCCATCTGGCCTGTTGGAGAAGCGGCTTAACTCACAGCCCTTTCACGGCTGCATTCACGGGTTCGAATCCCGTACAGGTCACCATAAAAATTAATAGTGCTGGCTTAGCTCAATTGGTAGAGCAACTGACTTGTAATCAGTAGGTTGTGGGTTCAAGTCCTATAGCCAGCACCATTTATTTTAAAAAAGTTTGTTTATTATATTTGGGGTCGTGGCGGAACTGGCAGACGCACCAGACTTAGAATCTGGCGGGTGACCGTAGGGGTTCAAGTCCCCTCGACCCCACCAAACTTGACGAATGTGAACACCTTATGGTGTTCTTTTTTTATTGAAAATTATTATAAAATATTTAGAATTAAATATCACAATTGTAATTAACAAATTATTGGGTAAAATATTGACTTAAGGGAAAATGTAATTTATTATAAAAATAGTTCAAAATTGAATAATATAATTTTGAATTAAATGGAGGGGCCTTAATGGATGTTTCAAGAGTTTTATCGATAGTAAGTGATATCAGATATATTCAAGACAATATGTATAAATCAATATCTGAAGAGACAGGGATGAATGCAACAGCAATAGAAATTCTAATGTTTTTTTATACTAATCCAGATTATTGTACGGCTAAAGATTTATGCAATCTAAAAAATATAAAGCCAAATTTAGCTTCGTTTCACATAGAAAAATTAGTGCAAAACGGATATATTTTAAGAGAATCTGTCGTGGGAGACAGAAGAGAGGTTAAATTAGTTGTTACAGAAAAAAGTTCTGAAATAATAAAAAAAGGAACTTTAATACGAGATAAAATTATACATGATATTATAAATGGAATAGCAAAGGAAGAAATGAATGCGTTTGCTAGATTTATGAAACAAATAGGAGAAAATGCGGAAATAGTAAAGAAAAAAATGAATAAATAAATCTAGATATAAATATTTTCTCGAAGGGGAGTAGCTTAAAGTTATGTTCGTCATCACGGATTATTCCCGGGCATAACAATCTGTAGTGATTTGCAAGACCTTTATTTACTTTAATAGTAAGGAAGGTCTTTTTATTTTTATTGAGGAGAGTGAAGAAATGAGTCTAAAAGAAGAAAAATCCTATCAGTTATATGAACTAAGTAATGCTCAGGAAGTGGTAAAACTTCAATGTAAATATACATTATTTAAAAGAGTTATAAATATTCTTTCTTCAGCAACAACAAAAGAAGATATTGATGTTGATATTATGAAGAAAGCGTTAAATATGGTAATTGCTAGAAATGATTGTTTGAGAATAAGGTTTGTAAAAAAAGATAGTAAATTAAAACAATACTTTTTAAAGGAATCAAAGATTGAAAATATTCCATATATAGAGTTTAAAACCAAAAGAGAGCAAGAGAAATTTATATTAAATATAAGAAAAAAAGCTATTGATTATATGAATGGTATAGTTATAGAACCTTGTTTTTGTAGAACTTTTGATAATAAGTTCATGATTGTATTAAAAGTTTGCCATCTTATTTTAGATATATATGGATTAAATGTGATTTATAAAGACTTATTTGAAGTATATAATTCATTAAAAGATAATAGTGATTTGCCAGAATCTCCAGGCAGTTTTGAAAATTTGCTAATTAAAGATTTGAAAAATAAAAACAATGGTGAAATAAAAGAGAAAAATATTGAATTTTTCACTAGCTATTTAAAATCTAGAGAAGCGCCTTATTATGCTGGAATTCATGGATGCAAAGAAAAAGTAATACAAAAACAACTGGCCAAGAATAGGCATACATCAAAAATGTTTCTTGTTCATAATGATACTAATGGATATGTACATCACATTAATAAAGAAATAGTGGATAAGGTAGTTGATTATTGTGAACAAACAAAATGTTCAATCTCTAATTTTTTCTTTTATACGATGTCTATTTGTGCTTCCAAAAGAAATAATAATGTGAAGAATATGCTTCCAATAGAATTGTGTAATTGTAGGGGGACAATGTTAGAAAAGAAAACTGCGGGAACAAAAGCTCAAAGCATAGCTTGTTATACAGTTGTTGATAGCGATAAAACATTTGAAGAAAATTTTATGTTTTTTTGTAAGGAACAATCTAATTTGTACAGATATGTAGGGTTCTCAGATCAAGAATTTCAGCTGCTATTACATAAAATATATAATGAACCTATGATGAACACTTTTTATTCAATAGCATACTCCTTTATTCCAATACAAAAGAATAAAGATGTAGATATACAAATATACAGTAATGGTAAATGTGCATTACCTGCATATATCGCGGTAATGTGGGATATGGATACAAACTGTATGAATATATTTTATGATTGCTATGCAAAAACACATACAGAACAAGATGTAGAGGAATTTCATATGACATATTTAAAAATTTTAGAAAAGATAGTTGAAAATGCAAATATAAAAATTAAAGATATAGAGGTGTAATTAATGAAAACATATTTAACTGAAAGAGAAGTCCATAAAGATTTTTTATTGAAAGATGGAGATTATATTAGCACAAAGGAAGTATTAGAAAGAGTAGCTCATTATGTTCCTAATAATAAGATTTTAGCTGAACTAGATGAAAATAAAAATATTGTATATCATGCAGCAAAGGACATACTTGATGATGTAGAAAATCTTGGAGATGGACTCATAGCAATGGGATTAGAAAATAAACATATTGCAATACTAGCAGATAATTCTTATTTATATGTAATAGCGGATTTGTCTATTTCAGGAGGAGTTGGAGTTGTAACTCCTATAGATAAAGATGCTCCTGAAGAATTGTTAATTACTTTACTTAGTAAATGTGAAGCTGATGCTATTATTTGTTCTAGTAATAGTTTAGAAAAGATTAATAACATTAAATCTAAATGCAAAAAACTAAAAACAATCATAACGATTGATAAAAAAATTGAAAATTATGAATTTATTAAAGATATTATGGAGAGTGGTAATACTTCTCAAAATAAAGGTGCCTACCATAATAAAAAACTAGATTTAGCTGCTCCTGCAAAATTATTGTTTACATCAGGAACTACAGGAGCAAATAAATGTGTGGTATTATCTCAAAATAATTTAGCGGCAAATATTATTAATTGTATGGATGCTATAAAGAGTGAAGAGGGTGTTGAAAATACATCTATGAGTGTTTTACCTATGCATCATGCAACAGAAATTAATACACATATAATGGCTAGAATTGCTTCAGGAAGACTTACTTACATTAATAGTGATATGCGAACATTAATGGCAAACATAAAAATATTTAAACCAAGAATTATTACTTTAGTTCCAATGATTGCAAATTCTTTTTATAATGGTATTTGGCTAAAAGCAAAAAGAAATGGAATGGAAGAAAAATTGAAAGAAGCAATCAAAGTATCAAATTCATTGCTGGAAAAAGGTATAGATAAAAGAGGTGAAATTTTTAAGGATGTATATGAAAATTTTGGAGGGAATTTAAGGGAGATTGTAGTAGGAGGAGCAATGTTAAATCCGGAAGTTGTTAAAGGGTTAAGTGATTTTGGAATATTTGTTGTAAATGGATATGGTATTACCGAATGTGGACCTTTAATTTCTATGAATACTGATACAGTTAATTATCCATATTCTGTTGGTAGAGCTTGCCCTCAATTAGAGGTTAAATTGAAAAGGGTAAATGAAGAAGGAATTGGCGAACTATGTGTTAAAGGGAAAAGTGTATCAGCAGGTTATTACAAAGATCAAAATTTAACATTTAGAGCATTTGATAAATATGGATATTTCAATACCGGTGATTTAGCAAAAATAAACGAAGATGGTTTAATCTTCTTAACTGGTAGAAAGAAGAATGCAATTGTATTGTCTAATGGGAAAAACATAAGTCCTGAAGAAATTGAAACAGAAATTCAAAATAATATGCCATATTGTAAGGATGTTGTTGTTTATACAGCAGATTTAAAAAATAATACTTTGTTGTGTGCTGGTGTTTATATTGAAGATGAAACAAATAGACAAAACACAAGTAAAATAACTTGTGACTTTAAAGAATTAAATAAAAAATTTCCAAACTATAAACAAATACAATATGTCAATTTATCTAATGAAGAGTATGTTAAGACTTCAACAAGAAAAATAAAAAGAGAATTAGTATTAAAAAATCATAATTTTGAAACAGGAATAAAGTTATAGGGGTATTGAAAATGGATAATATAAAAGAAAGATTAGTAGAAATTATATGTCAGTATGTTGATGTATCTAAAGAAGAAATAGATATAAATATGAATATAAGATTTGATATAGGATTAGATTCTTATAGTTTGATATCTTTAGTTTGTGATATAGAAAATGAGTTTGGTATTAGTATTCCTGATATTATTTTAATGAATTTTGTAACACTATCTGATGTTGTGAACTTTGTGTACAACGAATTAAGTAAGCCGGTTACTGTTTAATGTTAGAGGAGGGTTAAATATGTACAATAAAAATATTTCTAATTTAATAAAAGATTTTGATAGTGATTTAGAAAATGGATTAGATTCAAGTACTGTGGAAAGAAAAAAAGAAACTTTTGGATTAAATGAATTGAAAGGAAAAAAGAAGCAAAGTTTATTTGTGAAGTTTTTATTAGAATTTAAAGATCCTTTAATTATTATTTTATTAGTGGCTGCGCTTGTATCTTTAGCAGTTGATCCTAAGGAATGGATAGAAAGTTTAATTATTTTTATTGTTATAATTGTTAATGCAATTTTAGGAGTATTTCAAGAAAATAAAGCAGAAAAGAGTTTAGAAGCATTACAAAAAATGTCATCTCCCTTATGTAAAGTATTGAGAAATGGACAAGTAAATCAAATAGAAACAAAAGAATTAGTTCCAGGAGATATAGTGATAGTAGAAGCAGGTGATTATGTGCCTGCTGATGCTAGAATAGTAGAGTGTTCTAACTTGAAAGTTGATGAATCTGCTTTAACAGGAGAATCTGTTGCAGTTGATAAAATATTTGAAACAATAGATAAAGAAAATATAGCTTTAGGAGATCAAACTAATATGTTATTTTCATCTACTTTTGTTACAAACGGTAGAGCAAAAGCGATTGTTACAAGTACAGGAATGAATACTGAAATTGGTAAAATTGCTGGAATGATTATAGATACAAAGGATGAAGAAACTCCACTTCAAAAGAAATTGGCACAAGTTGGTAAAATGATTGGTATTTTATCTATAATTGTTTGTATTGTTGTTTTCTTTTTAGAATTATTTACTACAAAAGTTGGTGGAAGTTATGATGTTTTAGGTTCATTTAAAACAGCAATAGCATTAGCAGTAGCAGCAATTCCTGAAGGTCTTGCTACTGTGGTTACTATTGTCCTTGCGATAGGTGTTAATAAGATGGCTCAAGAAAAATCAATTGTAAAGAAACTTCCAGCAGTTGAAACATTAGGTTCTACTTCTGTAGTATGCAGTGATAAAACAGGAACTTTAACTCAAAATAAAATGACAGTAGTAGAGTTATACAATAAGGAAATTAAAAAAGTTGAAGCTTGCAATGAAAATGATGTTGATTTGATGAAAATGTTTGCGTTATGCTGTGATGCTAAAATAGTAGAAATAGATGGTGAATTAAAAGAGATTGGAGATCCTACAGAAACAGCATTAATTTCACTTAATAATAAATACGGAACAGATATATCTTCTATTACTAGAATTGGAGATTTACCATTTGATTCTGAAAGAAAACTTATGACAGTAGTAGTTAAACTTGATAATAAATATGTTTCTATTACTAAAGGTGCACCAGATATTATTATAAATAATTCTATTAATGAAAAAGGTGTTAAAGAAAAAGCATTAGAAGCAAACAATAATATGGCTGTAAGAGCATTAAGAGTATTAGGGTTAGGTATAAAAGTTTTTGATAAAGAACCTGAAATTGCATTTGATTTAGAAAAAGATTTAGAATTTGTTGGATTAGTAGGTATAATTGATCCTGCTAGACCAGAAGTTAAAGAAGCAATTAGTGTAGCTACCAAAGCAGGTATAAGAACAATTATGATTACCGGCGATCATGTTACTACTGCTACAGCTATTGCTAAAGAACTAGGAATCTTAAAAGAAGGACAAAAAGCTATTTCTTCAGATGAATTAGGTAAAATTAGTGATGAAGAATTATTTGAACATATTGAAGAATATTCAGTATATGCTAGAGTTTCTCCAACAGATAAAGTAAGAATTGTAAGTGCATGGCAAAAGAAGGGAAATATTGTTGCGATGACCGGAGATGGAGTAAATGATTCTCCCGCACTTAAAACAGCAGACATTGGATGTGCAATGGGTATAACTGGTACAGATGTAGCAAAAGAAGCAGCAGAAATGATTTTGGTTGATGATAACTTTGCTACTATTATTACTGCAGTTAAAGAAGGTAGAGGAATATACGCAAATGTAAAAAAATGTGTTAAGTATTTGCTTTCTAGTAATATAGGAGAAGTTTTGACAATATTTATAGCGTCGCTTTTATCTTTGTTTGGTATGAGTTTAGGTGTTCCTCTTGCTCCAATTCATTTATTATGGATAAACTTAATTACAGATTCATTGCCAGCATTTGGGCTTGGAATGGAAAGGCCTAATGATGATATAATGAAAGATAAACCAAGACCAGCTAGTGAAGGTTTTTTTGCCAATAAATTATTGCTACATATTGTAGTAGAAGGATTTATTATAGGTTTGTTAACTCTTGCCTCATATATGATAGGAAATAAGGTAAGTCATGGTGTAGGGCAAACGATGGCTTTCTTAACTTTATCAAGTTGCCAATTGTTCCATGCATATAATGTTAAGACAGATGGCTCAGTATTTAAAAAAGGAATATTCAATAACAAAGCTCTTAATATAGCATTTATTATAGGATTTATTCTTCAATTATGTGTTATTTATATACCGGGATTAAACAATGTTGTGTTTGATTTAGTGGCATTAGATATGTCATATTTATTAATTAGTATTGGTTTATCATTTGTAATAATAATTGTTATGGAAATTGCTAAAGTATTTGGATATCGTAAATATAAAGGAAAATAAATATTATGAAACAGGGGTGGTTTAGAACTTTAGTTGTTAGAAGAGTCTTTGTAGCATTATTTTTGCTTTTACAATTGTTTTTCATTTTATATGTATTAATTAGTAATAGTAAGATTTCTAATATTTTAAATATTGTTTTTTCAATAATAGGAGTAATTTTATCTTTAAAAATTATCTCAAAGAAAGAAAAAAGCGGATATCAATTAACTTGGATATTTATAATTTTAGTTTTTCCTATATTTGGTGTATTCTTCTATATACTATCTAGTATAGAGGTATCTAAAAAACAATTTAGGAAGAAGATTAAATTTTATGAAGACAAAGCTAGTAAATATATAGATAGAGATAATCTTATAAATTTAAGTGAAATTGATAATGATAGCAAAGAACATATAACTAAAATAAGATATTTACAAGAGTTTGCTTCTTTTCCTTTATATGATAATACATCCACTAAATATTTAACTCCGGGAGAGAAAAAATTTGAATGTTTATTAGAAGAGTTAAAAAAAGCAAAAAGATATATCTTTTTAGAATATTTCATTATTGAAGAAGGAAAAATGTGGAATTCTATACTAGAAATATTAAAACAAAAAGTTAAAGAGGGAGTAAAAGTAAGGGTATTATATGATGATGTTGGTTGCTTTTTTAAATTGCCTAAAAACTATTATAAAAAAATAGAAAAAGAAGGAATTGAATGTAGAGTATTTAATCCTTTCAATCCATTATTAACAGCTAAACAAAATAACAGGGATCATAGAAAAATAGTTTCAATTGATGGAGAAGTGGCTTTTACTGGTGGAATCAACCTAGCGGATGAATATATAAATGAAAAACAACCTTATGGACATTGGAAGGATTCATCGATAATGATTAAAGGAAATGCTGCTTGGAGTTTTACATTAATGTTTCTTCAAATGTGGGAATTATGTGGGAATGACAATGAAGATTATGCTATTTATCATCCTAATAGTATTTATAAAAGAGATATAAATGAAAAAGGATATGTTCAACCTTATTGTGATAGTCCGATGGATAAAGAAAATGTTGGAGAACATATATATCTTTATATTATTAATAATGCTAAAAAATATGTTTATATAAATACACCATATCTTATTATTGATAATAGCATGGTTTCAGCACTTTGTTTAGCTGCGAAAAGTGGAATTGATGTTCGTATAGTAACACCTCATAAATGGGATAAAAAGATAGTGCATATTGCTACAAGGTCTTATTATAGAGAACTTATAAATGCAGGGGTTAAAATTTATGAGTACTCAAAAGGATTTATTCATTCAAAAACATTTGTGTCTGATGATACAATTGCAACTGTAGGAACAACTAATTTAGATTTTCGTAGCTTATATTTACATTTTGAATGTGGAGTTTGTATTTATAATAACAAGACAGTTATGGATGTTAAAGAAGATTTCTTAGAAACATTAAATTCATGCGAAATAATTACTAAAGAAAAATGTAAATGTGGCTTATTAAAAAGTATGTTTCAAGAAGTGTTAAGGCTTTTTGCACCATTTATGTAATATGATTTAATTTGAAGGAGGGAAATGATATGAATGTAAACGGCGAAAAAGAAGCAAATGGATTATCTGTTTTAAAAGGAGCATCTCCTTTTGGGAATGATTTAAGAAAAATGTTATACGATAAAACAAAGCAAATGATGTGGACAATGGTTGAATATAAAGAATTACAGATGACTTATACCTGTGCATTAAAAGAAATACAAACTAAGTTTGAAATATTAAGCACAGAGTTTAATATAAAAAATAAGCGCAATCCTATAAACTCTATACAAACTAGGTTAAAAAGAAGTGAAAGTATTATGAAAAAATTAATGAAGAAAAATTTGCCGGTTAGTATAGAAAATATAGAAAAAGAAATTAAAGATGTTGCGGGTATTAGAATTATTTGTTCATATATTGATGATATATATACAATTGCAGATGCTTTGTTAAAACAAGATGATATTGTTTTAATAGAAAAGAAAGATTATATTGAAAACCCTAAAGATAATGGATATAGAAGTTTACATTTGATTGTAAAAGTTCCTGTATTTTTATCAAGTGGTAGAAAAGATGTTAATGTTGAGGTTCAAATAAGAACTATTGCCATGGATTTTTGGGCTAGTCTAGAGCATCAAATAAAATATAAAAAAGAAATCCCTGATCAAAAAGAGATAACAAAACAACTTAAAGAATGCTCTGATATTATTGCAAATACAGATGAAAAAATGCTGAGTCTAAGAAAGCAAATAGAAGCAGCGGAGGATTTGCCAACTGAAGATGATTTACTGGTTGAAAGAATTAGTAAATTAGATGTTCCTATAAAATAGGTTATTATGATAAAAGGAGAGAAAATAAATGAAAGAAATAGTAGTTTAGTAAAGAAAACAAAGTTTTTCTGGATGTATTTTGCTGTAGCATCATTATTAATAGTTTTAGGCGTGTTTTTGTTACCAATTTTGGAAGATTTATCAGTATTTTTTAAAAATTGGAGCAATAAATAGACTTAATATTAGCTATACTTATTTTGGCATATGTTGTATTTTATCTTATTAACAATTTCAAAAATGATGATTTATAGAATAAAAAAGTTTTGAAAGTTATTGAGATTGTTTGTTAACTGAACTTGTTGCTTTTTGTGTTTTGGAACAATTTAAGGTAACTGATTTTATAGGTCCTTGTTTTGTTGTAGGTTTTGGTTTGTATTTAAGGGGTATTATGTATGAAGTTAAAGGGTATTTATATACTCATAAAAAAAGTGAAACATATTCAATTAGTAATTTGATTTTTTCTTTTGTTGCATTAACTTTAGGAACTGTACTTATTGTTCATCCTTTTTATGGAGAAACTTTCATGTGGATTGTATCAATTATGATGTTATTTATTTCAGTATTATTGATAGTTCGTGTTTTTTTAAGTGTTCCTAAAAAAGTAAAGAAAACAGAAAAAATACAGATGATTCTCATTAGTGTTAAAATTAGTATTTTAAAATAAATTTGCATAATTAGTTAGATGTATAAAGGAATGGTATTGGTGGTAAGAATGAATGTATTAGTTACAATTAATAAAAAGTATTTAACGCAATTAAAGACAATGATTAATTCTTTGGTTTCAAATAATGGTAATAATATTAATTTATATGTTGTTGCAAATGATATTGAATCAAATGAGTTAGAAGATGCTTTTAAAAAATATAATATTAATATTAATTTGATTAAGTATAAAGATGATATATTAGATAATGCACCAACTAGTAATAGATATCCTAGTGTTATTTATTATCGTTTGTTAGCACCAAAATATTTGCCAAATAATTTAGAGAGAATTTTGTATCTAGATCCAGATATAATTGTTTTAAAAGATTTGAGCGAATTATATACTACTGATTTTGAAGATATGTATTTTGTAGGTTCTTCTAATGTGAGAAATGGATTAAGAAAATTTAACGAAATAAAAAATAGAGCTCCGAAAGATTCACCATATTTGAATACAGGGGTTTTATTACTAAATTTAAAAGAACTTAGAAATGTTATTAGCAGCGAAAAAATATATGACTATATTTCTAAATATAAAAGATGCTTATGTTTGCCAGATCAAGACATTTTACAAGGATTATATGGTGATAGAGTGAAATTAGTTAGCAATATAAAATATAATTTATCTGATAGAGCTATCAATTTATATAATATGCGACACGATGATAAAATTGATAACAAGTGGGTTGAAGAAAATTGCAGTATAATACATTATTATGGAAGAAACAAACCATGGAAGGATAAGTATAAAGGTATTTTAAAACAATATTACATTAAGTATAGAGTTGAATAATACATTAAGTTACTTTTGTTTTCTTGAAATTTATGGTAAATAGTAGAATTTAAGTAGGAGGAATTAAATATCATTTATTAGAGATAGAAAATGTAAAAGATGTATATCATATTCATTTGTGGAGTATGGATGGGGTAAATAATTATACAACAATGCATGTGGTTACAAATAAGCAAAATTACGAATTAAAACGTTATATAAAAGAAGAATTAAAAGAACATGTTATATAAACCATGTAACTGTCGAATTCGAATGCTATTTAATATAAAAAAGGTTTCAATTAGAAACCTGGATTTACTATAACAAGATAAATTTATTTTTTGCTGTAATTACATGTCATGTCGTATGTAAGATGATTGAATACTGAAGTATCCTTTTGCTAGTTTTATGGATTTATAGTGTTCGCATTCGGAAGAGTTCGGTCCACCAAATGAGTGGAATATGAACTCTTGATTCAAGGGTTCTTTTTTTATGTCAATTTGACTATTATTTGTATTACAGATGATAACCATATCATCGTTATCATAAACAATAATTTTATTTATAAATATATCAAATATCATCTTTTTAGTAGTTTCTTTAGTGTAATCTAATTCATTAAATTTATTTAAGTATTCTTTTACACTATCACTAGTAATAGGTTTAGTTTGTAATGATTCTTGGATAGCAATTTCTGTTTCAATATTTGCTTTATCTTTTATTAACTCATTCATTATTTCTTGAGTTTTAGAGTTGAAGATTCCTTGCCCTATTGCTAGAGCATAATTATTTAATTTATTATCTATATCATTTAATTTATCTTTAAGTAATTTTAAATCTAAGCTTTCTTTTATTTCTTGATTATATAAAGATGCCGTATTCTCTGCGATTTCATTTATTAAAGAGTTAGTCATAATTTTATTTAGAATACAATTTAAAATAAAATCTTCAAGTTCATCTTTACGATATGAATGACTATTACAATTCAAAGTATTCTTTGTCTTGTTCGCACATTTATAGTAATAATGAACTCTTTTATATTTATCAGTGCCGCCACTTCCTGTTAGTAAGGAATTGCAATTCGCACAATATAACTTACCACTTAATAAATAAGGTTTTATTGCTTTACATCTTCCATTCTTTAATTTATTTCTTGCTATATTATGTTGAGCATAGTTAAAAGTTTCTTCATCAATAATAGGAGGAACCATATTAGGATATTCAATCCCTGCGATTACACATTTACCCATATATTTAGGGTTATGAAGAATATAGGAAACTCTACCGGGAGTCATTTTCTTTCCTAAAAGGGTTCTAATTCCCTCGTTATTTAACGAATTAACTATTTCCTTAATTCTTATACCACTTGTGTATTCTCGATAAATTCTCCTAATTATAGAAGCTTCTTCTTCGTTTATAACATATCTTTGATTAATGATGTCATAACCATACATTCTATTGCCTCCAGTAAACAAACCTTTGCTTCTAGATTCTTTCATACCTCTTTTAACTTTTTGCGATAATTCAACGGAATAATACTCTGCCATTCCTTCAAGTAAACTCTCTAAAATGATTCCTTCAGGTTTCTCGCTTATTGGTTCAGTCGCCGATACTAACTTAACACCATTTTTCTTTAAGATAGATTTGTTCATAACACTATCATATCTATTTCTTGAGAATCTATCTAATTTATAAACTAGAATGTACTCAAACTTGTTTTTAGCACTATCTTTTATCATTTGTTGAAACTCTGCTCGATTATCATTAGTTCCAGTCATCGCTCGATCAATATAACTACCTACGATAACATAATCATTATTTTTAGCAAAATCAGTACATACATGAACTTGTCCTTCAATTGATTGTTCACTTTGTCTATCACTACTATATCTAGCATAGATAACTGCTCTTTTCATTTCTTTCCCCTCCTTGTAGCATCATGATGGTACAATCAAAAATCACTAAAATCAAGTCCTATTTTTATGCAAGACAATGTTTCTCTTGCTTCAAGAATTTAAGCAAGAGAAAAGATAAGTTGCATTTTATTTTCTCTAAAAGGGAAGAGTCAATTTTAAAACTATCTTTTGATATACTCTTGCTTTTAAAGTTTGCAATAATCACACTCTTATCTTCCAAATTTTCATCTCCTTTCTATATATAACCGAAGGTTAGGTGTTTTTAAATGCTTTTCTGTGTTTCCTAGCTTCTTTTAATCTTTCAAGTTCTTTTGCTTCATCAATTATAGGTTCTTCTTTACTTTTATCTTTTTCTATATCTCTATCTATAACTTTATCTATGTCTTTATCTGTATCTATATCTTTATTAACTACATTGTCATTGTAGAATTCTACATTGGCTTCTTTTCTTTTATTAGCAATATAGTTTTTCTTGACCTGTCTTTTAGAAATAACAAGTTCTTTACCACTTTCAGAGTTATGATTAGTTAAGATATTTGAGTTAATATACAAATCTTTATTAAACAAATTTCTCTTTAATAACTCGCTTAATATTTCTTTGAATTTCCTAATAGACATATTAACTTTCCTAGCAAACAGAGATAACTTATCTTCATCCATTACTAATCCACCTGTAATGTCATAATTAACCTTTTCCATTAAGAAACAATAAACACCATATGCTTCAAAACCTTGAGAGGATACCGCTAGTTCCATTTCCGTTTCTTCAAACAAGTTAGTAGAGTGCCTCCAATAATCCATTGTTTGTTTATCTTTATTACTCATCAATTCGCCTCCTTTCCTTTTTGAAAATTAGTAGTATTAAAATAAAAAAATCAGAATAATAATTTTCTGATTTTACTACTATATAATTTTTCTTGCGAACATTATACCATGTGATTATTAAGGATTGGTTTTGTCGTATAAAGTTTTATAAAGTAGAATTAATAAAAGTCTTTATTCTCTAAGAAAAAAACAGCATAAAAAATTTTTCTAATAGTTCACGCATAATGAATTTTAGGGTATTATTGTATCGAGGGTGATAATATGAGTGAAGAGTTTTATTCGTTTTGTTATGACTTACACAAAGATGATTCTTATTATGAAAGTTTTGATGAAGAAGATATTCAAAAACTTACTAAAAAAGAATACACGGAATCAAATGTTATTAGAAACATTAATAATGCTTTAAAATATAGAAATATGACTAAAAAAGAACTAGCAAAGAAACTAAAAGTTGTACCATCTACAATAACAATGTGGTTAAATGGTAAAAACAAAATGTCTTTAGAAGATTTCTTGAAAATTGCTTCAATACTACAACTGCCATTAACTTATTTTATATCTAATGAAAATGGAAAAAGAAAAGAACACTCGACAAACGACTTCAAAAATGTTTATGGTTCATTAGAATATATTGGTTGGAAATATGATTATCATTATCAAATAGTAAAAGCAAAGAAACCTGATATAAGACAAGCAATAACACATATTTATAAAGAGTTTAATAAACTTGAGAATAGAGAAAAAGTAAATAAAAAAGATAGGGTTCATGATTAAATTGTTTTTAAATATATATTTAGGTACTTGATAACTTACAAACAAATTAAAAATTGCAGAAGTTAGCTATATTGATATAATATATATGGGGTGATTATATGTATTATGAAGAACTAAATTATGAACATAAAAAGTTTATAAATCAAAACATAAAAAAAGAAATTGAATTTGATTGGATTGATAAAGAGATAATGGATACAATCGTTAAATTATTTAGACCTCTATATTCAATAGATGACAAAGATAGTGCGGTAGTTCAAAATTTTAATTCCAATTTCAATAAATTATACCAAAGAAAAATAACAAGCAAAACTTTCTTGAAAAATATAAAAGAGTTGTGCATTACAGCTAATAGTTTTCAGAGAAGATATGATTATAAGAATTATGAGAAACGAATATCAATGTCCCATCATCTTTTAATATCTGGAGAAGGAGGAATAGGAAAAACATTTTTTCTCTATAAATTAGAAAAGAAACTTGAAGAGGGCAATATTAATCATTTATGTTTATATGGTAAGTATTTGAGTAATATATCAAATGAATTAAAAAAAGAATTATTAGCAATGCGAAAAGAATTTTACTTAATAATAGATGCATATAATGAACTTTCAGAAACTAATCAAAGAGAAATTTTAAAATTTATATCTTTGTTAAAAAATAAAAAGAAAATGAATATTATTATTAGTTATAGATCAGGAAAATTAAAAAAAGATATTGAAAAAAATTTGATAGAATTATTGAACAATAAGTATTTGTTTAAAGGAGTAGAATATGAATCAAGTTTAGAAAAACTTATAAACAGATATGGAATTGAAATAACTAAATACATTGATGTACTTGATATTAATAATCCTTTTTATTTACATATGCTAAATGAAGTATTAATAGAAAAAAAACTAAGAAAAAATCAAATACCAGATTTGACTAAAATAACTTTTATAATGGAACAATACATAAAAAATACCTGTAATATATCGACGTGGAATTGTACCAAAAAATTATGCGAATATCTATACGAAAAAGGGAAAATTTATTTTACAGAAAAAGATTTAGAAAAAATATTCGGGGAAAATAATTATGACTTCGTAAATAATTTGATTGAATATGATTTAATAACGAATTATATAAGTGATAATGAGGAAATATATGCATTCAAAATACAAAAAATGGCCGAGTATCTGATTGCTAGAAGTTTTTATAATGATATGGATAATTTATCAAAGAGAAAAATAGCAAAACTAGCAGAAGAAAAAATGAAAAAAAATTATTCATTGAGAGAACCTATAATAGTAGCAATATTTGATAAATATAAAGAAAAAAATTTGAAGAAGGCGATAGATATAGTGAATATGATTGATTTTGATATAGAAATTGATGCTCAAGCCATAAAAAAGATATTTTTCACTAAAGAACAAATAAGAAAAATTCAAAAGAAAACAGTTGTTTCTGATTGGCAGAATTTATTTTTAGAATTTGGTGGTAATCCTAATTGTCCATTTAATTGCAGTAATTACTTTAATGCTTTTTTGATTAATAATGAAAAAGAACAAAAACATATATATACGAGATTTAATAAACATGATTATGTTATAAAATTGAGAAATATCTTGTATTCAATATCAATTTTAAATAGTGATGAAAATACACTAAATGAATATTTCTATTATGCATTGTGGCTTTCGTCTTCTCAAAATAATATTGTTAGAAAAATTTCGATGAAAATAATGTATGAAATAGCATATAAACATAAAGAATTTATAAATAAAATGAGGCGTATTTATAAAAAGGTAAGTGAAATATACATAAAAAAAGCAATAATTCAAGTTGTTTCATCTTTAGAAAAAAACAGGTCAACAAGAACTTTTTTGAAAAAAATTTATATGGATAAAGATGTTTTTGATGCGGAAATAATAAGTAGGATAAGCGAATATCTAAATGATAAAAATTATTTGTTTTTAGAAAAAGTAAATCTTTACGAAAAGTTAGATGACTCTATAAAAGTCGATAAGAAACTTGATTTTAATAGAATATTGTATATGGCTGATACATATGAAAAGAATTGTTTGAAGTTCGATAGATTTAGTGAAAAGAATACATTAACTATGTATGATAATTTCATATTGAATAGCCCTATAGAAATATTAAAGTATAACAAAAAATTAGCAGAAGAGCTGAAATGTATCAAAAATAATGGTTATTGTAAATATTCAATGTCAAAAAGTTTGTTCAATTCACATATAGAACAACCAAAAATACTGAAAATTGATGAAAAGAAAATGTTTATATTATTTCAGGAAATATACAAACATATATCTGAAATTTACGAATATAGTTTTGAAAATGAAACCTTTTATAAGTGGGATGATTTTAATAATTCACTATTAAAAAAGGTTTTGCTTATAGCACAAGATTATTTGTTAGGGACTCTTATGTGCAATTATTATACAAGTGAATTTAGTATTTATAATGATGAAATAACTTTAGGATTTAAGCCTTATAAACATTTTGAAGAAGATGAACAAAGTTTCAATATATGTACTCCAATAGGAAAATATAATGAAACTATAGATGGTATTAATGCTAAACTACTTAAATCGACATCTATTTATGGAGAAAAGAGCAAAAGTTGGTTTAATAATGTACAAATGTCTATAGATAATTGTATAAAATTAACATCTAAGATAACATATAATTCAGTTAATTGGAGATTGATTTCAGGTGATGTTCATTTGTATATAAAAGAAGGAGATTTAGGGGATACATGCTCTGAATCATATAATATATGTCTAGGGATAGACAGTAGAACAACTTTAAAGAAAGAGAATGAAAAAAGGCGATTGACAATAGATAGAGAAAAATATTGTAAGTGCATGAAAGATTATATTAAAACAAAAAAATATAAATGCGTAAATGTTCCTGCTATTGATAGTGGATCTGATGTGTTCAGAGAAACTAATTTAGCATTACCACCATCTAAATTAATTAATTTATTAAATTTAAAATATGATGAATATAATTCAATTTGGAAAGATAAAAATAAAACTGTTATATTATGTGATAACAATGAAAAACATTATTATAAAAATGTTATTACAAATGCTGTATACATAGAAGAGGAATATTTGAAAAAAGTAGAAATGAATCATGATATAAAATATTGGATATATACTGAAAAATATCATAAACAATATAATTGGAACGAAGAAGCTGCATTGCATCTAGAGATTGATTTGCACGGAAATATTTTATATAAGGTTAAAAATACTGACTCAAATGTTAGGGATAAATTTAATAGAAAATGTAATAATTGCAAGTATGGATTAGCTCCTAAGAATGAAATGGAATTATGCGAATTTGATTTTGAGAACAATATTCTTGATATTTTGAAAGTTGAAGAAAAATAGAATGCTATAAAAAAATGACTTGTGAATTGACAAAAGTTTTGTCTTAATATATTATTAAACGATTTATAATATTTTTATAAATGGCGGCTTGGGAAAATCTAAATGAAAGGAGGTAGACTATGAGAAACTTTGAATATGTAACAAAAAAGGAATATTCGCCTGTAAAAAAAGACTTGATTGAATTAATCAAGTTGGTAAAAAAAGAGGTTAGCGAGTATTTTACTTTTAACTTTAGTTTCATAGGGAGTGTAAAAACAAACACGATAACAAGAGAAATTAATTCTAATATTGGTTATGATTTTGATGTTAATTTGAGAGTTAATGATGAAGACGAGAACTTTACTGCTAAAGAAATAAAAAAGATTCTAATGAATGGATTTAACAAGTATAATCATTTGTTTGCTTATGATTATTGTGAAGATAGCAAGAGAGTTATTACAATTAAAGTTAAAGATAGAAATAACTCAAGAATTCTTCATAGTTGTGATTTTGCTATAGTCTATGATTGTAGTGATGGAAGACAGCAATATATAAGGTTTAATAAAAACCAAAATAGTTATTCATGGGAATATCAACCAAAAGGATTTTATCAATTAGAAGAGCGTAAGGAACTCATAAAACAAGCAGGTTTATGGCAGGAAGTTAGAGATTTGTATTTGTACAAGAAAAATAATAATGTGGATATAAATAAAAAATCTCGTTCTATTTTTGCGGAAACAATTAATGAAATTTATAAACAAAATTTTGAAGAATAAAGGAGAAAACTAAAATGGGAAAAGGACATGGAGTTTCAAGTAAAACTCATACACAACAACAAATAAATCATTATGCTAATCAGCATAATCCTAATAATTATGCAAATAGGGCAAATAATAACAATCATTCAAATCAATTGAATCCTAATAATGCTAATTATAAAGGAAAATAATTTATACTAAAAAGCAACTCTATTTTGAGTTGCTTTTACTTTGAAATAATATCTAAAATATCTTTTCCATATTTTGTTATTTTAGATTCAGTCATACCTTCTATTTTTGAAAGTTCTTCGATTGTTTTAGGTTTGCTTGATGCTATTTGTTCTAATGTAGCATTTGTTAAAATAAATCCTTGTTTATTTAACATATTAAGTTCTTTAGCAATGTTATATCTATATTTTTTTAGTTCAGACAATAATGCTTCATCTATATTAGAATATTTGCTAATAATTTTAATTATGTCTTCGCCATACTCTTCCCATTTTGATTCTCCTAAACCTCTTATATTAACGAATTGTTCTTTGGTTCTAGGAGATTTTAAAATTAGCTCTTCTAATACTTCATTACTAAATATAAACCCTACTTTATTTAGCATATTTTTTTCTTTTGCTTTTTCATATCTATACTTTTTCAATTCTTCATACAAATCATCATTTCCAACTTCTGATATGTTGGTGTTATCTACGATTATTTCAGGTTTTTCTTCTTTTAACTTAAGACCTAGTTTACTAATATAGTCGTATTCAATATGTTTGTTTTTCTCGTATATATAGTCTGCGATATATTGCATATCTTTATCGTTAATATCATAAATCTCATCATTTTTTAGAATATCTTGTATTTTGTATCTTAATTGATCGTATTTAGTTATTAATTCTTTTATTACTTTAGGTGCAAATTTTTTATCAACTATACATTTATCATTTGCTATTACTACAAGTGAATGAATAGGGAAATCTTTTCCTATTACTTTATTTTCTACTAACATTCTTTTTAATATTTCAATGTGTCTATCGTTTTGGGCGATAGGACTATACATTCCTTCTTTTTTGTATATCTTATTTTGATAAGTTTGATACGTTCTAGTGAAATTTCCTTCGTTGTCAATAGAAATGTTTCCTATTAATTCTTTAGATTCAATTACGATAATTGAGCTTCTAGCAACTAGTATAAAATCCATTTGAGCAACTTCGTTATTATATTCTAATCTAATATCGTTTAAACAAATTAGAGGAGTATCATGAATTGAAGTTAATTCAAATTCAATCTTTTTTTCTCCTTCTATTCCAATTTTTAATTTTTTTATTTCGTTTTCTATTTTTTCCTTATCATTATCTCCAACTTTATCTAACAAATCAGTTAATTGTTTCATTTGAACATTATTTTCTTTATCAACTTTATTTATAAAAACAACTTCATTTAATGATTTACCAGTGCCTAATAAAAAATCTAAAAAATCAAAAATAAATCCCATTATATCTCTCCTTAAATTAATTCTATTTAACAAAATTATTCACAAGAAAATTATAAAAAATTTTTCTTTTTAAATCAATTTCTGTAAATATAAATATTAGTAAGAAGATAGATAATTGCTAATTATAGTAAACTTTCCAACTAAATGTATTACCATCATAATAAATAGTTTCATATTCTAGTAAATTAGTGCCACCACTGTTGATGAAATAACCCCCGTTTCTTGGACTGAAATATGTTACAATGAAATGGGGGTTTATTATTTATAAATTATAGTTTGGTACAATAATATTCACTTTTTCTGTATATACATAATTTAGAAAAAGATTGACATATTATTGCTGGTGAATTAAAATAATCATAAGTTTATGGAGGTACTTATGATAATACATAAATATAAGAAGACCATTAAATTTAAATTAATTAATATAATTCAAGGGGCGACTTTCGCCCTTTTTAAGTACAAAAAACTTGAGGGTGTTCCACCCTAATAATATTAAAAACTTATAAAAATATTGAAAGGGGAGAAAGAAAATATGAAAATAAAAAATAAAATTATAAGTTTAGTTGTTTGCTTAAGTTTTTGTTTAGTGGCATTATTTAATGCTGTATATTTTAGAGATGAGAATATTAAAACTCATGAAACAGTAATGAATAAAACCAATATTGATTATATGTCATTATTAGAAGAATTTGATGAGTCAAAAGTAATTGAAGATGAAGTAAGTGTAAAAGTAGAAGCTGTTCAATATGTTGATGAAGATTTTTTTGATATAATAGACAATGTTTCTGATAATAGCGAAATTGTTAAGAGTGAAATATCTTATGATGTTCAATATGATAAAATAACTAACACTTTTATATTTATAACAATTGCGGTTGATAAATATGGAAATGAGACTAGGACGGAAACAGTTGGAGCTCCATTTATTAATGAAAATGGGGAAGTGGATGCTTTGTTCTTGGATGATGAAGGATCAATTTTGCTTAGTGAATTAAGTGATGCTGATGAAGTAAATAATTGTGGCTTCTTTTCAAGACTTAAGAAAGCAATTAAGAAAATAGCTCCTGTAGCATTGGTTGTAGCAGCTGTTGTTACTGTGGCAATAGTAGTAGCAGTAGCAGCTCCGGCAGCAGTAGCAGCTGTAAGTACAGCAAGTACAATGGCAATGGCAGGAGGAGGAACTCTTACCTTAGGAACTGCTATTTCTGTAGGTGCCAGTGCGGCAGCAACTGCTGCGGCAGGATCTTTAGGAGCAGCAGCGGCTGTAGGTGCAACAATAGGCGCTGGTGTTCTAGCAACGGGCGTTGCAGTAGAAGAATTAACATATACCGATCATAAAGCTCTATCAACAGCCATTGCTAGTTTACTAACGACAACATTATCTTTAACAATGGATAGAGATTATCACATTGCATATGTTATAAATGGTAGCCTTAATATACATAGAAGCATTTCACTTACGTATGTTGAGGCCTTGAGTGTTTTGCTTGCTGCTGGATATGCTAATGGATTGTTGGAACCTGTAGGTTTTGTTAAAATTTTGTATAGTAATATGTCTAGTTCTTTAAGAGGTTTAGTTGATACATTGAGAAATAGTGGTGTTGCTCAAAATAAAGTAGGCATATACACTCAACTTGAAGAAGATGCGGCAAAATTAGCATTTGTATGTGGAGCTGTTCAAAATAGTGTGTATCAATCTGAAATACATGATTATAGAGTAGGAAGTGGTTATTATTGGCATTTTCATGACTTTGCTCATAAAATACATGTTTTCTATGGTAATCCACAATAATATTTAGGAGGAAGTGTGTAAATGGTAAAACAAATAAGTGAAAAAATATATAAAGGAATATTTGATGATAGAAATGATATTGTTTTAAATGTTCCAAATGATTGTGTTGCAAGGATAGATGTTTGCAACAAAAAAACAAATCAAAGAACATTTATTGTGATAACTGATCAGATATTTTTTGAAACTTTAGATGGTGAAGAATATTATAGTTTAAATGATTATAAAAATGCTATAGTAAGATTTATAGAAAACCTTAATCAAATTGTTATAATTCAGTTAAATGTTAGTGAAAACAAAAATATTGTTAATTATAGTTTTTATGGGGACAGTAAAAATGAAGATGAAATTATTGAATTAATAAAAGAAAGAATGAAAAATGGACGATTTGAGAATGTGGAATCTTTTATTGCTACTGATTTTTATGGAGATTATATTATTGGTGGTAAATTTAATCATAATGAAATTGTAATGGACAAAAAATTATAGACAGGTGATATAATTGAAAGAAAAAAGAAATATATTAAGTTTAATAAATATAATAATATCTAGTTTAGTATTAATAGGATTAATAATATTACTAGTTATTAATTTTAATAAGAAGGACGCTAATGATGTATTTAAAGATACTTATGAAAGCATTGTAGAAATAAAAGTAACTGAAGGAGAAGATATAGGTTATGGAAGTGGAACTATTATTAGTGAAGATGGTAAAATAATAACTAATGCTCATGTTATTGTTTATGATGAAGATAACCTATTTGATAAAGTAGAAATAAGATTAAGTTATGAAGATGATTACAAGGAAGTAAGTGTTTTAAAATATGATAATGAAAAAGATTTAGCGTTATTAAAACTAGATAATGTAAAAGTAAAAAGTATTAAAACAAATACTAAATACAGTTATGGGGATAAAGTATATGCAATAGGTAATGGAAGTAATTATGGTATATCTATTACTGAAGGGATAATATCTAATCCTAAATTAACAGTAGAACTATCTAATAAAAGTGTAATAGCAATCCAATGTGATTTAACTATAAGTGAAGGTAATAGTGGAGGGGCATTATTAGACAACAAAGGTAGATTAATAGGAATTACTACTTTTAGATTAAAGGATAGTAGCAATAAAGTAATACAAGGAATTAGTTATAGTATTCCTTATTATATAGTAAGTGAATTTATTAGATAAAAGAAAATGAACCTGTAGAAATACAAGTTCATTTTTTTATAACAATGTAAATCTATTTTATGGATTAAAGCATATATAAGGTGAATAAATATAAAAGAATTCTTTTTCTACTTTTATTATGCTAAAGTGTTCGCATACCGAGAAGTTCGGTCCACCAAAGAGTGTGAAATAACCCCCGTTTCTTGGACTGAAATATGTTACAATGAAATGGGGGTTTTACTATATGAGATACACTGTAAAAGATAAATTAAAAATGGTTAAAGAACACGTTTGTGAAGGGATACCATTACATGAAATAGCAAAGA
>JBGVED010000040.1:0-84939 GCA_045119835.1 Bacilli bacterium | reverse complement strand
CTTTTTAATTTTGTATTATATTTTTTGTCAGTAAAAAAGTTGTTGCTGTTAGTTGGGGATGATGTTAAAATATTTTGAAAGTAAATGAAGCAGGTGAGGATATGGGGCTATTAAAAAAAATTGAAATTGGTGATAGTGTTTTGTATTCTGATAAATATTTTTCTGGTGATTATAATCAAGAATTATTTATTAAAAGAGCTGTTAGTAATGATAATGAAGATAATAAATATTACATTAATGTATATTCTATAATAAATGGTGAACTTGTAAGGCAAGGATATCTTTATTTTTATTTGGATTATGAAACAAAATCAAGTGATTTTATAGGGGTTAATGTAAGTGAAGAATATAGAAATTTAAATATTGGGTCTTTATTAATTTCTACTTGGATTGATTTGTGTCTTAATAATGGCTATGATTTTTTAGGTGCAAATAAAAAGCAAAGAAAGCCATTTTTGGTATATTTGCTTAAAACATATGGTTTTGAGATATTTAATAAGTCTTTATATGAAAATAGGGATGATGTTATAACTATATGTAAAAGTAAAGAAGTCAGTGATAAGTCTAAAATATTATTTTTCAAAGACATTAAGCATGAAAATTGCTTTAAAAGCACAAATGTTTATAAATCTGATAATTATAAAATTATTCATGATAAGAGAAGTGTTATAACTTTGGATGATATAATAATGCCACTTCAAAACATGAGAAAAGATGAGATTAAATATTATCTTCTTAATATGGATAAAGCACATGAAAAGGTTTTAAAAGTAATGAAATCTCATAGAAGATGATTGTGAAAATATTATGCTAAAGTATTGTTTTTTTAGAATATATTAAAAAAATTTTTATGAAATAGTTGAATTAAGAGAACTTGTTTTTATTGAATAAAAAGAGTTTTTGTGATAATATAATTGGGTAGAGGTGAGTATAGATGGATATTAAAATTGAAGATGTACTAGATTTAGAAGTTGCATATGTAGATAATTGTGGATGCGCTAATGGCGGAGACAAGTGTTAATTAAAAAAGCATTTCAATAAAATAAGGCATAACAGTTTTTCTAAATTGTTATGCTTTTTAGTTTGATAATAAAAAGGAGAATAAAATGAAAAAAATATATAATTTAAGTGATTGTAAAATTAATTTAAAGAATTTTTATTTAGATAGTGAAATAGAGAAGATTGATTCTAGTGATTTTAATGTTTTAGTTGTTGATGATAAAAAAGAAAATAAAGAACTTATAATAAAGCATCAAGATAATCTTGGATGTGTTATTTTAAATAAATATGTTGGAAATATAATAGATATATTTTTTGTTCCGGTTATTGTAAGAGAAGATGTAGGAAGTGCTCCTCAATATTTTTTATGTAAAGAAGAAGATATAGAAAAGGTTCTTTTTGATATTGAGAAATTTAATAAGTGTATACCTAATATGAGAAGGATTTCATCAGAAGAAATTTCTTGTAAAATGGTTGATTTAACTTCTAAAAAGAAGAAAGGCAATTCTAATAAGTTGAAGATATTGGTTGGGTAAAAGATTATGTATAGAGGATATTTAATAGATTATAGAAAAGAAAAAGAAGATTTATATATTTTAAAAAATAAAAAAAGTGGAGTGTATTATTATTCTAACTATATAGCTACTAAAGTATATGAAGGATTAGATAGTAAAAAAAGTGTAAAAGAAATAGTTGAATCTTTAGCAAATGAATTTGACGCTCCGAGTTATTTTATAGAAAAAATGGTTTTAATGGCAATTTCGCAAATTCAAAGTAAGGAAGATGCCATTCATTGGAAGGAAGATTCAAAGTTTCCTTTAAGGGTATCATGGAGGCTTACTGATAGATGTAACTTAAGATGTTTGCACTGCTATGCAACTTGTGAAAATGAAGCAAAACAAAAAGAGCTTTCTTTAGAAAAAATAAAATCAGTTGTAGATAAATTAGAAGATGCTAACATATTTGAAATTTCTTTAACAGGCGGAGAAATTTTTGTTAGAAATGATTTAAAGGAAATAATTGAATATATTAATTCTAAAAATATAGCTTTAGCTTTATTTACGAACGCAACATTAATTTTAAGTAATTATGAATGGTTAAAAAAATGTAACATTAGAAGATATAACATTAGTTTAGATGGACTTGAAGAAGAACATGATAAGTTAAGGGGAAAAGGTAACTTTAGACGTACGATGGAAGCAATAAAGTTATTAAAAAAAGATTCTGCTAGAATTGTAATTAATTGCGTTATTAATTCTTTAAATGTTAATAATTTAGTTAATATTTTACATTTTTTCGTAGATAATAAGTTGGAATTTCAATTTTCTTTAATGACTCCGATTGGAAGGGGGGCTGAGAATATAAATATAGTTCCTGAAAAAGAAGTTTATATGGAAGCAGTAAAAAAATTACAAGAAGAGTATGAAAAGTTAAAAATAGCTGGGTTTATTCATAATGCATATACAGGAGAAGATTTGCAAATAGATGAAGATGGAGATACTACTGTTAGTGAAGACAAGTGGGTTTGTAATGCTGGAACTACTAAATTTGATATAGATGTTAACGGGGATGTTTATTGTTGCCCTTTTAGCAAAAGTAGTTTTATTGGTAATATTGTTGATAAATCTGTAGAAGAATTATGGAATGATAAAGGTAGAGGAACTTTTATTAATTTTACAAAAAAATACAATGGAAGGTTTTGTAAACCAATAGGAGATACGATGAATGAACAAAACAAGTAATAGCACATTAAAAATATCTCAAAATTTGAAATTTTTAGATGTTGATGAAAAATTTTCTATTTGTTATAACAAAAATGCTTTTAAACCTATTTTATTACCTAATACATTTAAAGAAGACTATTTAAAAGGGATAAGAGAAATAAATAATCCGAATGAAAATATTGTAAAAATGTTTATTAATAATTATATTGGCTTTTTTGATAAGGAGCTATCTAAAACTGATATATATTATAAATTAAAGGAAGATTTTGATAAATTAGATGCTACTTTAAATGTTAGGTTTATTCCAAGTTATAATTGTGATAAAAATTGTTCTTATTGTCTAATTCAATATATTAGAAATAAAATGAAAGAATCTTTTAATCTCAATTATTTAGATAATTTAAAAAATCTTTTGACAAAGTATCAAGAAAACAGTAATCAAAAATTAAAAAATGTAAGTGTTACGATAATTGGAGGAGAACCAACTTTAGAAAAGAATTGGAATATTACTAAATCTTTTTTAGGTGAAATAAACAAGTATTTTGATAGAAAAGAACACGTTTTGGTTACTAATGGATATGGGGTAAATAACGTATTATTGGAAGAATTTAAAAATTTGGGTGGTAAATCTGTGTATTTATCTTACGATTTAAGAGGTAATGTTATTGACGATAGTGCGCCTTTATCAAAGTTAGATTTTAAAAAGTTCAAGGAATTGTGTAATTTAATAGTTAATAATAGTGTTTCATTGACTCTCGATTTTAAATGTAATGAATTTAGTGAACTTAGTTTGAATTTAAAGGAATTTTTAGATGATTTAATAAATATTGATAGTTCAATAAATATTGTGGTATCAAAGATAGTATCTTGGGAAGAATACGATGTTTTAGAAAAACCTCAATGTCAAAGATATGAATTAGTGGATCTTAAAGAAGAAAATATATTACCTATTTATTATGATTTTATGGAAGCATATCCTTTTAATTTTTCTTATCCAAGACAGTTTGAAATAATGGTGTATAGGTGTTCAACTTCTTCAATGAAATCTTTAGTTGTTTTTCCAAATGGTAAAGTATCTTTATGTGGCAAATTGTATTCTTCTAATCCAGATAATATCCCTTATATTTATGATTTTAAAAGTAATGAATTTGATAGTTTGTTAGCAAAATCATATTGTATGAGTGTATTTGATGATGAGGAGTGTAAAGAATGCGATTATCATCTTATTTGTGGTGGAAAGTGTCCATTTAAAAAAGGCAAGTGTGATAAAGAAAAGATAAATGTAGAATTATTACTAGATATTTATAAAAGAAACATTATTAGAAAATTAGAGTCAAGAAATTAATCAAGGTTATAAAGACATGCTACGTACTTATGCATGTTTTTTTGTTGTTGATTTCCTTTTTTCTTGTAACTAGTGAACAAATATAAAAAATGTGATATAATTAATAGGGCTGGTGATAACATGAATTATAATGAAGGTAGTGTTTTTAGAAGTAATTTAAATATTTTAAATATTATTTTATTTGATCGTTCTGCATCAAGGGATTTGGTTTTTGCTACATCAATGTATAAAATACATGGAGAATTATATAAAGAAGATGGCTATATTACACCTAAATTAATTTCTGGGAAAATGAAAAATTTGATAAAGCCAAAAATTAATAAAAAGCCAAGTGATATAGATAGAGTGAAGCTTATTTTTGATTCATGGCGTTTTAATGTTGATAATGATAAACATAATTTTAAATTTGATTGTAATAATGTTTTTGGGGATGAATTAGATAGTTGTCTTAATGTTGAAGATTGGAAAAATTCTATTAGTAAGAAAATACTTATTATGGAATGCGAAGAAGCAACTTGTTTGGTTACTAGGTATAATTTAGAGACAAAAGAAGTAATAGAACCTTTTAAAAGAAGGGGAATTTTGGACAAAAGATTAAATCTTATAAATCAAAATATTAATGATGAAAAAGAATGGTACGATATGGTGCTTGTTGCATATAAAAGTATATATGGTTTTGATTATAGAGGGGATAATGTTCTTCTAGCTAGAGAAAATTTACTTCATGATTTTGTTGATAATTATAGATATAAATTCTATAAGGATCCAAGTGAAGAACAGTTGATTGAAGTAGCAAAAATTGTTAGTTGGAATATATGGCAGATGGACGCATTAAAGTTCGTTATTCCTTTTTCTTGTATAAATATTAGAAAAGAGGATTTTCAGTTATCTATTTTTGAGGATGAAAACGAAGCTTTGACTGGTAATTGGTGTATGGGATGTAGATTTGATGATTTTAAAAAGCACAATGGCACTTATTGTAAAATAAAAGATTGGGATTCTGGTAAAATAATTAAATTTGTTGATTTAGTTAAAAAGATTTAAGTTTGTAATGAGAGGTTGTTTTGATGAATAATAAATATTATGATACTTGGGAGTTTAAACAAGCACTAGCTAAATTAGATGTCAATCCTTTTGATTCAGTTAGTAAACTTGAGGAGTATTTAAAAAAATATCCAAGAGATTATTCAATGCATGCTTACTATGCTTATAGTTTAATTACAATAGGGGAATTGTCTAGGGCTAGGAAAACTCTTGATTATTTGGAGAGAGAGGCTTTTAAAGATTTTCATTTTATGAAACAAAAGGATAAGGTGGAGGCTCTTAGAAGAAATATTATTTTTAATAAAATAAGGTTTCTTTCATATATTGAAAAATATGATGATTTATATAATTTTTATTTGAATAATAAAAAAAGAATAAAAGACATGGATATAAATGATGTTGTTTTTTATAGTTGTATGAAGGCAGGAATGCTTGATCCAAATAAAAGAAAAGATCATAGGTATTTATTTAGGCAAATTTTGGAGTATAAAGAAAGTGATTTTTTAGATCACGTACAGAAACATTTAGCTGATTATAATGTAAATGTAGAGGAACCTAATAAAAATGTTTTTTCATCTAAATTTCCTTTAGATAAAGTGTTAGAGGAAATGAGGAAGTACTTTGATTCATCAAAATCTTTACATACTGTTTTTTTTGAAGATAGTTATGTTTTTAAATATGATGCTTGTGGTAGAGCAGATGATAGGTTAGTAGATTATTTTAAAGTTGTTTGTTTTCATAATACTAAAAATATAATTACAATGTGTCCTATTTCTAATGCAGCTAATTTGCCATTTATAGATTTAAATTATATGGTAGAAGAAAAGGCAGAAAAAGTTAGTAGAATAGACAGATTTAATAAACGATTTAAAAGATAAGGGGCGGTTTATATGGAATATAAGGCTAAAGTTATTGAAAAACTAGTAGATGAAATGGAATTATTTTATGGAAATCATTTAGGAACATATCATGAGATAGTTACCGAGGGTGATTATCATATTGATGTTGAAGTTTTTAAAAGTAAGATTGATACTGAAGAATTTTATACTTTAGTCACTGTTGGTATGAGTCAGTATACAATGAAGGATGCTGTAGATGGTTATAGTAATATAGAACTTATGTTTTGTATGCCTATCACTTGGGATTATAATAAAGATGTTTGGCCAATTAATTTTTTAAAGATGGTAGCAAAAATGCCAAGCTCTTATAATTGGACAATAGGACCTTTTCATACAATTGATTTAAATGGTATAGAAATTGCTAATAAATTTAAGCATATATTTATAGAGTTTCCTAGAAATTTTTCTCCAAGTGAAACGACTTTTGAAATAAAGAAGAATATTGTAAGAGTTTTGCAAGTTTATCCTATTTATGAAGATGAGTTAAAAGAAATTCATAATGAGAATGAAGCTGTAATGGATAAAATTGTTGAGAATACCATTTTTGATGAGAATAGGGGTAGTGTTGTTTAATGAAAATATTTTTAATATGTAGTAAATCATTTTATGGAAAATTAGATGGAATAAGTAAAAATTTAGAAAGTTTAGGTCATAGCATTGTTTTTCCAAACTGTTATGATTGTCCTCAAACTGAGGCTTTGTATAGAGGTACTAAAGAGCATGCTTTATGGAAAGCTAGTATGATTAAACATAGTGAAGAGGTTATAAAGGGTGTAGATGCGGTTCTTGTTGTAAATTACGATAAAAATGGGAAGAAGAACTATATTGGAGGAGCAACATTTTTAGAAATTTATGATGCTTTTAGGCTAAATAAAAAAATATTTTTTATGAATGATTTGCCTGAAGGTATGTTAAAAGATGAATTAATAGGTTTTAATGGTTTGGTTATAAACGAAGATTTAAGTCGGATTTCATAGTATTGTTAGAGGGACAATTAATTTTAGTTGTCTTTTTATTTTTTAAAGTTTTTTTCTTGTGATTAGTTTATTTTTATTTGGTAATAATAAAAGTAGATTATAAGGAGGAAATTTATGAAAAAAGTTAAAGTTGTTCAGTATGGATGTGGGAAGATGTCAAAGTACATTTTGCGTTACTTGCATGAAAAAGGGGCAGAGATTGTAGGAGCAATTGATGTTAATCCTGATATTGTTGGTCAAGATGTAGGAGATTATGCAGAGTTGGGGGTTAAAACGGGAGTTACTATATGTAATGATGCAGATAAGGTTTTAGATGAATGTGATGCTGATGTAGCGATTGTAACTTTGTTTAGTTTTGTTGGCGATATTTATGAGCACGTTGAAAAATGTGTTAAAAGAGGAATTAATGTTATTACTACGTGTGAAGAGGCAATCTATCCATTTACAACGGCATCAGCTTTGGCTAATAAACTGGATTCGTTAGCAAAAGAATATGGATGCACAATTACTGGAAGTGGCATGCAGGATATTTTCTGGATTAATATGGTAGGAATGGTATGTGGAGGATGTCATACAATTAATAAGATTAAGGGTGCATATAGTTATAATGTTGAAGATTATGGTATAGCCTTAGCAGAGGCTCATGGGTGTGATTTAACTGTAGAGGAATTTGAAAAACAAATTGCGCATCCTGAAGTTTTTGAACCATCATATGCATGGAATGCCAGTGAAGCGTTAGTTAATAAGTTAGGTTTAACAATTAAATCAATTACTCAAAAAAATGTTCCTTATACAATAAAAGAGGATTTGTATAGTTCAACTTTAGGAAAAACTATAAAAGCAGGAAGATGCATAGGTATGAGTGCAGTTGTTACAATTGAAACATTGCAAGGTATTACCATTGAAGAGCAGACAATTGGTAAAGTATATGGTGAAGGTGAAGGAGATATGTGCGATTGGGAAATTAGTGGCGAACCTAATGTTAAATTTAGTGTAGAAAAACCTGCGACAGTTGAACATACATGTGCGACGATAGTTAATAGAATACCATCATTACTTAGAGCTGAACCTGGATATGTAACAAGTGAAGAACTTGATGAAATAGAATATTTGTCTTATCCAATCCAATATCATATTTAATAATATAGTTAATAGAAACCTCAGAGGACTTCTTTGAGGTTTTTTGGTGTGAAAATTTTAGTTGTAAGTAGGTATTCTTAATGTTATAATTTTGTCAATGGAGTTGGTAGGATGAAGTTTAGTGAAGTTGAAAAAAGAATGTATGAAGATGAGGAGTTCTTAAAATATTTGCCTATTTTACAAGAAAAATATTGGAAAAAGGCGACTCCAACAAAGAAATTAAAAATTTTTGAAGAGCTTCAAAGAATTATTAATGAAGTTGAACCAAATATGCCTAAGGATGTTTTTGTTGAGAAATTTCCAGTTGGGGAAATGCAAAATATTATGGTTACAGAAGATTGTGTATTAATTAATGAAGATGTTTTAAAGAAACGTCATAGTCCTTATGATGTATTTACTAATTATATTTTTGAGTTAGATATAGTAAATAAATTTGCTATGGCTGAATTTGATGAGGAGTTTTTAAAGACTGATTTGGGTAGAAGAATAGCGATAAATAGTCAGGAATCCATTTTAAAAGATTGGGATAACTATTTACCTAGAACTACTGATGATTTTTTCTATCAACCTGTTACTTGGGAAGCAAAGGACACATCAAATAAGATGGTTTATAATTTGCTTAGATATATGCATAAAAACTATGGAATGGATGGTTATATAGGTGCTAAAGTTACTGGATTAATGCTTAGTAGTTTTGATAGTAAAGAGAGCAAAGAAAAACTTGAAGAAGTATTTAAAAAAATGGAGCATAATGCTAGTAAATATGATTCTGAAAAGGAAAGAATAGAAAATTTATTTGCGTATTTAAATGATTGTAATCTTATGGAACTTAGCGATGATGAGTTTTATTCTTTATTTAATGCTAAACTTATTAATGTTTACGAAGATGAGACTATTGCTTATTTATTTGGAACGTATATAAAAAGAGAATTAGGCGATTTTAAAGAAATGGAAACCATTTTAGAGGATTTGATGGTAGGTTGTCATGAAGAATATGGATATTTTATTTCTTTGGGAGGCTCATTTATTTTAGTTGAAAATTATAATCAGGCATTTTTAAATTTAGTTATATATGTAAGCAATATAAAACTTAGAGAAGGTTTAGTTAAAGAAATTACTGATGAAAAGTTTTTAGATGAAGCAAAACTTTGTTATGAATATATGAAAGAATTACAAAATGGAGATGGCACAATTGAACTTGAGTATTTGCAAAATGCTTTGAGTTATTATGATTATCGTAATTTTATGGTTGATGATTGTTATAAGAAAATTGAAAGGGCTATTAAAAATAATAGGTTTTATAATGGTGGGCGACCTGCTTTAGATAAAGGGGATTTTTCTAAATATGAAGCTTATTTAGAATTTGCTTATGGAAAAACTTTTGATGAGGTAAAAAGAATACAATTTGCTTCCTTAGAAGATAGATATAATAAAAAGATAGGAGACAAAAGATAATGATTAAATATGATTTGCTTTATGATAGACTTTTTGAAAATGAAGAGTTTGTAAAAATTTTATATAAGTTTCATTCATCTAATTGGTCTAAATTAGACAAAAAAGAAAAATTTTCATTATTAAATGAATTTGTAGATAAATATGCTGAAATATTTAATTTGGGCGATATGAAAGTAAGAAAAAATGCAAGTAAGGGTGTTGCGGGATCTTATTATGATATTAAGTCTTTAGTTAATGTTAATGAAGAAGCTATTGAAAATACTAGTCAATATGATGTTATGGATACTTTGTTTCATGAATTAAGGCATAACTTTCAACATAGATCTATTTCTAAAAATCTATCTGAGTTTGAGTCAATTAGTGATGAAGATAGAAGAAAATGGAAGACAAATTTTTTAGTGTCTCCTAGAGGGTATAGCAACTATATTAGTAATGTTGGAGAGAATGCTAATTTATATATTTATCAACCAGTTGAAAGAGATGCTTTTATGACTGGACTTAGCTTAACTAAAAAGTCATATGATATTATAAAAGAAAAATTGGGTGAGGATATTGCTTTTATTGCGTATGCTCAAATGAATAAAAATGTAATTATGATGTTCTTTTCGGATGAAGATAAATACGTTTCAAGTGTTAAAAATGGTGAAGAGGCATGCTTTGAGATATTTCAAAGAAATAATAAAGAGAGAGAACTTGAGAAAAAATGTTTATTAATTGCAGAAAAGACGATGGAAACTCCTATTGAAAAAATGAGATTAGAAGAGATTATATCTTTGTTTTCTGTTTATGTTTGGGCATATTTGGATGATGACTATAAATTATCTTTATTAAGAGAATATGATAGTAGAGTTAACAAGTACAAACCTGCCAAGATTGAAAAAGAGAGCAATAGTGCTTTTAAGGTTTGTGGAAGGGTAGATACTAGAGAAAATATTTGTGGCATATTGAATGACTTGTTTTCTTATCAATTTGCTTTAATGGTTGATAAGATGATTGAAGGTAAAGAGCCTTGTGATCCTAAATTAAGAGAAGAGTTAAGGATAAACATGTATACAGAAAATAAAAAAAGAATTAATTATGTAAGGGATGTTGATAATTTTCTTCTTTATAGTATGCAGCCATATGCGCTTCTTGAAGGTAGAACTATTATTGAATGGTATAGAAAAATAAAAGAAATAGAAACTAAATTTTATGGTGTTGATAAAGGTGATTATGAACATTGGATTGATTTTTATGATAATGACAAATATATTCCTTATATAGAAAAATTTTATGATCAACCATTCGAAGAAATATATAATGGTTTAGTAGATAATATGAGAAAGAACATAAGTTCAAATAAAAGAAACTAGGGCTATCTGGTTTCTTTTACTTTTTATGGAAAAATATATTAATGATATAAAGTTATAAAGGAAATAATGTGAATTGTTGGAGTTTTTAAAATTTATGTGATATCTTTATACTAGGAGTGATATTATGGCACGAAAAGATAGAAGAGAAGAGATAGTAAAAGAGTATTACAATAATTATAAAGAGGATGAGAGATTTGTTGCTAATCATCGTAGGGTAGAATTTTTAACGACTGTTAATTATATAGAAAAGTATGCTACTAAGGGTTGTAAAATAGTAGAGTTAGGAGCAGGAACTGGTGCTTATTCTATTTATTTAGCTAAAAAAGGTTATAAAGTAGAGGCTGTTGAGCTTAGTGAGCATAATCTTGAAATATTAAAAATGAATGGTGAAGATATTAAGAATTTAACTATTAGACAAGGGGATGCTGTTGAACTTGGTATGTATGCAGATGATTTGTTTGATGTTACTTTATCATTAGGCCCAATGTATCACATTTTTAATGAAAAAGATATGAAGAGCGCGATTAAAGAAGCAATTAGAATTACTAAGCCTGGAGGAATAATTATTTTCTCATATTTAACTAATGATTCTGTTTTTGCTCGTTATATGGTTCAAAAAGGAAATATTAAGGAATATAAAAAATTGTGTGATGGTGATTTTAATTTTAAGCCTCTTCAAGAAGAAATTTTCTATACTACTAATGTTAAAGATTTTGAAGAAATGGTTAATCAAGAATTCGTTAGCAAAGTTAAAAGTGTATCTGCAGATGGGATTTCAGAATTATTAGCAGATCAAATTGATAAGTTTAATGAAGAAGAGTTTGGAGCATATTTAGCATATCATATGGCTAGATGTGAAAGAGAAGAGCTCTTTGGTTATACAGCTCATATGCTTTATATTTGTAAAAAGAATGAAGAGTAAAAGTGAAGGAATTCACTTTTTATTTTGGAGGAATATATATATGAATAATGTTACAGTAATTGGTTGTGGAAGATGGGGAAGCTTTATTGCTTATTATTTAGATAAGATTGGCAAGAATGTTACTTTATATGGAAGAAGTACATCTAAAGATTTTATTTCTTTTAAAGAAACTAGAAGTAACGGAAAAGTTTATTTGAAAGATTCTTTAAAGTTAGAAGATAATTTAAGTGTTGCTTTAAATAATGATATTATTGTTATTTCAATTAATTCTCAAGGGTTAAGAAATTTAATGAAAGAGATTGTAAATATTGGTGTAAAAAACAAGACTTTTATATTATGTATGAAAGGTATTGAAATAGAAACTGGAAAAAGACTTAGTGAAGTTGTAAATGAGTTTGTTGATGAGAGTTGTAAAGTTGCTGTGTGGATTGGACCTGGGCATGTTGAAGAATTTGTCAAGGGAGTTCCTAATTGTATGGTTATTGATTCAAGTGATGATATGGTGAAGGAAAAACTTGTTAAAGAATTTTCTAGTAGTTTGATACGCTTTTATTATGGAAGTGATTTAATTGGTAATGAGATAGGGGCTGCTAGTAAAAATGTTATTGGCATTGCAGCGGGGATGTTAGATGGACTAGGTCTTTCTTCTTTAAAAGGTGCTTTAATGTCTAGAGGTACAATTGAGATATCAAGATTTATTAAAGCAATGGGAGGAAATGAGATATCTGCTTATGGTCTTTGCCATTTAGGTGATTATGAAGCTACTGTATTTAGTAAACATAGTCATAATAGGATGTTTGGAGAGTTATTTGTAAAAAAAGAAGAATATTCGAGTTTGGCTGAAGGTTATTATACTGTAAAAGCAATGATTAATATTGCAAGAGATAAAAATATTGAGCTTCCTATTTGTGAGACTGTATATAACATTTTGTATGAAAATAAGGATCCAAAAGGGGAAATAGATAAGCTTTTTATGAGAAGTATTAAAAAAGAGTTTTTATTTTAAAAAAGACTTATAAAGAGCACGTCTTTAAAAAGTCTTTAACGATGATTTTTGCAAATTCATCATATTTATACATTATTTCAGGATGGAATTGAACACCGAGTATATATTTGGTGTTTTTTACTTTTATAGCTTCAATTATTTTATTACATGTTGCTTCTACTATATAATTTTTATTTTCTTGTATGTGATAGTTGTGCCTACTGTTGACGTTTATCATATTTGTTTTTAGTAGCGTATGTAAATAGCCTTTTCTTTTTAGTTTTATATAATGAACATAGTCTTTTTCAATGTTGAAGTGTTCGTTAGTGTCTAATTTTTTTATGATTTTGTTATTAAAATAGTAACCAATTTCTTGCATTCCTAAACAAATCCCTAAAAGAGGGATATTATTTTTATAGCAGTAATCAATGATAAATAAATCAACTTTACTTATGCATTCTCCTCCTGGTAAAATAAAGCCTTTTATGTCTTTAATTTGTTCTAACAGAAATTCTTTGTTTTTGTCTGTTAGTTCTAAAGAACTATTAATAAATATAGGGTAAGTATCTTTTTCTAACATTTCTATGTATGTGGTAGGAATGGCATTTGTTAAAGCATTTATGTTAGAAGTTAATTCTCTTGTTAAAATTCCTATTTTCATATAATTATCACCAATAAATTATATGCTTTTGATGTTTTTTTGTTACTTTAAATGTATTTAGTTTTGTTTTTTAGTATAATAAAAAAGGGTGTTGTAAATATGAATGATAAACTATTAAAACTTATTGAGGTTTATAAGGTTAAAACTCAAAAAGAGTGTTATAGGGTAGAGTATGTAAAGGAAGAACCAGATATTTTGGATAATAAGATAGGTGGAAAGCCTTATTTACCTGTGGGAGTTGAATACCCTAAAGATAAAAATGGAGAGTACATGCCTTTATTGCTTCAAGTAAATTTAAAAGATATTGATTTGGAAGGATATCCTAAAAATGGTATTTTAGAAATTTTTATTGATAAAAATTTAAGTTGGCCTTGTGATTATGTTATAAAGTTTTTTAAAGAAGGGTTAGAATATCAAACTATTTTTCCTTTTATTGATTTAGAGAATTTTATTGTTCGCGAAGCTTTAAAAATAAATTTGTTTAAAGATATATGTCATATGCCAGAGAGTGATTATCGTTTTATTGATACTATAATTTCTATTATTAAAGAAATGTATAATGTAGAGGTTGAAAATATAGATGATATTTCTGATTTTTTTGAAGATGAGGACTGGCAAGAAAAATTTTATAATGTAATTAAAAGACATTCAATTACAATTGGAGGATATGCTGATTTTACTCAGAGTGATCCTAGGGATAGTATAAATAGTGATATGGAAGAGTGTTTGTTTAAATTAGATTCTAATGAAGATTTTAATTTGTTTCTTATTGGCGATTGTGGAATTTTGTTTGCTCTTATATCTAAGAAAGCGTTAAAGGATGGATCGTTTGATAAGGGTATTATCGATTGGGATTGTTATTGATAAAAAAAGTAGGGTATAATTTAAGAAAAGCTTACTTTTTTTATACAACTTTATTTACTTTGGTTTTTGATACATTTAAATGTTTGGCAATGTTTAGGAAGAAACTTTGCCATTTTTTATTTTAAAATATGCATTGTTTCTAGATAATCTTTGTTAGTAGTGGTTAAATTTTTCATTTTCATCATTGCTTTGTGCATAAATTGTAACGTATATAATGTGTGAAAGTTAAATCAAGTTTATATTTTTTGTAAGTACAATAGTAAAAGGACAAAAAGTTGACTTTGATTAATTTTTTTGGGGGTTGTTATGAAATTAAATGAACTTAAAAAAGGTGAAAAAGGAAAAGTTTTACATATAAGCAGTGATAATAAGGTTTTAAAAAGAAGAATGTTAGATATGGGGATTACTAATGGGGTGGAAGTAATGGTGAAAAAAATTGCTCCCTTTGGAGATCCGATTTGTTTGTATTTAAGGGGATATGAATTATGTTTAAGAAAGGATGATTTGAGTGGGATAGAGGTAAAAAAATTATGAAAATAGCTTTGGTAGGAAATCAAAATTGCGGAAAGACTACTTTGTTTAATCTTTTAACAGGAATGAATCAAAAGGTTGGAAATTGGCCAGGAGTTACTATAGAAAAGAAAAGTGGAATGATACAAGATAGTGAGCATGAATTAATTGATTTGCCGGGAATTTATTCTTTATCTTCATATAGTGAAGAAGAGAAGATATCTAGAGATTTTGTTTTGAATAAAGAATGTGATTTGATTATTAATGTTTTGGATGTAACTTGTATTGAAAGAAGTTTGTATTTAACAACTCAGTTGATGGAGTGTGATATTCCTGTTATTGTGGTGTTAAATATGATAGATTTGCTGGATAAAAAAAATATTAAAGTTGATGTATCTTTGTTAGAAAAAGAATTAGGGGTAAAAGTTATAAAAGTATCTTCTTTAAAGAATATTGGTATTGAGCAGTTAAAGAAATCTTTAGTTGTTTCAAGTTTAGTTAGAAAAAATATTTTTGATGAAAAAATAGAAAAATATATTGAAAAAATTAGTCATAGTTTTAGTAACAATAAAAGATTTTTAAGCATTAAAGTTTTACAAAAAGATGAGCAGGGTAAAGATTTTTTTAAAGATAATGAGTATATTGTTGAACTGTTAGAAAGAGAATATGGAGATGGTTTGGATAGTGTTATAGCAGATCAGAGATATAAATATATTGGTAAAATAAAAGAAAAGTGTTTTGTTTATGGGGAGGCAACGGAATGTTTTAGTGGCAAGTTGGATAATGTGTTTTTAAATAAATGGTTGGCTTTACCTATTTTTGCTTTAATTATGTTAGGCGTTTATTTTTTTTCGGTAGGCGTTGTTGGTGGCGCTACTGTGGATATAGTTAATTCTTGTGTTAATAGTGTAAGTAAAAATTTGGATAATTATTTGTATGATATAGGTGCTTCTTTATGGTTAATTAGTTTGATAGTTGATGGAATAGTAGCAGGGGTAGGGGCAGTTTTTAGTTTTGTTCCTCAATTAATAATTTTGTTTTTATGCATATCTTTATTAGAAACTAGTGGGTATATGTCAAGAATTTCTTTTTTTCTTGATATGATTTTTAAAAAGTTTGGTTTAAGTGGGAAAACTTTGGTTCCTTTTATTGTTGGAAGTGGATGTAGTGTTCCTGGAATCATGGCTACAAGAACTATTGAAAATAAAGAGGAAAGAGAAATGAGTATAATTTTAACTCCTTTTATTCCCTGTAGTGCGAAGTTGCCTATAATTGCTTTATTTGCTGAGTTTTTTTTCCCTGGGAAATCAGGTTTTGTGAGTGCTTCTTTGTATTTTTTAGCTATTATAGTGATTCTTTTTTTGGCTTTGTTACTTAAAAAATTTGTATACAAGGGTAAGAGCAATACTTTTATAAGTGAATTACCGGAATATAAATTTCCTAATATTAAATACGTTTTTAAGGATGTTTTTGATAAGACTGTCGCTTTTATAAAAAGAGCTGGAACTGTAATTTTAATATCGTCGATTGTTATATGGTTTATGTTGTCTTTTTCTTTTAAATTAGAATATGGTGTAGATATAGAGAATAGCATTTTAGCGGGAATAGGAAAGTGCTTTTCTTGGGTTTTTTATCCAATATTAGGAGAAGTTAGTTGGCAGGCTACTGTTAGTGCTATTCAAGGGCTTGTAGCAAAGGAACAAGTTGTTGGTTCGATGGCTGTTATTGCTAATATGAGTGAAGGAGGGTTGGATCAAGCAGCTTTGTTTGAGGGAGAAATATTTTGCTTTTTTACAGGTGCTTCTGCTTATGCATATGTAGTGTTTAATTTATTTAGTGCTCCTTGTTTTGGGGCAATTGGAGCGATGAAGCGTGAATTTGGTAGTACAAAGAAAACTATAAAATCTATTTTATTGCAATGTTTTGTGGCGTGGATAATAGCTGTTTTAATTTATATGATTGGTACTTTATTGATTGGAGGGAAGTAGAGTGAATTTTATTGATTTAATAATTATTGGTTTATTATTAGTTATTGTTGGATTGTTGATGACTTTTTCATTTTTTAAAGATAGAGGAAATTTTTGCAACAATTGTTTATATGCTAAAGTTTGTAATAAGGAGAAATGTGTAGCTAATAAAGGGATTAATAAGGAGTAAGGTTACATTCTCCTTTTTTTATTTATTTATGTTTTTTTTAAATTGTGGTAAACTTAGTTTGGGTAAGGAGGATATGTTATGGAAAAAGTTCTTGAACTATGTAATGTTTCTAAAATATATGGCAATAGAGTGGTTGTTAATAATGCTAGTTTTTCAATAGAAAAAGGTTGTGTGTGTGGTCTTTTAGGACCTAATGGCGCTGGTAAAACAACAATAATGAAGATTATTATGAATCAAATTAAATGTGAAAGAGGAAATGTTTTATTTAATGAGTCTTTAAAAATTAAGTATCTTCAAGATGTTCCTGAGTTTTATGAGTTTTATAGTATGGAAGAATATCTTTTGTTTCTTTTAGAAGTTTCCCATTATTCTAAAAATAAAGAAGAAAGAGTTTTAGAAGTTTTAAAGATGCTTAATTTAGAAGGGTATAGGGATATACAAATAAAAAAATTATCTAGAGGTTTAAGGCAAAAGGTTGGGATTGCTTCTGTTATAGTAGATGAACCAGATATTTTAATTTTAGATGAACCTGTTTCAGCACTTGATCCAATAGGTAGAAAAGAAATGTTTGATATTATTTTATCTTTAAAAGGCAAGGTTACTATAATTTTTTCTTCTCATATATTAACTGATGTTGAAAGAATTTGTGATCATATTGTTCTTATAAGTAACGGAAAGATAGTTTTAGATAGCAGCATGAAAGATATAGTACTAGATAAACAAACATTAACAGTTTCTTTTTATAATAGAGATGATTTGTTAGTTATTAAAGAAAAGGTAGAAAATCCTACTAGGTTTAGCGAAAGAATAAAAGATTGTTTAGAAATTGATGGGGAAAATATACTAGAACTTCAAAAAAATATTTTTAGTTTACTAAGTGAAAATAAGATAAGTGTTAAATGTGTGGCGGTAAAGAGAGAAAGTTTAGAAGATATCTTTTTAAGGGAGGTTGAGAAAAATGGATAATTTTATGATTTTACTTAAAAAGAATTTATTGGAGATGGTAAGAAATAAAAGAATAATTATATTTAGTTTAGTATTTATTTTTATTAGTATTATTAGTGCTTTTACCGCTAAATTTTTACCTGAGTTAATTTCTTTTTTACTTCAGGGTATTGAAACTGGAAATTTGATTTCTGTAGAAAAAGGTACTGTGGCTGATTCCTATGTTCAATATATTGCTAATGTAGGAGAAGTTGGTTTACTTCTTGTTGCAATAATGTTTGTTGGAACGATTGTTAAAGAGAAAAAAAGCGGTACATATGAAACTTTGAAGATGAATGGTGTTAAGGATAATGAAATTGTTTTATCACATTTTGTGGCTCAAATTATATTAGTTAGTATTAGTTATATACTTAGTATAGCGGTATTTGTTTTGTTAAATATTTTATTATTTAATCAGATAATGGGTGTTAGAGGTTTTGTTGTTTTACTGTATATTTATTTGATATTACTTGTTATTATTAGTTTTTCTTTGTTTGTAAGTTGTTTGTTTAAGAAAAGTTTTAGAGCTTATTTGTTTGTAATACTTGGATATTTTGTTGTTGGATTTTTGGAAGTTATTCCTCGCATTAATAAGATTAATCCTTTTCATTTATTAAGTATCAGTAATCAATTAATGTATTATAAGGAGTATTCTTTAAAAGAAAATTTAATAACTTCAATTAGTTCTTTAATAATTGTTATATTATTAGTAATTATTTCTTTATTTGTTGTAAAAAATAAGATAAATAATAGGAAGGAACTAAATAATGAAGATAACACAAAAGGAATATGATGAGTTTAAAGAAATAATAATTAAAGTAACTAAAAGTGATAATTTTGAAAAAATGAGAGAGATTAAGCAGCATAGGTATTCTAATTGTTATCAGCATAGTCTTAATGTTGCTACTATGTGCTTCATATATGCCAAAAAGATGAATTTGAAAATTGACCTTATTTCTCTTGTAAGGGGTGCTTTACTTCATGATTTTTATTTGTATGATTGGAGAAAAAATAAAAAAGAACATTTGAATCATGGATATGTTCATCCGCGTATTGCTCTTGAAAATGCAAGGAAGGAATTTGGAGATTTAAATAAAATAGAAGAAGACATTATTTTATCGCATATGTGGCCAATAACTTTTTTTAGATTTCCTAAATATAAAGAATCGTATTTAGTTTGTTTTAGCGATAAAATTTGCGCGATGAAAGAGTTTTTTGGAAGTGTAAGAAATAAAAAAATAAAATGATTTACAAATTGAGTAAAAATGGTATAATTGGTTTATCTGCTGAGAAGAAGAGTAGTACTTACTGATTTTAGCATAGAGATCTAATGGTTGGTGTAAATTAGAGTAAATAGGTAGGGAACTTACTTTGGAGCTACATTATTGATAAGGTAGTGTCGTTAACTTGCGTTAATAGTAATTGAGTGCATAGATAATTCTATGAATTAGGATGGTACCGCTTTTTAAGTGTCTATTATAGATTTTAGAGAGTTCCTATTGTAAGATAGGAATTTTTTTATTTGTTAAAAGGGGGGTAAAGATGAAAAAGATTGATGAAAATTATTTTAAAGTAGATGAAGGTATGGAGAAACATGAAATTGAGGATGTTTTGGAGAGCGATGAACATATTTTGTGGAGAGAAAAGCCAAATAAAAAATCTTTTGTTTGGTCAAGAGTGTTAAGAATGCTTCCAATTGCACTAATTTGGCTATTATTTGATGGCGGTGCAATTACTGCAATGATTGTTACTGGGGCATTTAAGGAAATTGGTATTTGGGGTACTATAGGTGTATTAGCATTTTTTGCTTTACATATGATTCCTGTTTGGCTTTGGTTAGGCGGAATTATTGGTGGTGTAAAAGGGCATAAAAATATTGAATATGTATTTACTGAAAAAAGGATTATTGTTAGAAGTGGATTAATTGGTATTGATTTTAAAAATGTTTATTATACATCAGTTCAATCTGTAAATTTAAAAGTAGGATTATGTGATAGAATATTTAAAGTTGGGGATGTTTATATAAAAGCCGAAAATGAATCTGTTGTTTTGTTTGATATTAAGAATCCATATGAGATTACAACGAAATTACAAAAAATAACAATGGATATTAAGAGTGATATTTATTATCCAAATGCATTTAGACCAGAAGAAAATCCTGGTTATAAAACAAAATATAGGGGGTAAGAAAATGGGAAATTATGATTTTAGTAAAATAGAAAAGAAATGGCAAAAATATTGGGAGGAGCATGAATGTTTTAAAACTGATGTTTGGGATTTTTCACGTCCTAAATTTTATGCGTTAGATATGTTTCCTTATCCATCAGGAGTAGGTTTACACGCTGGACATCCAGAGGGGTATACTGCTAGTGATATAGTATGTAGAATGAAAAGAATGCAAGGATTTAATGTGTTGCATCCTATGGGTTATGATTCTTTTGGTCTTCCTGCTGAGCAATATGCTGTAAATACAGGAAATCATCCTAATGGATTTACTCAAGAAAATGTTAAATTTTTCACAAAACAATTAAAAGAATTGGGCTTTGATTATGATTGGGATAGAATGTTTTGTACTAGTGATCCTAGTTATTATAAATGGACTCAATGGATATTTTCTCAATTATATAAAGATGGTTATGCTAAATATGTAGATATGCCTGTTAACTGGTGTGAGGAGCTTGGAACAGTTTTATCTAATGATGAAGTTATAGATGGTAAAAGTGAAAGAGGAGGATATCCTGTTGTTAGAAAGAACATGAAACAACTTTGTATCGATCAAGTAGCTTTTGCTGAAAGATTATTAGAAGGCTTAAATGAAATTGATTGGCCAGAGTCTACTAAGGAGATGCAAAGAAACTGGATTGGTAAATCTAGTGGTGTTGAAGTTGATTTTGATATAGTAGGTGGAGGTAAATTTTCTATTTATACTACTTGTATTGAGACTATTTATGGTATTACTTTTATGGTTTTAGCACCCGAAAGTGATTTGGTTCAAAAATTAATGCCTCGTATTGAAAATAAAGAAGAGGTTAAAGCATATATTGATGAGACTTTAAAGAAATCTGATATGGATAGAACTGAACTTAATAAAGGTAAAAGTGGTTGTCCGCTTAAAGGAATTTACGCTATTAATCCTGTTAATGGTAAAGAAGTTCCAGTATTTATTGGGGATTTTGTTTTAGCAAGTTATGGAACAGGAGCAGTAATGGCAGTTCCAAGTCACGATCAAAGAGATTTTGAATATGCAATTGCGCATAATATTGATATGATTCAAGTAATTGAAGGAAGAGATGTTAGTGAGTGTGCTTTTGAAAAACAAGATTATTTAGGTAAAGGTTGTAAGTTAATTAATTCAGAAGAATTTAGTGGTTTAACAGTTGAAGAAGCAAAAGAGGCAATTACTGATAAACTTGAAAAATGTGGTGTAGCTAGAAAAACAACTAATTATCGTTTTAGAGAATGGATTTTTGCTAGACAAAGATATTGGGGAGCTCCTATTCCTATTGTTCACTTGGAAAATGGGGAGGATATGATTTTAAGTGATGAAGAATTACCACTTATTTTACCTGAATTAACTGATTATAAAGGTCACAATGGTAAGGCTCCTCTTGAAAATGCTGAAGAGTGGAAAGTTTATAACAAGAATGGTAAAAAGGGACTTAGAGAAACTTCTACTATGCCAGGTAGCGCATGTAGTAGCTGGTATTATTTAAGATACATTGATCCACACAACGATAAAGAGTTTGCTAATTATGAGCTTTTAAAACATTGGATGCCTATTGATTTATATATTGGTGGACCAGAACACGCAGTAGGGCACTTGATGTATTCTAGAATTTGGAACAATTATTTGTTTGATAAAGGGTTGTCTCCTGTTAAAGAGCCATTTAAGAAACTTGTTCATCAAGGTATGATTTTAGGTGAAAATGGTATAAAGATGGGTAAAAGATATCCTGAATATGTAGTTAATCCAAGTGATATTGTAAGAGAGTATGGTGCAGATACTTTAAGACTTTATGAAATGTTTATGGGACCACTTGAGGCTAGTAAACCTTGGAGTAGTACTGGAGTTGAAGGAAGCAAAAAATTCTTGGATAGAGTTTATAGATTATACGATGAAGGTAAGATTAGAGATGAAGAAAATAAAGAATTAGAGTATATTTATCATTATACTGTTAAAAAAGTTAGTGAAGATTATGAATCTTTAAATTTCAATACTGCTATTAGTCAAATGATGATTTTTATTAATGCTGTTTATAAGCAAGAAGTATTTCCTAGAGTTTATGCGGAAGGTTTCTTGAAATTATTAAATCCAATTGCTCCTCATATAACTGAAGAATTAAATGAGATGTTAGGTAATAATGAATGTTTAGCTAATTCAACTTGGCCTGTTTATGAAGAAAGTAAAACTGTTAAAAATGATGTTGAAATAGCAATTCAAGTTAATGGTAAACTTAGAGGGACAATCAAAGTTAATAAAGATGAAGATGATGAACTTGTTAAAAAATATGCATTTGAAGTTGAAAATGTAAAAAATAATATAGTAGGTAAGGAAATTAAAAAGGTTATCGTTGTTAAAAATAAAATAGTTAATATTGTAGCTATTTAAGAGGTGTTAATTCACCTCTTTTTTTCTACAAAAAACGTTCTTTTTATTTGTTATTATATTTTATGGTGATATGAATGAAGGTTAAAGCATTTGATGCGAATCATGAACTTGATTTAGAAGATAAACTAAATGAATTTTTAAAACAGATTGATGAGAGTAAGGTTGTTGACATTAAATATTGTGTTGGTATAGTAGGGTTTATGGATAAAGAGCAAATTTATTGTTTTAGTGCGTTAGTTATTTATAAAGGGTAAATATTGTGCTAATATTAAAATGGTGATTTTGATGTATAGAAGATATATTATTGTGGGTTTTGTTTTCTTTTTGCTTATTGGTGCTTATTTTGTTTTCTTTGATAAAAGAGAAAATAAAAATGATTATGAAAAATATTATAATAAGTTAGTTGAAAGAGAAACGTTTGTAGATTATTTAGATGATGTCAATATAAGTATTGAGGAGATAGTGTTGGATAATTCTAAATATACATATGTTGTAACATTTGGTGGAGTGACTAGTAAGAAGGAAAATATTAAAATATTGGTTTTAGATGAAAATTGTAGTAAAGAAAAAGTAGAGGTATTTCCAAGCGTTGGTATTGTTTCTGATAAAGGATATTCTTTAGTAGAGCAAGGGGAGCAGGATAAAGAAAATAATCTTTATGAATATGGTGTTTTAACTATTGCAGATAAAGAAAAAATAGATAATTTTATTATTTATTTTAGTAGTAAAGGTGTAGAGCAATTTGCAAAGATTGCTGTTAATAGAGATTAGTTTTAATCATATACTAAATAGGGAGGTTGAATAATGATTTTTAATAGTGCATTGGATATCATTGGGAATACACCTTTAATAAGGCTAAACAAAATAGAAGAGAAATATAATTTAAAAGGAGAATTGTACGCTAAAGTTGAATATTATTCTCCTGGGTTTTCAAAGAAAGATAGAATCGCAAAATATATAATAGAAAAGGCAATCAAAGAAGGAAAATTAAAAAAAGGGCAAACTGTTATAGAGCAAACTAGCGGGAATACCGGTATTGGTTTAGCTCTTGTTTGTGCTATTTTAGGGTATCCTTTTATAGCGGTAATGTCTAGGGGTAATAGTATCGAAAGAGTTAAAATGATCGAAGCTTTTGGAGGAAAGGTAGAACTTGTTGATAAGGTTAGTAATAGTGATGGGGTTTCTTATTTAGATATGGAAGAAGTTAGAAAAAGATTTGAACAGTTAACTTTAGAATTGAATGCTTTTCCTGTTAATCAATTTGAAAATATAGATAATGCTTGGGCACATTATTATTCTACAGCAGAAGAAATATTGTCTGATGTGAGAGATATTGACGTTTTTATTGATTATGTAGGGACTGGAGGTTCTTTTGTTGGTATTTCAAAAAGATTAAAACAAGATCATAATTGTTTGTGCTACAAGGTTGTTCCCGACAAAAAAGAACATTTAATTCAAGGAGGCGGTTATTTTAAGGATATTCCATTTGAGGAAAATGGTTTAGTTGATGGTGAAATTACAGTAAGTAGTCAAGAAGCGATTTGTTTTATGAAGCATTTAGCTAAAATTGAGGGATTATATGCAGGTATTAGTAGTGGAGCTAATTTGAGTGCTGCTGTTAAGTATTTAAAAGAAAATGATAATAAAAAAGTAGTTATTTTACTTAATGATGTTGGACTTAAATATATATCAAATGGCTATTAAAAAAGTCCTTGTATAAAGGGCTTTTTTCTTTTATAATTATAAAAGAAGAGGGTTAGAACATGAAAGAGAGAAACATCATTTTGTTTAATAAAAAGATAGGTCTTAAAACTGTTTTTTTTAATGAAGAAAATGGCGTTTTTGGATATAGTGAAGGTCATACAATATATTTAAATAATTTTTATGAAGAATATTTATATGATGTAAATAAGCATGAGGTTTTACATTTTTATGAAAATACTAATTTGTTTAGAACTTTTAAGGATTTTGTTTTAGGTGTTCTACCTAAATTTCAATTAGAAAAGTTAAGAAATTTATATTTAAATAGTTATAAATTTCTTCATGATAGTAATAATTTGTTGCAAATCGTAGATAATGAGATTGTTATTGATTTAATTGCCGGGAATATGAATGATGAATTTAATTTTTCTTGTTTATATTCTCAAATTCTTAATGAAGGAAAAATAAGTGTTGTAACTAGCAAAAGATATTTAAATTTAATAATTCCTTTAAAAATTAAGCAAAATTTTAGGGAATTGAGTGATTGGGAAAAAATTTTTGTTACTAATTATTATAAAAATGGTAATGAAGTGCCTACTAATAGAATCACAAAATATGAAGAAGTTAGAGAAACTATTAAGAGTGAGTTGGATGAATTATATGAAATAGCAGAAAGTGATTTAAACTTTTTTATAAGTGTTAAGAGTAAAGATATTCTTAGAGAGTATGAATTGGAGTTAAGCAATCTAAGTGATAAGGAAAAAGAATATGCTTATTTTTTGAGAAATAAAGAAAATATTTTAAAAAAGAAGGCTAAAAAATATAGTGAGGTTTTACATGCTGAGTATAAAAGTATTGTTGAAACAATAAAGAATAGCGAATATGAAGATGCTTTTAAATATTTAATGTTAAATGAAACTTTAACTAAAGTTTATAGGCAAAAGAGAGAAAATGATAATGTTAAAATTTTAATGGATAAAAGAAATCTTGAAGAAACTATAAAATCTCATATGTTACTTAGTGAAAAAGTTTTAGAAGTTATTTATAGCAATAAGGGTTCTTATACTAATTTTTCTACTCTTTATTTTTATGCTTTAGATGTTTTTTATCAGAGTATGAAAGAAGGTGGAGAAATCGTTTTGAATGGTTTGAATACTTTTAATAAAGGGAAATGGATAAGGTTTGAAGGTAAAAAGTATAAGCCTTTATCTTATTTGAAAAATGCTCAAAAGTTATCGGCGATGGTAGTTGATACTCCATGGTGTACTAAAGAGCAGGCTACTAGTCATTTGGTAGAAGGGGATTTTTATCTGTTTGTAGATAATGATAATAAACCTCATATTGGTGTTAAGTTGATTGGTGAGAAAATTGATGAAGTTAGGGGAATAAAGAATGGCAACGCTCAGGAAATCGAAGAAGAGTATAGAGATGTTGTTATTGAATTTTTAACTAAAAATAAAAATATTAAATTTGGTGAGGAATGGCTTAACAAAGAAATGTGGAACAAGAGATTGGTGGGATATATTGAAAAGATAGAATCTGGAAATTTTGGAAGCATAGATATAAAACAAATGATTTATGATTTAACTGAGGTTGTTGATTATAAGGCTCATTATGCTCAGTGTGGTAATCGTAAAGAACTGCTTAATAGAATTAAAAATGTAGATTTTTTAAGAAAAATTATTGCTAAAAAATATGGTTGTAATTATAAAAAAGTTTTTATTGGGGATATAACTTTTGGAAAAGATGTAAAAGAAGAAGTATTCCCATATAGTATAGTTTTAGGCAATGTTGAGATACCTTATGAAGATTATAGTAAATATGATTTTCGCAATTTGAGAACAGTATTTGGAAATTTTAGTGTTGGAAAGGCAAAGGTTGAAAACCTTAACAATTTGGAATTTATTGGAGGAAGTGCAAATTTTTCGTCTATTAGTATTGATAAAATGGATAAATTGAAGTTTATTGGTGAGATTGCAGACTTTTATGATTCTAGAGTAGTTAGTATGAAAAATTTAAAGAAAATAGGGGGAAGTGCAAATTTTATTTTTTCTAAAATAGGAAATTTAAGCGGTTTAGAGTATATAGGGGAAGATGCTCATTTTGATTCTGCTAAAATAGGAGATTTGAGTGGACTTAAAAGAATTGGTGGTAACGCTTGTGTTAATAATGCTGTTTTAAATAAACTTGGTGATGTTGTATATGATGGTAGAGTTTTGGGATTTATGGCAGAAAATGATTCTAAAGTTTCTAAAAAAGGGTTTAAGAGAAGATAAATAATTGTTTTTTTGGGTATCTTTAATAGATTATTAAAGTACATTAGTGATATTATGATATTAGTGAAATATTGGGGAGTGAATTTATGAGACTTAGAAAGAAAGCGTGGGCTAGACCTTTAATTGACGATTATACTAATAGGATAGTTATAACTAAATTAGATTTTTTAACAAATCCAATTAAGGATGTTTTTAAAAATGATAATAAACTAGTTTTAGAAATTGGTACTGGAAAAGGCGATTTTATTTGTGGATTAGCGCAAAAGAATCCAAATGTAAATTACATTGGTATTGAGCAAGTAGAAACAGTTTTAGCTATTGCTTTAAAGAAGATAATAGATAAAGAATTAAATAATGTAAAACTTATTAGAGTTAATGCAAATGAGATGTTAAATATTTTTGATACAAAAGAGATAGATATTATTCGTCTTAACTTTTCTGATCCATGGCCTAAGGCAAGACATGAGGATAGAAGACTTACTTCTCCTGAATTTTTGAAAATGTATAAAAATATTTTAAATGATGATGGGTGTTTGATTTTTAAGACTGATAATAGAGAATTCTTTGATTATAGTGTAGAAACATTTAAAGAAAATGGTTGGATTTTAGAGGATGTTAACTATAATTATCCTTTAACAGATAATGAAGATGATGTTCCAACAGAATATGAAAGAAAATTTAGAAGTATGGGGCAACCTATTCATTATTTAAAGGCAGTTAAGGGTGATAAAAATGGATAATTTTAACTTTGAATTATTTAAGGAAATATGCGAAGTTAGAGCTATTAGTGGAGAAGAGAGAGAGTTAAGCTCTCTTTTAAAGAAATATTATTTAAAAAATGATGTTGAAATAATTTATGATAATTTAGGTAGCATGGTTGCACATAAAAAATGTAAAAAGGAAAATGCTAAAAAAGTTTTAGTAGTAGCTCATTGCGATGAAATAGGTTTTATTGTTAACGATGTTCTAAAAAATGGTATTATTAAGGTTAGTCCGGTTGGAGGAATAAATCCTATAACTTTACTGGGAGATAGAGTAGTATTAAAAAATAATGATGATAAACTATTTTATGGTGTTATAAGCAGTACATCTAATAGTGATAAAATAAGTGATTTAGAATTTGATTTTGGTTTTGATAGTAAAGATGAAGTAATAAAGGAAAATATTAGTATTGGAAATAGTATCTATTTAGAGGGCAATACTTATAAGTTAAATGAAAAAAGGATTGTTTCTAAGGCAATTGATGATAGATATGGTTGTTTTTTAACTGTGGAGTTGTTAGAGGCTTTAAAAGATGTTGATTTAGATGTTGATTTATATGTAGGAGTTAGTGTTCAAGAAGAAGTTGGGTGTAGAGGAGCACAAACTATTGCTCATAAAATTAATCCGGATTTTGCGATTGTTTTAGATTGTTCTCCAAGTGATCCTAAAAATAAAAATGGAATATTGGGAGAGGGAGTTTTATTAAGAGTTAAGGACGCTAATATGTTAGCTTTTAAATCTTTAATTAATTACCAAAAAGCAATTTGTGAGAAAAATAATATTCCATATCAATATTTTATATCAATGGGCGGAACTGATGCAGGTATGATTCATAAATCTTTTGATGGTGTGTTAACTCTTACTCATTGTATATGCGCTAAGAATTTACATACTTCATCAACAATCATGGATGTAGATGATTATAATAATGCCAAAAAAGCTCTTGTGTGTATTGTTAAAGATTTAAGTGATGAGGTTATAGAAAATTTAAGACTTGGTAATAGATAGTTTGCAAGTAATAAATAATTATAGCATTTTGTAGGAAATTAATTTTTTGTGTGATAAAATCATTGTAATGAAATGGGGCGATTTTAGTGAAAATTTTATATGTAACTGGTAGCGAAAAAAAAGTTAAAGAATTAAAATCAATTTTAAAAAAACATGTAGACATAACTAGTGTTGATTCTTTATTCGATTTAGAGTATGAAGTTGATTTTGAAGTGAAAAGTAAAAATTTAGAAGAAAATGCTAAAAGAAAAGCCCAAACGATTTGGAAAAAAGAAAAAGATAATTATGATTATGTTATTGCAGATGGTTATGGACTTTTTTCAACTTTTGCTCCTAATATATTGGGTGTTGAAATGGATACTTGGTGGCCAGGAACTCAAAGAGAGAGAAATGAAGCCTTGGTAAATTTATTTAATGGTGTAAAAGAGAGAGAAATATATTATGAGGCAGTTTATGTTGCTATTGGTAAAGACGGAAAAGCTAAAATTACAAGCGGTAAAACATATGGATATCTAGCTAAAAAAGTAAAAGAAAGAAATGGAGAAGGTTATGATTCAGTATTTATTGTTGATGATGGTAAATACTTATCACATCATAGTCCAGAAGAAATATTAAATTATAGTGCTAGAATTGAAGCTTTAACAAAATTAGGGCAGCAATTAAATTAATTATCACAATTTTTATAACTATCAAGAAGGATAAATTCCTTCTTTTTTTCTCTTAAATAAACTTTGCTTACTTTTCTAAAAGTTTGTGAGAAAGCATCATAATAGATGAAATTATAGTCATTAGATACTGATTTCATTAAGGAAAAAACTTTGTTATTATACTTTGAATCGGCAAAAGCGTTGTAACTATAGTAATGTAAATGTACACATAAATCAGCGATAGAGTAATTGTAGGATACTTTTCCTGTAAATGGGTGAGTATGTCCAATACAAATAACTTTGTTTTTCATGTTGTCGGTTATAAAAACTTGCATTCTTAATTTTAAAAATTCTTCTAGTTTATCAAATGTTGCGCTGCTTTCTTTTAGTTTATGAAAATCACAGTAAATATCATCAAAAACGATAGCTCCTCCCTTTGTTTCGTATCCATATAAGATAAAAGGAACTTCTTTTTTGTGATCAATGTTGTATTGATCAATTGTTGTAAGCGCATCGTAAACGTTGCTTTCAAGTATTATAGAATGCTTAGCATCTATTGGTTGAAGGTAATTTGGGTTAACTGGAGCACTATAAATTATTTCAGGGTTGTCATCATTAAGATGATAAATCATTCTGTTTTTAAAATATTCTTTGTTAGGATCTTTGTTAATTAAAGAGTTTAAAACTATATTTTTTAATTCTTCTTTTGTCATAAAATCACCTTTTTAATTATAACATTATATTTATTATTTTAAGTATATAAAGTATAATTTAATCGGTGATTTTATGGGGTTAATAGAAAATATGGAAAAATACGCTAAAGAAAACTATGTTCCTATAGCTAGAAAAGATAATATTGAATATTTAAAAAAAATAATTAAGGAAGAAAATTTATATAATATTTTAGAGTTAGGTACTGCAATAGGTTATAGTGCGATTTGTATGGCAAGTGTTAGTGAGAAAGTTAAAATAACTACTATTGAACGAGATGAAAAAATGTATAAAGAAGCAGTTAAAAATATTGGCAGTGCTGGTTTTGATAAGCAAATTAATATTATTTTTGATGATGCTTTTAATGTTTGTTTGGATAATAAAAGTTTTGATTTAATATTTATTGATGCTGCTAAAGCTCAATATATAAAGTTTTTTGAAAAATTTTCTCCTTTTCTTAGTGAAAATGGAGTAATTATTTCTGATAATATTGAATTACTTGATTTACAAAAATTAACTGATAGTAAAAAAAGTAAAAGATTAGTTTTAAAAATGAATGAATATAGGGATTATTTATTAAAATTAAAAGATTATAAAAGTGAATTTTTAAGTATTGGTGATGGGTTTGCAATTACACGAAAAATAAATTAATTTACACTTGCATAATTTTGATAATTAGGGTATATTAATTGTGCGTCTATTTCTAGGTTTTAAGAGTCTCCGACTTGTTACGTGGATTTAGATAAGAAATATAAAAGGAGGAAAAAAGAATGACAATAACTAAAGAAAAAACTGCTCAATTAGTTAAAAAGTTCGGTGCTAGTGAAAAAGATACAGGAAATCCTGCTGTTCAAGTAGCTATTTTAACTCAAAGAATTAATTCTTTAACTGAACACTTAAAAGAGCACAAGAATGACAAACATTCTCGTAGAGGATTACTTGCTATGGTTAGTAAAAGAAGAAGTTTATTGGATTACATCAAAGCAAGAAGTGCTGAAGAATATTTATCTTTAATTGAAGCATTAAATATTAGAAAATAATTTAAGTTTTTGTTTGATTTTAAAAAGTGCCAGTGTGGCACTTTTTTTATAATTTTATATGTTTAACAAGAGTTTTTTCTTTTGTTAGTATTTCGAAGTGGTATCCTAGTGAAATTAATTTTTCAATTAGTAATGGTAAAGCTGTTATGGTGGCACTTTTTTTTATGTCATCGTGCATCAATATGGTTTGATGAAAATTATTGTTGTTTTCATTCTTTTTTATTGAAGTTAATGCATTTTCTATTATTTTTTTGTAATCAGTGCTGTATGAATCTAGGGTGTCTACATTCCAATCTGTATGTTCAAAATTTAAAGCGGTTAAATCTTTTATTATTGATTTTATTAGATCTTTGTTTGCTATTGTATTTGATGATCCTCCAGGAAATCTATAAATGGATGGTGTTATTCCGGTTGTGTTTTTTATCCAATTTAAACATTCGTTAAAATCTTTTATATAATTTTCTTTTGATGAATATATTTGATTATAATTGTGATTGTATGAGTGTATTGCTATTTGATGTCCATTTTCAACTATTTTTTTTAAATAGTCATTTTTTAATTTATAGCTAGGGCCAACGACAAAAAAAGTGGCTTTTATATTGTATTTATCTAAAATATTTAATATTTTATCGGTATTTTTTGAGGGGCCATCATCAAATGTTAAATAAGCAGTTTTATTGTTTTTTTCTGTTATTATGGTGTTTGTTTTTAAGTCATTTTTTTCTATTGTAAAATATAGTGATGATACAATTAAAAAAGTGAAAATAAGCAGGTATAGAGTATAAATTTTTATTTTATATTTCATGTTATCCCATCCTATCTATTTTATTTTTTACATCGTTATTAAAAAAATACGTATTTATTGAATTAAAAAGTCTTAAATGTTAGAATTTATAAAGGAAAAGTGGTGAGTTTCACAAATGAAAAAAGAGAAAGAAATAGAAGAAATTGTTGTTGATGAGAGTACAAAAAAGACTTCTCAAATAAAGAGAATGAGCGGAGAAACTCAAGAAATATCGACAATTGGTGCGACTCGTTTTCGTACGGATTTAAAAAGAGGTTTGAGTGATGAGCAAGTTCAAACTAGAATTGAAGAAGGTTTAGTTAATAATATAGGTCAAGGTAGTACAAAAACGGTTTTTCAAATAATACTTTCAAATATTTTAACTGTTTTTAATCTGATAACTTTTTCTGTTGCTTTTTGGTTAATATCTGTAGGTGCAGTTAAAGATTTGTTCTTTTTAGTTATTGTTAGTGCGAATATTATTGTAGGTATTGTTCAAGAAATTAGAGCTAAAATTACAATTGATAAATTATCACTTTTGTCTGCTCCTAATGCGGTTGTTATTAGAAATGGTAGACAAATTGAGATACCTGTTAATGAGATTGTTTTAGATGATTTATTAGTTTTGAGTGCTGGTAAACAAATATGTGCAGATTGCATATTAAAAGAAGGCGGCGTGGAAGTTAATGAGTCTTTGCTTACTGGAGAATCTGATGCATTAGTAAAAAAAGTTGGTTCATCTTTATTTTCTGGAAGTTTTGTTGTTTCTGGAACATGTAAAGCTAAGGTTGAAAAAATTGGTGGAGATAGTTATATAGAAAAACTTGCTAAACAAGCAAAGGTTTATAAAAAACCTAATTCTAAAATATTATCTTCACTTAAAAAGATTATAAGAGTAGTTTTAGTTTTATTAATTCCTATTACAATATGTTTATTTTTGATTCACCAAGGACATTTTAAAGAGGAACTTATTGGTGTTGATTCATATGAAGTATATGCTTCTACCGTTAGGCGTACTGCTTCACTTATTATTTCGATGATACCTTCAGGGTTATTTTTAACTACTAGTGTTGCTTTGGCTGTTAGTGTACTTAGATTAGCAAAAAATAATACATTAGTTCAAGAATTATATTGTATTGAAATGCTAGCTAGAGTTAATGTTTTGTGTCTGGATAAAACTGGTACTATTACGGATGGTACTATGACAGTTAAAGGAATTGAAGAAATAAAAAATGATTCTGGATTAACAATTAAACAGATAATAGCATTGATGCTAGGTAGTTTAAATGACAATAATATGACTTCAGTTGCTTTAGAAAAAGAGTTTGGAAAAGCTAAAAGGGTTACTCCTTTATTTGTTGTCCCTTTCTCAAGTGCTAGAAAGTTTAGTGCTGTTACGTTAGATAAATATGGCACTTTCTTTTTGGGGGCTCCTGAATTTATTTTGAAAAAAGAATATGATCTTGTAAAGCCTAGTGTTGATAAGTATGCTAGGAAAGGATATAGAGTTTTATTGATAGGGCATAATAAAGAGCAATTAAAGGATCAGGAAGATGCCACTAAATTAAAAGCTGACCCATTAGCGCTTATTTTGATTGAAGATACTATAAGACCTGATGCCCTTAGTACTATTGAATATTTTAAGAGTAGTGGTGTTGATGTAAAAGTTATTTCTGGAGATAATCCTCTTACTGTTTCAATGGTTGCTAAAAGGGCAGGTATTGAGAATTCTGAAAAATATATTAGCTTAGATAGAGTTAGTGATGATAAACTTTATGAAATTGCAGATCAATATACTGTTTTTGGTAGAGTTACTCCTAATCAAAAAAGAATTTTGGTAGAGGCGTTAAAGAGTAAGGGAAAAACTGTTGCGATGACAGGTGATGGAGTTAATGATATATTGGCGTTAAAAGAAGCTGATTGTAGTATTGCAATGGCTAGTGGTAGTGAGGCTGCAAGAAATGTTTCTCATTTAGTTTTGCTCGATTCTAATTTTTCTTCAATGCCAAAAGTAGTTCAAGAAGGTAGAAGAGTTATTAATAATATTCAAAGAGTGGCAACGCTATTTTTAACTAAGACGATATTTTCGTTCTTATTAGCAATTACTATTATTTTCTCGGCGTATGTTTTGAAAATAAATATGGCATATCCAATTGAATTAAATCAACTTATGATTATAGATTTCTTGGCAGTTGGTATTCCGGCGTTTTTCTTGGCTTTAGAATCTAATAACAATATGATAAAAGGTAATTTCTTATTAAATGTCTTAAAAAGAGCGTTCCCTGGTGCTTTAGTTGTAACTATTTATTGTATAACAGTGTTCTGTTTTAGAAATAGTTTAAATATTTCTACAGAGGCAATATCTACAATGTCTATAATTGTTGCAGCGTTTACGTGTTTAATGGTTTTATATCGTATTTGTAATCCATTTAATTTGTATAGAAGGTTATTGTTTGGTGCAATGTTCTTGGCTTATTTGTTATGTATATTTGTTCCAGTAATGAGAAGTGCCCTTCATATAGTTCCACTAGATGTTCCTCAAATATTATTGGTTTTACTTTTAGTGGTATTAACGAATAGTTTGTTAGAGTTTTTTACAACATTTCCAGGAAAGATATATTCTTCCATTGTTGAAAAATTGAGGTTTAAACGAGTAAGAATTATACTTGTAGAAAAGGAAAAAAAAGCTAAACAGTAAAAAGGAGTTCTTCTCCTTTTTATTTTTTAAATAATGATATCAATATCTTTATAAAAAATGTAAAAAAAGGTATATTTAATGTAGGAGTGATTAACATGATAGCTAAAGAAATAAAAGATATAATTAATTTAGAAAAAAGAAGACAATCTAATACAATTGAACTTATTGCTTCTGAAAATTATGTTTCAAAAGAAGTAATGAAGTTAATGGGAAGTGTTTTAACAAATAAATATGCAGAAGGTTACCCAGGAAATAGATATTATGGTGGTTGTAAAGAAGTAGATAAGATAGAAGAGATTGCTAGAGGAAACCTTCTTTCGATTTTTAGGGCAAAAGGGTATCACGCTAATGTTCAACCACATTCAGGATCTCAGGCAAATATGGCTGTATATAAGGCAATGCTTGATGTTGGAGATACAGTTTTATCTATGGATTTAAATAGTGGTGGTCATTTAACTCATGGCAGTCCAGTTAGTTTTAGTGGTAAGGAATATGATATTATATCATATGGATTAAAAGACGATGAAACTCTTGATTATGATGATATGCAAGAAAAAGCAAAAAAATATAAACCTAAAATGATAATTGTAGGTGCAAGTTCTTATACTAGAAAAATAGATTTTGCTAAGTGTAAGGAAATTGCTGATTCTGTTAAAGCATACTTAATGTGTGATGTTGCTCATATTGCAGGATTAATTGTTGCAGGTTTACATCCTTCGCCAGTAGGATATGCAGATTTTATTACTAGTACAACACACAAAACATTAAGGGGACCTAGAGGTGGTGTTATTCTTTGTAAGGAAGAGTATGCTGAACTTATAGATAAGGCGGTTTTCCCAGGAATTCAAGGAGGACCTTTAATGCATATAATAGCTGCTAAAGCACAATGTTTTCATGAAGCATCTACTAGTGAATTTAGAGAGTATCAAAAACAGGTCGTAAGTAATGTTAAAGCTATGGAAAAAGTTTTTTTAGCTAATAGAGTAAAGCTTATTAGTGGAGGAAGCGACAATCATATGTTATTAATTAACGTTAAAGATTCTTTTGGAGTTACAGGTAAGGAAGCAGAAAAAATATTAGAGGATATTGGGATTGCATGTAATAAAAATATGATTGCATTTGATACATTAAAACCAAATGTTACTTCAGGTATTAGAATAGGAACACCTGCTATGACAACAAAAGGTTTTAAAGAGAAGGATTTTGAAGAAGTTGCTAAAATAATTATAAATGCTTTGTATGGAACTCAAAGGAAGGAAGATCTTCAGGAAAGAGTTTCTAAATTGTTGCATAAACCATTATTAAAGTTTTAATAAAATAGTCCCTTTTTGGGGCTTTTGCTATTTATATAGATATAAGGGGTGTTTTTTAGATGATTAATGTTGTTTTATTTCAACCAGAGAAACCATTAAATACAGGTAATATAATGAGAACATGTGTGGCTAGTGGTACTAAGTTACATATTATTGGACCTTTAACATATAAAATTGATGATAAAGGGTTAAAAAGAGCCGGAATGGATTATTTAGTTGGCTTTAATTTTGATTATTATGATAGTTATGAGGATTTTATGATTAAGAATAATAATCCTATCGTTTATTATATAACACGATATGGTAAAAAGGCTCCAAGTGATATTGATTTTTCTAGTATAGAAGAAGATGTGTTTGTTATGTTTGGAAAAGAGAGCACAGGCATTCCAAAAGAAATATTGAAAAGCAATTTGAATTATTGTTTTAGAATACCTATGATAGAAGGTGTTAGAAGTTTGAATTTATCTAATTGTGTTGCGATTGTTGTTTATGAAATATTAAGGCAAAAGAAATATCCTAATTTGTCGTATACAGAAACGATTAAAGGAGAGAATTTTTTAGAAAATAATTAACTTTTATTCCTCAAGTGTACTTTATTTTATTGCTAGTTGTAAAGTGGCATGATAAAATATTGTTAATTAGTTATTGAATGGAGGCGACTGACAATGTTGTATAAATTTTTTAGAAAAGTTAGAAAAGTTGTTAGTTTGTTGATTGTTGTTTGTGTTACTATTCCTTTACTTAGTGCTTGTGGAGACAATGAGAATAACTTAAAAGAAAGTAGGCAAAATTCTATTATAGGAAAAGGAAAAAATATTTATGCGTATTCTACGTATGCTCAAGCACAATTTATTGAAATGGATAAGGATATGTACTATAGCTATTTGCTTAGTATGAGAGATTTTATTTTGGTTGTTTTGCCAAAAGGTGAGTGTAGTGATACGGATGGCGATGGAAATGAAGATAAGTGCTTTCCAGACAAATCAAATTTAATGTTCAATGCTACGTATAATGGTGTAATTCCTTATGCAGAGGAAGTTGTTGATGGTAAGTTTTTGTTTGATAAACCACAATATAAAATTTTAATATATTATGTTTTAGTAGATAATTTTTTAGCTTGGGAGGATATGGCAAATGAGGAAGCTGATAAAGGATTTATAGAAAACGCTTTAGATTTTTTAGGTCCTTCGGATGCTGATAATTATCATACATATGAAGAAATGCAGAAAGCAGGTCTTGCAACATTTATTGATGAAAATAGTAAACTTGAACCTTCAAAACGAGCAAAAGTTGTTAGAAATGAAGAACAATATAATTTGAAGAATATTGTAAATGCTAAACGATATGTTTCTGAATGTGATTTTTTACGCGTTGATTCTAATTATAATATTGTTGATTATACTGGAATTGATAGTTCTGCTTTAACTAAATGTGGAGATAAAAACTATGATAATAAGCCGGATGGACAAAATGTAGTGGCTAATGTTGGTAAAGGAACTTCTGAAGGTGTTACTTTATTATATGGTGAAGGGGCTCTTTTTGGATATTTTACTCATGAACAAGTTTTAGGATATAGTTTTGATAACGTTGGGTGGTTTAATGAATTAATTGGTTCTGATAAAGGAGGAACCGTAGAAAATTATGTAAAAAATGTTGTTAACACTTATCTTTGTAGTGGAGCGAATGCAGCTGAAGACTTTTGTAGTGCTTCTGCTATAAATAATTATGTTGCTCAAACTGTTTATAAATTTAAGTATGATTTTTCTTTGTTAGGTAGAATAAAAAGAATTTACTATACTACAATTTTGGATTTTAATTCTAGTACAAAGGTAACGAATTCTGTTACTCAAATTACTGATGTAAATGAGTATTCTAAAATTTTAGATGGTACTATTGATCGAGGTAATAAAGGGGATTATATAGCTTTTACAACTGCTGATGGATTTATTATTGATAGAGGAAATATTGTAAGTCAGGCAGGAGAAGATTTCTTATTTAATACTAATTTCTTAGAGATGATGACTCAAATGGATGCTTGTACTAATAGAACATTGGCCAGTTATTTAGCAGAAGTTCTTGCTAATGTTGGAATTGGGGTAGGTGGAATTGCTGTAGCTGTTGGAGTTGGCGTATTAGCTTATACTGCTGTTGCTCTTATTACTCAAACAGCTGTTGTTAGTTCTATGCTTGCAGCTGTTGGTGCTGCTTCGCTTAGTGTTCCAGGTGTTGGTTGGATTGTAGGAGCGGCGTTGCTTTTAGTTGCTGGTGGTATTGCTTTGTATGCGGCTATTTCTACTAAAAAGGCTATAAATGATACAAATAGTGCTAATTTCTGTGAAGTTTATAAAGAAGCAATGGATGACATTATTGCAGAAAATTATTTAAAAATCCCTATTTATAATTATAATATTCCAGAAGATAAAGAAGTTTCTACAACATTGTGTTATGAGGATATTGTATATTTTACTGATGAAAACGGAAATAAAATTCCAAAATGTGGAACTTTGGATAAAAAGACAAATGAATTTAAAGAAGCATCTAGTATTCCTGTTTTCAAAATGGCAAATATTAGCGATGTTAATAAATTGAAACAATTAACCGGTTCTCCTTCTATTAGGTTGTACTCGGATGGAAAATTTGTTGATGAAATTTATGGTGCTTCTTCGTGGTCTTATATTTATGCTATTCTAGATTCATGGGGTGTAACGTCTGCTGCGCATATGAAATTCTATGCTAGTACGAACAAAGATGCTAATAATAATGTTACTGGATTTTCTATTTTCGATTTGTTGGCAGGAAATTCAGAAAGAAAAACTACGTTAGAGAAAATCGAATACTGTGCTTCAATTGAGTATGGAAAATCTTGTTCTAATCCTATTGATGTTAATGTAAATGGATATAGTAGTTTTAGCAATGGTGTTAAAAATATTGGAGTAACTACGAGTTTTATAAATCAAGTTAATTCAATAAGAAATACTCAGTTAGTTAAATTAGAAGAGGCGCATAAGTTTAATTATGATGCAATTCGTGATTATAAGAGTGAACTTTTAAGTATTGCTAGGAGAACACAGGTTAGTATTGAACAGGAAAATGGACTTTATTATGTTAATTTGAGCGGTGATAGATATAGAATACATGAAGATTCAGGTCAATATTATCTTAGCAATGGTGTAACTCGCATTGATATTGTTAATGAACGATTTGTTTATGAGAATGTTACATATGCTTTAACTCATGGAGAAGGAGGATATTCTGTTTATTGTGTTGCTGAAACAATAACCGAATTAACAACTATATCTAATGGATTAAATTATTTAATGGGAGGATATGCAACAACGCAAATAGATTCTTATATTGTAGGATTAAGGGAATCAATTAAGGGTGGATTAAGTATTGAAAGCATTGAGGAACATATTGATGGAATAGCAGCTGCGTTAGACGATGTTACTTATTATCACGCTTATATACCTATTTATTTTACTGCTAATATACTTGAGAAAACTGAAGATGGAGAAGATATTGTGACTAATGCTAGTTCAATTTATACAGAAGAATTAATCGAATTAAAATTTGATGGTAGTATGGTTTAATTGTTAAGGGGGTAATTGTGATGAAGGCTAAACTTGTAAAAAGAACAGGAGAACAAAGGGAGTTGTTTTTAACTTTTTCTTGGGGTTACTTCCTTTTTGGACCATTTTATTATTTATTTAATGGTTTTCTTGGCAGATTTCTTGTTTTATTATTGATTTATGTTTATGGTATATGGAAAGAGGCCGGTATTAAGTTAATTGAATTATTAGTTTCTTTTGGAATTGATGAGAAGTATGTTTCTTTCTTGAAATTTCCAGGAGAACATTATTATATCACTTTAGGAATTGTTATAGGAATTCACATTGTTTTATCTTTTATTTCTTCTAAAGTAGTTGCTAGAGTTTTGCTTAGAAAAAAAGGTTATGTACCATATAGTGAAATAGATACCCAATTATTGATTAAGCATTCTTTGGCTAAAGTTGGTACTATGTCATTTTTATCTAATTACAAACCTATTCATGGTGTACAAGGAAAAATAAAAATTGAGAATACTGTAGAACTTAATAAAAAGTTAGAGGAATTAGCAGAGTTGTTAAAATCTGGTATGATTACCAAAGATGAGTATAATACAAAAAGAGCTGAAGCTTTGATGAATGTATCTAACAAAAGATAAATATAGAATAGAAAAAAAGGATTGCTGTTTTATGCAATCCTTTTAAAATAAATCTAATTCTAATTGGTTTTTTTGTTGCATGTTTTTTAACACGCCGATTTTTTCTAACATTTTTATATTTGTTCCATTAAGTTGAGTTCTAATTGTTAAATCTTCAATTGATAAGAATTCGCCATTTTTTCTAGCTTCTATTACAGTTTTTGCAGCGGCTTCACCTAAACCATCAATTGCACTAAAAGGTGGGATTAGTGATTTTGTTTCGTGATCTACGATAAAATTCTTTGCATCTGATCTATATAAATCAATGTTAGAGAATGTGTATCCTCGAGCAGTCATTTCAATTGCACTTTCTAGTGTTGTTAGTAAACTTTCTTCTTTATTTGTTACATCTTTTGCTGTTTCATAACTGCTTTTTCTTGACTGTATATCAAGGAATTTTGCTTTTATAGCATCTTTTCCTTGTATCATTGTTTCAATATCGTAGGCATCACATCTAGTTGAAAAATAAACTGCATAGTACTCTAAAGGTCGATATACTTTAAACCACGCTACACGCATAGCCATTGTAACATATGCTACAGCATGGGCTTTAGGGAACATATATTTTATTTTTTTACAAGAGGCAATATACCAACTTGGAACATTATTAGCTATCATAGCTTCTTCAAATTCTGGACTTAATCCTTTTCCTTTTCTTACAGATTCCATTATTTTAAAGGCCATAGAAGGTTCTAATCCCATTTTAATTAGTTCAACCATTATATCGTCACGACATCCTATAACATTCATTAGTTTGCATGTTTTATTGTTTATTAATTCTTGTGCATTATTATTCCATACGTCTGTTCCGTGTGATAATCCAGAAATTTGAACTAATTCCGCAAAACTTGTAGGTTGACATTCTAAAACCATTTTTCTGACGAAGTTAGTACCAAATTCAGGTATTCCGACAACTCCATTTTCATTTAGAATATCTTCTTTTGTAACCCCAAGCTCTTTGCAACTTGTAAATAAAGAGATGACTCTTTTATCACTGCAATCTATATCTTTTGGGTTTATACCTGTTATATCTTGTAACATTCTTAAAGCTGTTGGATCAACGTGTCCTAAAATATCTAGTTTTAAGACGTTATCGTGTATTGCATGGAAGTCAAAGTGTGTTGTTTTCCAGTTGGCGTCTAAAGAGTCTGCTGGGTATTGAATTGGAGTAAAATCGTAAACATCCATATAGTTTGGAATAACAATAATGCCACCTGGATGCTGTCCAGTAGTTCGTTTTATTCCTCCACATCCCATAGCAATTCTTCTCATTTCTGCTTTTCTTGTTTGGTTTTCTTTTCCTAATTCTTCAAAATAGCCTTTTACGTATCCATAGGCAGTTTTTTCTGCGACAGTACCAATTGTACCTGCTCTATAAACATTTTCTTCGCCAAACAATACTTTTGTATAGTCATGAGCTCGTGGTTGATAATCACCTGAAAAGTTTAAGTCTATATCAGGGACTTTGTCTCCTTTAAATCCTAAGAATGTTTCAAAGGGAATGTTATGACCTTCGCCTCTCATTACCATTCCACATTTTGGACATACTTTTTCTGGTAAGTCATATCCGCTGTATATTCCTTCTGGTAAGTTATCAAATTCGCTGTGTTTACAATTATCGCAAATATAATGTGGCTCTAGTGCATTAACTTCTGTAATACCTGTAAAGTGTGCTACAAGGGATGAACCTACTGATCCTCTAGATCCTACGATATATCCATCATCATTGGACTTTTTAACTAATTTATGTGCAATATAGTACATTACGGCAAATCCGTTTCCTATTATACTGTTTAGTTCTTTTTCTACTCTTTTTACAACAATTTCAGGTATGTTTTCACCATATAGTTTATGTGCTGTTTCCCAGCAAATTCTAGTTAATTCTTCCTTATCATTTTCTATTCTAGGAGAATATGTGCCATCTTTAAGAGGAATGACTTTATCAATGGAATCGGCTATTGCGTTGGAATTTGTTACTACGATTTCATAAGCTAAATCTTTTCCTAAAAATTCAAATGCTTCTAGCATTTCATTTGTTGTTCTTAGGTGTTGATTTGGATTTTCTTTTACTCTTTTCTTGAAATCGTATAGAGGGTGATGTTTTCCTCCAATTGCTTGTGCAGTTATATAAACATCCCTAAATATTTTTTCTTTTGGATTTACGTAGTGTGCGTCTCCTGTAGCAACGACAGGAATATTTAATTCTTTTCCAACATCTATTATAAAATTAATAATTTTCTTTAAGGTTTCATTTCCATCCACTGAACCTGTGTCTACTAAAAAGGAGTAATTATCAAGAGGTTGTACTTCAAGGAAGTCGTAGAATTTAGCAGTTTCTAATAAATCTTCATGATTTCTAGTAGAGGCTATATCCCATACTTCTCCTTTAAAGCAAGCACTTCCTAATAACAAGTTTTCTCTGTGCGCTTCTAATTCTTTTCTAGGAATTAGGGGTACTTCGTTATAATACTCGACATTTGATTTTGATACTAGTTTGTATAGGTCTTTTATTCCTTGTTGATTTTTAACTAAAATATTTACATGGAATGGTCTTTTTTTTAGGTTGTCATAATCTTGGAATGTTTCTATATCGCAATGTTTTTTGATTCCTCTGTTATGGACAATTTCATTTAATAGTACTTCAAATACGTTTGCTAGTACTTTAGCATCGTAAATAGCTCGGTGAGCAGTATCTTCATCATACTCTATGTTAAATCTTCTTGCTACAGCCCCTAAAGTGTGTGAACGGTGCTCGCTATATAAATATCTAGATAATGGTAATGTATCTATAATTGGATTTGTTAGTTTAGGGAATCCTAGTTTATTTATAGCATTTTTTATAAAAGATATATCGAATATAGCGTTATGTGCAACTAATATGCAATCTTTAGAAAACTCTAAAAATTTGGATATGGCTTCTTCAAGTGTTGGGGCATCTTTTACGTCGTTATTTGTTATATTTGTTAATTCTGTTGTGAATTTAGACAATGGTTTACCTGGATTTACAAATGTTTGAAATGTATCTTCTTGCATACCGTTTTTCATTTTTACGGCACCAATTTCTATTATTTCTTCCATTCTTGAAGATAGACCTGTAGTTTCTAAGTCAAAAGAAACGAAGGTGGCTTGTTCTAAATCAATGTTAGTAGGATTTAGGATGTGTTTGCTGTGTTCTTCAATTACATAAGCTTCTAATCCATATATAACTTTAATATCTTTTCCTTTAGATGCATTGTTTGCGTCAGGATAAGCTTGAACAACTCCATGATCTGTTATTGCTATAGCTTTGTGTCCCCATTCAATAGCTTGTTTTATGTAGTCGCTTGCGTCTACAACGCCATCCATGTTAGACATTTTAGTGTGTGTATGTAATTCTACTCTTTTTGTTTCAGCAGTATCTAATATTTTTTCATTTACATCTATTTCTTCAATGTAGTTAGCTGTTAAAACATCTTCTTTTTCATAATTGTCGTAAGTTACATTTCCTTTAATTTTTAACCAAGATCCAGTCTTTATATCTTTTAATATTTCACGAGTTAATTTAGCACTTTCAAAACATTTGACACTTATTGAATCATTATAGTCAGTTATATAATAACTCATTATAAGTCTATTGTTGTATTCTTTTTCTTCAATTGCAAAGACTTTACCTGAGATGGTAACGTTTTTATCATTTTGATTTAATGTTGCTATTGCTACTTCATCTTCTCCGTGACTATAATAATTGTTTTGTAGTTTTTCAGGAGCAATTTCTCTTTTTATTGTTTGAGGGGGAGTAGGCATCGTATTTTTTATTATTTCATTTACTTCATCTTCAAATTCTTTTTTTACGTCTATATCTTGTGGCTTTGATACTAAAAATTCTAGTATTTTATTTGCTCCTAAACAAGCATAGATATTTTGGAATTCTTTTTTATATGATAAGAAAGAGTCTCTTTGCATTTCACTTGTAAAGATAAAGTTTATTCTGTTATTTAAAACTTCAATATTAATATTTTTTATAGATTGCATCATCGCACTATTTTTGTATTTTAATAATATAACTTTTTGGAATATTTCTTTTAAATAATCGCTTCCCATTAATGTTTCGTGTTGATTTATGTTAATGTTTATATTATACATTTCATTATTTTTAATTTTTTCTAAAACGAAATACAAAGAAGGATTACACAAAGAATCAAAAGATAAATCGATAATGAATTTTTGTAAAGAAGTTATGTATGTTGCATTTGTTAATTTAGCACTTTCAAACAATTCATATTCACTATCTTTTAATTTAAATGTTGATAAAAAGTCTTTTAATTTTGAATCCATTTACATCACCTACTTCTAAAATCAATAATTAAAATAACATAAATACATCTTTAATTGTAACTATAATCATCAATCCAAATAAGAAGAACATTCCTACCATATTTATATAACTTTCTACTTTAGGGTTGAATTTTTTATTTGTAAGAGTTTCGCCGATAGATAAATAAAATCTTGCTCCATCAAGTCCAGGAATAGGTAACAAGTTGAAAAATCCTAAATTTACAGAAATTATTGCTAAAAACCAAATATATGACAATACACCTTCACTAGCCATTTGAGCACTAACACTATAAACTTGTATAGGACCTCCAACCTGGCTGAAGCCTTCTTTAGTGAATAAAGAACCTATAGCTTGAAACATCAAAACTATGATTTCACCGAATGTTTTAAAGGTTAAGCTAAGGCCTTCAAAAAAGCTAGGTGTTACTAGATAATTACTTAATCCTATTATTTGAGCAGATTCAGTTTTATTATCATAACTTCTAGTAATTGTTTTTTCTAATAATTCATTATTGTGGTAATAATTTATTGTTATTATTTGCGTTTTGTTTTCGCTGCTTGGTGTTTGATTATTAACAATTTCTACTAATTCAGTAATTTTAGAAATAGGGCAAGATTGTTCTATACAGCTGCTGTAAACTATTGTTTCCCCATCTTTTACAATATTGCTTGTAACTGATACTATTTTATCTCCACTTCTAAGTCCTGCGTTATATGCAATAGAGTCTTTTTGAATAGTAATTCTATTATCGTTAGAGCTTACGCCACTTGCAAAAATGTAAATGGCAATTAGTATTAAAGCAAATATAAAATTAAATGTTACTCCAGCAACGACAACAATTGCTCTTTTCCAAGCTTTGATTCCATTTATTGTTCGATGGTAAGGAATATTTAATTCTTTTTCTTTTTCGTCGCCTTCTATTTCGCCAGCCATGGCAACATAGCCACCTATTGGCAAACTTCTTAAAGAGTATGTTGTTTCTGGATCTTTTTTGAATTTTTTGCTAAATATGGCAGGCCCCATTCCTAAAGAAAATTCCATACAGTAAACATTAAATATTTTAGCAAATAAAAAATGGCCAAATTCGTGAATAAATATTAGTAAAGATAAAGCTATTAAAAATAGTAATAGGTTAAAGATAAACATTTAAACACCCTTTCTTTTTTATAATGTTAGTAGTAATACAAATAGGATTTGGAATACGATACTATTGAAGCAAACGCTATCAATTCTATCTGTTAATCCTCCATGTCCTGGTAATAGACTCCCAAAATCTTTAATTTCATAGTTTCTTTTAATCATACTGAAAACTAAATCTCCAAGTTGTCCGATAGTTGTTAAAAATAATGTTATAAGTAATACTTTTAATGGTTCGACTATAGTCAAGTTTGAGTTGAATGCTAAATTTAAGAAATTTGATGTATTGTTTGTTTCAAATATTGGGAAAAACCAGTTAAAAATGAATGCTAGTATAGTTGCGCATACTATTCCTCCAATTGAACCTTCTATTGATTTTTTTGGAGAAATTCGAGGATTTAATTTGTGCTTTCCAAATTTGCATCCTACGAATAAAGCAAAAACGTCAACAGAGCAAGTCGTAATTATTAGGAATGCTAAGGCATTAGCGTTATCATTTATACTTCTTATATATAAGATGCTTTGACTAAAAATATTCATTAATATTGCGAATAAGCTTAAAAAAGTTGCTTCTCTAAATTCAAATTTTTCATACCATACTGCTATTGCATAATAAATAAGTATAGGTAGAAAAATTGAAGTCAAAGGTAAGTATATATTGTTGTTTATATTGAAATAATTGTATATACATGTGCCTCCAATTAATAATATAGTTATTATTTTTATAAATAAAGGATTTTGTTTCATGTTACTTATTTCATAAGCAACTCCTGATAATAATAATGTTATTCCAACTAAAAATGGAATGTTTCCTAATAGTAATAAAGGTATGACGATAATTCCAATTAATAATCCTGTTAGTATTCTTGTTTTCATTTTAAGACCTCCTAGTTACTTATTTATAATACCATAAAATTGCTTAATAGTAACTTAAAATATTATTTTCTTATATTAAAATATAAGAAAAATAAAAGGAGTATTACTACTCCTTAATATTTTATGCTTAATGTGATTTAAATATTAAATGCTCATTATATCTTTTTCTTTATCTTTTGCTATTGTATCAATTTTTTTAACAAATTCATCAGTAAGTTTTTGAATGTTTTCTTCTAGATTTTTTCTAGTATCTTCAGAAACTTCTTTGTTCTTTTTTACTGTATCATTAGCGTCTCTTCTAATGTTTCTTATAGAAACTTTAGCGTCTTCACTGTAACGTGATACTTGTTTACAAAGTTCTTTTCTTCTCTCTTCTGTTAGAGCAGGGATAATGATTCTTATTATAGTACCATCATTATTTGGTGTTAAACCGATGTTTGCTTCAACAATTGCTTTTTCGATATCTTTTAATGTTCCTTTTTCATAAGGTTTAATTACTAACATTCTTGGTTCTGGTACAGAAATTGAAGCAACTTGGTTTAAAGGTGTTTTAAATCCATAATACATAACTTCAATTCTATCAAGAATACTAGCGCTTGCAATACCTGTTCTTACAGTTGCTAATTCACTTTCAAATGATTCTACTGATTTTGTCATTTTACTTTTTGTTAGTTCTACTAAATTATCCATATATATCTATTCCTCTCCTACAAAGGTTCCTAATTTTTCACCTTTGACAACGTCAATTATAGCATTTTTTTTGTCCATGTTAAAGATAATTAAATTAATTTTATTACTTTGACATAAGTTAATTGCGTTTAAATCTACTACTTCTAATTTTTGATTTAAAACTTCATCAAATGTAATTGAATCGTACATTATTGCATCGCTATATTTGCGTGGATCTTTATTGTATACACCATCAACGCCATTTTTAGCCATTAATATCACATCGGCACCTATTTCACTTGCTCTTAGAGCTGAAGCTGTGTCTGTTGAAAAATATGGGTTTCCTGTTCCTCCAGCAAAAATAACGACTTTTTTCTTGTCTAAATGGCTTAAAGCTTTTAAGTGATAATATGGCTCACATACTTGATTGATATTAAGTGCACTCATTACAACGTTGTCTACATTTAATGAATCTAAAACAGCTTTAAAGGCAAGGGAATTGAAGATTGTTGCTACCATTCCCATGTAATCTGCTGGTGCTCTTTTAATTGATAATTCATCGCAATATTTACCTCTAAAAATGTTACCTCCGCCTATGACTATTCCTATTTCTAAGCCTAAATCTACGAGTTCTTTTATTTGAGATGCTGTTTCAAACATTATGTCTCTATCTAATACTTTACTGGATTTTGTTTGGCCCATTAAGGCTTCTCCGCTTAATTTGATTAAAACGCGTTTATATTTCACTACAATTTCCCCTTTCAAAAAAGATGCTCGTTAGAGCATCCTTCATTTATTAGTTATTTTCCTACTTGGTTCATAACTTCTTCAGCGAAGTTATCTTCTCTTTTTTGTAATCCTTCTCCTACTGCATATCTTACAAAATTAGAAACAGTTGCTCCAACTTGTTTAACATATTTTCCAACAGTTAATCCTGGATCTTTTACAAATGGTTGTTCAACTAAACTAATTTCAGCTTTCCATTTATTAATTTTTCCTTCAAGAATTTTTGTTAAAGCAGCTTCAGGTTTACCTGCTAATTTTTCGTCGTTTTTAGCAGCTTCAGTTTGGATGTGTAATTCTTTTTCTACTTCACTAGCAGGGATATCTGTAGTGTTAGTATATTGTGGGTTAGAAGCAGCAATATGCATAGCTACATCTTTAGCAACAGAAGTATTGTCTGTGTTAGATAATACACAAACAGCACCAATTTTACCACCCATGTGTAAGTAACTACCAAATGAATCACTATCAGATTTTTCTACTAAGTTAATTCTTCTTAAAGATAATTTTTCTCCGATTGTAGCTGTGTTTGATACGATTGCATCATTTACAGTTCCATCATTTAATGGAGCATTTAAAGCTTCTTCTAATGTTGTAGCTTTTGCTTTTAAAGCAGCTGTAGCAACATCGTTAACAAAGTTGATGAATTTTTCGTTTTTAGCAACGAAGTCAGTTTCAGAGTTAATTTCACAAATTAATGCATAATTTCCTTCTGTTACTACTGTTGTTAAACCTTCAGCAGCTATTCTGTCAGCTTTTTTAGCAGCTTTAGCAATACCTTTTTCTCTTAACCAGTCGCCAGCTTTATCGATATCACCATTACATTCAACTAAAGCTTTTTTACAGTCCATCATACCAGCGCCTGTACGTTCACGTAAATTTTTAATTAATTCAGTAGTTATCATTTAATTAACCCTCCACTTTTTCAGATTTTTCTTCTTCTTTTAAAGCGTCATTCATTGAAACTTCGCCTTCTGCGTCTGGTGTATAAGCGATAACAGGTTGTCCGCCTCTACCTTCTACAACAGCATCAGCCATAACAGTTACTAATAATTTTACAGCCTTAGTTGCATCGTCGTTACCAGGGATAATGTAATCAACATCATCTGGATCACTATTTGTATCTACAATACCGAATACAGGAATGTTTAATTTTCTTGCTTCTAAGATTGCATTGTGTTCAACGCGAGGATCTACAACGAAGATTGCGTTAGGAACTTTTCTCATTTCTTTAATACCACCTAAGTTCTTTTCAAGTTTTTCAGCTTCTCTTTTTAAACCGATAACTTCAATTTTAGGTAATACTTCGAATGTTCCGTCTTCTTCCATTTTTTCGATATCTTTTAATCTTTTAATACTTCTTTGAATTGTTTTGAAGTTAGTCATTGTTCCACCTAACCATCTGCTAGTTACATAGAAAGAACCACTTCTTAAAGCTTCTTCTCTAATGATTTCTTGAGATGTTCTTTTAGTACCAACGAATAATACTTTTCCTCCATCTTCAACAATTTTCTTTAAAGCATTGTAAGCTTCTTCAATTTTTGATGCTGATTTTTCTAAATCAATTATATAAATACCGTTTCTTGCAGTATAAATATATTTTTTCATTTTAGGATTCCAACGTCTAGTTTGGTGTCCGAAATGAACTCCTGCTTCTAATAATTTTCTTGTAGTAATAACTGGAGCAGTTTCAGTTTCTACTACTGGCATGCTATTTTCTTCACTCATTTAGTAAAGTCCTCCTTCTTTTGTTTTGCCCTCCATTAGTCACCATTTTCCCACTTCTAATTTGGCACCTTTGCCTAGAAGCACTAGAGAAAACTACCTACTAATGTGTGTATTAGTTGCTTTGCAACCTCGTGTATTTTATCATATACTATTAAACTAATCAAGGTATATTTATATTTTTAAATATAATTTGGTTGTGTGAGTAAAAAAAACAGTTGTTCATTTATTTTTGTTGTTTTATAATAATTTGCAGTTAGGTTTTGAGGTGAAGTTATGAAGGAAAACGAAAATAATGATTTAAGTATACATTTTGAAAGATATAATTCTCTTATAGCTAAGTATGGGAAGGAAAAAGTGTATGATTGTATTGAAAAATTATCTCCTCAAAACAGAGAAATAATGTGTTTGTATTTTGGAATTGGCGGAGAAAAATTATCTGTTAAAGAAATTTCTCTTAAGTCTAATCGTGAAACTTACAATGTTCACTATCATTTGTCTTTTTGTATGAATAAAATAGATGAACTACTAGGTGAAAAGAAAAAAGTTTCTGTAGTAGTGGATAGAAAAGAAGAATTTTTTGACAAGTATAAAAATTATTCTTTAGAAGAAATTAATAATGCTTTTGATAAAATGGAGGGGTTAGGTAAGGAGGTTATACTTTCTTATTATGGTATAGGCAGAGAATGTTTACGACCTGTAGATATTAGCTATAAATATGATATAAAATATCATACTGTTTATAATTACTTGAAAAATGGATTGAAAATTTTTGAAAGGCATTTAAATAATAAAAGGAATGAAAAAGAGATTGTTTATGCTCCACAATATTTTTATGCTAAGTTTAAAGGCTTTTCAAAAGAGGAAATTGATGAATGTGTTTTGGGGTTGAATTCAAAAATACAAGATATATTAAATTATTTTTATGGTTTGAAGGGTGATAGTTTTACTGCTAGTGAGATTGCTGAAAAATATAGCGTAGACATTTCTATGATTCATGAAATAGTTGATAATGCAATATTGAAAATTTCCAAGATTTTAAAAAAAGAAAAAAAAGAAGAAGAAAGAAAAAAAGAATTTTATAGTATGTTTGAAGGTTGTAGTGAGGAGCAAGTTAATCAAGCTTTAACAAATTTAGATAAAAGAAGGCAGGATATATTTAAATCTTATTATGGACTTGGTTGTTGTGTTTTAACTATGGATGCTATTGGCAAAAAATATGATTTAACTAGATCTAGAATTAATCAAATAATGAAAGCGGATTTAGATAAATTAAAAGAACTTCTTAAATCTCCAGAGGATAAAAAAAGGGAAATGCAAGAAGAATTTTATAAAAGTTTTGATGGCTATTCAAAAGAAGAAATTGATAGTGCCTTGCTTGATTTGAAAAAGAGGGATATGGAGATAATTCGTTATTATTATGGATTTGAGGATGAGTTGTTGGATATTCATCAATTGGCTAGTAAATATTATTTAGGTTATTCATCTGTTAGTGGATTAATAAAGAGAAAAATGGAAGTTATTTCTAATATTTTAAAGGATCCTTCTTTAAAAAGAAGTATTAGTAAAAAAGGTTTTTATAAAAGATTTGAAAATTATTCTAAAGAGGAAGTTGATAAGGCATTTAATAAATTAGAATATTATGATAAGAGAATTTTATCTTTGTATTATGGGTTGGGAATGGAATGCTTGACGATGAAGGAGATTGCTAGTAGATTTTATATGGATGAATCGCATGTTTATTATTATATAGATAGTAGGATGAAAAAAATTGAGAAATTTTTAATTTCTCCTGATGCTAACAAAGGGTCAAATAAGGAAGAATTCTATAATTTGTTTAGAGGTTTTTCTGCAAAACAAATAAGAGAAGGTATGATGGGCTTAAACGTAAAAAGTTTTGATATTATTGTTATGTATTATGGCCTAAAAGGGGAATCAAAGGGAGTAGAATATATTGCTAAAAAATATCATTCTTATAAGTCTATTATTTCTGAAACATTGAATAAAAATATTATATTGATTAAAAAAGGTATTTTAAAAAATATGAATCAACGTTTTTTGGTTGATGTTGATTGCACAGATATAATAGCAGTGAAAAAAGCTATGAGGGATTTAAATGAAAGGGACTTAAAATTAATAAGTTTATATTATGGTTTAAATGGTGTGGATGTTATGTCTAGATTAGAAATTAGTGAGAAATTTAACGTGAGCGAAGATATTGTAGATAAAAAAATTTGTGAACTTATAGAAATAATCAAACAAAATTTAGCAATAAATAAGAGATAATAAAAATGTGTTTTTAATTTTTATAAAAACAAAAACATTATTTGATGTTTTATATTGCTGTAGAAAAAAGAATCTTTGAAAATTATATAACTAAATAAAATATCACTAGGATAAAATTTAAAGCATATACTTTAATGGGTGATTATAAATGGATAAACTAGATGAATTTAAAGAATTTATAAAGGATAAACCTTTTTTAAAAGAGAGAGTAGATAAGAAGGAGACTACTTGGCAAAGTTTATATGAAACTTATGATTTATTTGGAAAGGAAGCAGATGTTTTCAAAGAAAAAAAAGAAAATACAACATCTACGCAAACAAGAAATAGCTCCAATAGTTTACTTAAGATGCTTGAGGGAGTAAATTTGGATAAGATTAATGAGAATTTGGAAGGAATGAAAAAAATTTTAGGGGTATTAGGAGAGTTTGGTAAAAAAGAAGATTCTAAAGTAAATGGTAGACGAACTTCGTATAAAGCACCAAGGGGATATGATGACTAATGAAAAATGATATAATTTTTATTTTGGATAAAAATCCTGATTATTGGCATTTTTTAAGAGAGAGGACTTATTGGTATAGAATATTAAGTGTTGATAGGAATAAAATAAAGGACTTTTTACAGGAGTATAAAATTGTTAGAAGAAAAAGATTTATTGATAAGGTGGAAGATGCCTCTAATTTACTTACCCTTGTTTCAACGATGATGGAGGAGTAAAAAAGTGTTTATTAGTTGTATTAGTTGTATTATAATTGTTTGTAGTTAAGGAGTAGTGTTATATGAGTGAATTTTATGACTTGTTTGACGGGTACGATAGAGAAAAAATTGATTTAGCAGTTGAAAGGTTAAGAAAAAATGATAGAGAGTTTATTTGTCAGTATTATGGTGTAAGAGGATTTAATAGATTAAAAATAGAAGAACTTGTAGAAAAATATGGAATCACTGCTTCTGGTGTTCGACATAAAAGACAATCTTGTGTAGATAAAATTGCTAATATTCTTGTTAACCCTAATGGTATATATAGTAATAATGAGATGTTTTATAAAATGTATAGCAAATATAATACTCAAGATGTTTTTAGAACGCTTGGGTATTTGACAGCTAGATGTAAGAAAGTTTTAGAGCTTTATTATGGGCTAAATGGTAATGATGAGATGGATATGAAAGATATTGCTATTGAATGTGGTGTTGATATAAATACAGTTAATTCAACTTTAATTTATGGAAACGAAAGGCTTGTTAATATTTTAAATGATATGAATATTTTTCAAGATTCTTTAGCTGAGTTTGCTGAAAGTTTGCATATTGTAGATAATTATTTAAATATTAGAGATAAAAAGATTATTGATATTTATTATGAGTGTAGCAGTGTTAATGATCTTTTTTATAGGGTTACTAAAAGTTTTAATGTTAATTATAGTGAAGCTAGAAAAATGATTAATGAATGTATTAGAAACATAAAAAAAACAGTCGATAAAATTAATAAATTTAATAGAAATAATGTTCTCTTTTATGAACTTTTTGGAAATTATAGTTTAGAAGAGATAAATTCAACTTTGGATACTTTTGGAGAAAAAAGAAAGGAAATAATATCTAGATATTATGGTATTAATGGCTATAATTGCACGGAAATGAAAGATATAGCAAAGATTTTAGATGTTTCAGTCTCATGGGTAAGTTTTAGCATAAGAAGAGATAGTGAAAAGTTGAAATTTTTACTTAAGCATCCAAATGAAATTAGTATGAAAAGAAGATTTTTTAAAGATTTTTCTGGTTATGAAAAAGATTTGGTAGAAAAAGTGCTTGTTAAGTTTAGTTTAATGCATCAGGAAATTTTAAAAGAAAGTTATGGATTTAATGGTTATAAAGTTTTAAGTAGGGAAAAAATTTGTTCTAAATATAATATTGATGATGATTCTTTAGATAGAATTTTAGATTTTAGTGTAAAAAGAATAAAAGATATAATAGATGAGGGAAAATTTAATGATAAATCTTTAAAATATGATTTAGATAATTTTAAAAGTTATTTAGATGTTTTATCTAGAGAAGAAAAAGAAATAATTGTTAGGTATTATGGCCTTTTGGGATATAAGGAGCAAGAAATAGATGAAATTGCTAGAAATTTAGATATTGATCCTTTAAGTATTGGGTTAATTGTTGAAGATATAGAAAAGGATATGGATGATAATTTAACAAATTTAGAATTCTTAAATAAGAAGAAAAAAAATATGGATGCTTTTTTAAGTGAACTTATGACTAAAGATAAGGTTAAAGTTAAGAAGGCTATGTCTTTTTTAAATAAAAAAGAAGAAAAGGTGTTAGCTATGTATTATGGATTGGATAGTTTTGTTAAAAGTAGTAATGATGAAATTGCTTTTTTTCTTAAAATAGATGAAAAAGATGTAGAAGAAGAAGTTGAAGGTATTATAGAAAAAATAAATGATAATCTATATAATCTTTATTATAATAAGGGTAAAAAAAATAAATAAAATGTTATAATAAATAAAGAGGCGATATTAATGGATTATAGTGATATTTTGTCAACTACATTTAAATTAAAAGAAACTATTTTAAAAAGCGAATTATATTTGGATATGAAGGAAAAAGAAAAGAAAATGTTAGAAAATCAAGAGGTCAGTAAACTTTTGCTTTTATTTGATAGTTTAAAAGAGGAGTATAGTCAAGTAAAACGATTTGAAAAATATGGTAGTGATGTTTCTTTAGTTCAAAAAAAACTTAGTGAAGTTAAATACCAGTTAGATGAAAATAGTTTTGTTAAAGCTTATAATTTGGCGTATAAAAAAATGAAGGCTCAATTAAAATGTGTAGAAGAGTGTATTTTTGAAGACATTAAATAATTAAATACAATAAAAAAACACTTAATAGAGTGATTATGATTCTATTAGTAATAAATTGTTTACTGTTTAAAGAAGCTTCATTTATAAAAATTGTTGCTTGCATAATAGAAGATAGTGAGGAGAAAGAGAGGATAGTACTTAAGAAGAGTACTATCGTTTTTTTATTTAAAGATGATAGGGATAATGTTATTGATGGTATTGAGAATTCTATTAACCCTTTAAATAGATATGAGATGTTGTTAGTTAAAATTTTATTTATAATGTTGCAGGGAATTGAAAATATTACAATAATTCCTAAGATATTTAACAGGGTATTAAAGGAATAATTTATGATTTCTTTTAATTTTAATGGAAGCGAGAAATTATTGAGTTTATTTTTGGTATTATTTAATGTTTGTTTAAAGGTTATTATTTGGGGAGAACAAATTTTAAATGAGGAAATATAAAGGATAATAAATCCACTCATGTATATTGATAATATTAGAAGTGTGAATAGTTTATTGTTATTTATATTAGGTAATAATATAGAAAAGAGAAAACTGATTGATGGAAAGAAGATAGCGTTTATTAGTCTTTGAGCTTCTTTTTTTTCTATTTGTTTATTTGTTAGCATAATAGAAGTGAAAATGGCACTGCTTGGAAAACCGTTTAAAATTCCAATTATAATTATACTGGCTCCTTTTCCACTTATTTTAAATAAAGGTATGCTTATATATTGAAGAAAATATGACAATAAATCAATAAGTCCTAAACTTATGATTATTTGATTAATTATTAGAAATGGTAATAAAGAAGGGAATATTGTTTTTGAAAATGTCATAAGTATATTTAGTGTTGAGTTTCTTATCTCATTTATATTTAGTAAAGAATATATTAAGAATATCAAGAAGAATATGGAAATTATAGTGTTGTATTTTTTCATTGCTTTCACCATTTAATTTTATTTTCTTTTTACTCAAAAAATGATAAATAGGTTATAAACTATACCAAAAAAAATATATTACATAAATTATAGTGAAAGAAGGAGGTTATATATTATGAATCAAAATATGAATATGGGTTGTGGTTGCGGAAACAACAATACTTGTCCACCATTAGAGCCAATTGTTATGCCTTGTAGAACTAGTACCATTGTAAGATGTTTTCCAATAGAGCAACCAGTTATTTGCCCTAGTCATACACATGTAGTAAATAGATATGTACCTGTTAATAGATATTATTATCAACACACTACAGATCAAGAAACACAATGTCCTGGAAATGCAGGAAATACTAATATTGGAATGAACACAAATAACTTTGGAATGTAAATAAATTTGTATATAAAAAACCAAGAGTGATTTTTTCTCTTGGTTTTTATGTTGTTGTATTGTTTAAATACTGATAAAATGACAATATAATAATAAATTAGGAGTGAATTTAATGTATTATTGGATATCTTTAGTTTCATTGATTGTTTTTTATGTTATAGGAGTTTTAGTGATTTTTAAATATAATAAAAAATCCAAATTTGTAAATAGCGTCTTTAGCATGACAATTTTCTTGCTATATCTTTTTTGTCTTGTTTCTATTTATTTAGATGTTGGATTTTATGATTGGAACTTTCAAAATGCTTTACCAACTGGTAATATGTCTCCTTTTATGTATACTTTAGTTTTTATTTCTCTTGTATTACCCCAAAATATCAAAAAATATGTTTTTTCTTTAGTTGGATTACTTTCTTTTCCGATGCTATGTGCAGGATTAATTTCATGTATAGGTTATATTATCAGAGATTATACATTTCACTTAACCATATTTTTAGATGCATTTATTCATGTACTATTGTCGATATTTGGTGTTTATCTTGCAAAAAGTAAGCAAATTGATTTCAAAAATAATAAAGTGCTAATTATTTCTGGTGGGTTAATATTGCTAGTGGCAAATATTATGATAATTGTTAATTTGATTTTCAAAACAGCTTTTTTTGGTCTTTCTATGTATGGTGATCATTATATATATAATTTGGTTTTAGTAGAAAGCAGTATTTTTAATGCAATTATATATATTTTAGGTGCAGTAATAGTTTTATTTATAGGGTATTTCTATCAAAAGATACTTAATAAATCAGATAAAGTACTTAGTTCAAAATAGGGCTGAAAAAAGCCCTTTTTAAATACCAATTTGAACTAAGTTAACCAGTTATTTGTACTAGTCTCATACACATGTAGTAAATAGATATGTACCTGTTAATAGATATTATTATCAACACACTACAGATCAAGAAACACAATGTCCAGGCCAAACAAATACTGGTAATTCGAACTTTTCGATGTAATTAAATTATATTTGTTAAACTAAGAGGAGAAATCTTCTTAGTTTTTAATTGTTAATTTTTTAGTTAAATCTATTTTTAATAAAAGTATAATCTATTGTTAACAAAATTTATGTTTTAGGCGGTTCTTTTTATAATAGATTTAATTCTATTTTAAATCAAGTTTGAAAAGCGCGATTAGTATAATTATAAAAAAGGATATGTGGTGTATGAGGATTGATATTAATTTATTGTTTAAAGATGCTAAATATAGAGGACAATGTTTGGTGTTTTTAAGGAAGGAAAGAGGCTACAAGCAAAATGAGTTAGCTAGACTATTAGGCATGAAGCCAGGTACCATTTGGTCTTGGGAAAAAGGAACAGTGGATTTTACTATGGGAAAATTTGGTCAAGTTTTGGCTGTTTTAGATATTAATCTTTTAGAATATATTGATACTGATTATGTTACAATGGATGATGAAATTGAGATAAAAGTGTTTTGGAAATTTGTAAAGCAATTAATGGTTAATAAACAATGGATTAATAATGGAACTTGTATTGAAGAAGCAAAATTTGAAGCGTGTAAAGAACTTGTAGGATTAGTTAGCGATTATGTAGATAAATTCTAATTAATCTTTTTTTTTGGATAAAATTAGTGTATTGTTTATATTGGTGATAGTATTATGATTAATCAAGATAAAATTAATGAAGCTTTGTTATTTGCGGCATTAAAACATGAAGGGATAAAGATGAAGCAACCTAATGTTAGCTATGTGGCTCATTTGCAAGGTGTTTGCTTAGAGGCTGTTAGTGGATGCTTAAATAATAATAGTAATGTTAATTTAGAAAAAGTCATTATTTTATCTTTGTTGCATGATACTATAGAGGATACTTCTACTAGTTATGAAGAAGTTAAGGAATTATTTGGTAAGGATATTGCAGATGGTGTTTTAGCACTTACTAAAAATTTTAATCTTCAACATTGTGATCAAATGAAGGATAGTTTAGATAGAATAAAGAAGCAAAGTGTAGAGGTTTCAATTGTAAAATTAGCAGATCGTTTATTTAATTTAAAAGATATTCCTTCTATGTGGAACGAAGAGAGGATTAGAGAATATAGGGTAGAAGCTATAATAATTTTAAATGAATTAGGTGGAGTTAATGAATATATGGCTAATAGATTAAAAGAAAAAATTAAAAATTATAATAATTAATGTGGTGATTTTATGACTTTAACGTTAATATTGAGTTTGCTAGGGATAGTGGGGATGTTTATATGTGTTTTAAAGTATCCTGTAATAAAAGTATTTAAATTTAAAATAGATTCATTTTTTGTTCCACTTTTAATTGTTGCTATTACTTTATTGGTATTGCCAATATTTGATAAAAGTGATTTTTTTGATATTTTATTTTCTAATAATAGTTTAAATCCTTTGAAAATTCTTGTTTTGTTTATATGTGTTTCGGTCTTGTCTATATTTTTGGATGAAACGGGATTTTTTGAATATATTGCTAATGTGTTTATAAGGAAGTATAAGCAATCTCAAATCAAATTATTTATTGTTTTATATTTGCTTATATCTGTATTGACTATTTTTACATCTAACGACATTATAATTTTAACATTTACTCCTTTTATTATTCATTTTTGTAGAAATGGTAATATAAATCCTATTCCTTATTTAGTGATGCAATTTGTTGCTGCTAATACATATTCAATGGTATTGCCAATAGGTAATCCTACTAATATTTATTTATCATCTATATTTAGTATTGATTTTTTTGATTATATTGTAAAAATGGTTGTTCCAACGTTATTTTGCGGGATAAGTTCTTTAGTGGTTTTAGTGATTGTTTTTAATAAGCAGTTAAAAGAAAAAATAGAAGTCTTCGATAATGATGTAATTAATTTAAAAAATAAACCATTGTGTATTGTATCATTAGTTCATTTAGTTTTAACCATATTTTTGCTTGCTGTTTCAAATTATGTTGGTTTGGAAATGTGGCTTATTTGTTTTGTTTTTTCTTTTTCTTTGCTTATTATATTTTTTTGTTGTGCAGTGTATAAAAACGATTTTAATTATATTAAGTCTGGTCTTAAAAGAATTCCATATAATTTAATTCCTTTTATTTTATCGATGTTTACGATAATTATGGCACTTGATTCGTTTGAGTTTTTTAAAGAAATATATGAATTGTTAAATGTGTTTTCAAATGGAAAATATTTATCTATAGTTTATTTAGTTGCATCAACGTTGTTTTGTAATATTGTGAATAATATTCCAATGAGTTTAGCTTTTGGCTCAATTCTCTCTAATTCTGCGAATTTAGATTTGGTTTATGCTACTATTATGGGTTCTAATCTGGGTGCATTATTTACTCCAATTGGTGCGTTAGCGGGGATAATGTGGATAAGGATGCTTAAGGATAAAAAGGTTAATTATAGTTTTGCTAGTTTTATGAAGAATGGGTTTATTATTACATTTGTTTTGTTATTCGTTTCTTCTATATCTTTGCTTATTATTTAAATTTTTCTTGACTTTTTATTATTTTTGGTCCCTATAGATTTTTGATTGATTTTAGTTTTTATTTATAATACTATTAGTTTGTTTTAGAAAGTAGGGTTGAATATGAAGTATGATGTAATTATTGTTGGAGCGGGTCCTTCAGGGATTTTTTGTGCTTATGAGTTAAAGAAACAAAATAAAGATTTAAAAGTTTTAATGATTGAAAAGGGTAGATCGATAGATAAAAGGATGTGTCCTAAAAGGAAGACTTTAAAGTGCGTCAGTTGTAAACCTTGTGCTATTACTACAGGTTTTGCTGGGGCTGGTGCTTTTAGTGATGGGAAACTATCTTTATCACCTGATGTTGGAGGACATCTTCCTGAAATTTTAGGATATGATGAAACCAAAAAACTTATTAAAGAATCAGATGATGTTTATTTAAGTTTTGGTGCAGATACAAAGATATATGGCTTGGATAAGGAGAAGGAAATAGAAAAGATTAGAAGATCTGCAATTGGAGCTAATCTTAAATTAATTGAATGTCCTATAAGACATTTGGGTACTGAAGAAGGGTATAAAATATATAGTAAGATTCAAGAGTTTTTATTGGAACAAGGTGTGGAAATCATTTTTAATACAATGGTTAAGAATCTTATTATTCATGATGGTAAAATAGAAGGTATTGCTACTGATAAAGATGAATATTATGCTGATGAAGTAGTTAGCGCAGTAGGTAGAGAAGGAGCGGAATGGTTCTATAATATATGCGAGGAGCATAATATTGAAACAGAACCAGGGACTGTAGATGTTGGAGTTAGAGTTGAAGTTAGAGATGAAATAATGGAAGAATTAAATAAAAATTTATATGAAGCAAAACTTGTTTATCATACTCCGACTTTTGATGATAAGGTTAGAACATTTTGCTCTAATCCATCAGGAGAGGTTGCTACTGAGTATTATGAAAATGGTTTGGCTGTAGTAAATGGTCATGCTTATAAGTCGAAGGAATACAAAACGAATAATACTAATTTTGCTTTACTTGTGTCTAAAAATTTTACTAAACCATTTAAAAATCCTATTGAGTATGGTAGAAAGATAGCAGAACTTAGTAATTTGTTGTGTGATGGCAGAATTCTTGTTCAAACATTTGGTGATTTTAAAAAGGGAAGAAGGACAACAGAGGAAAGATTATGTAGAAATAATATAATACCTACATTAAAGGATGCTGTCCCTGGTGATTTATCATTAGTATTTCCTCATAGAATCATGGTTGATATTGAGGAAATGTTGTGGGCATTAGATAAAGTTACTCCGGGAATTGCAAGTGACGAAACACTGTTGTATGGAGTGGAAGTTAAATTTTATTCAAATAAAGTAGTAGTAAATAAAGATTTTGAAACTAGTATTAAAGGTCTTAGAGCTATTGGCGATGGAGCAAGTGTTACTAGAGGATTAATGCAAGCGTCTGCTAATGGAATAAGCGTGGCTAGGAGTATTCTTAAAAGGAAAGAAGAGTTGAATGCGTAAATGAAGTACAGTAAAGAACTTCCTAATTATACAAAGGGAGAAGAAATATTTAATGCGGTTTCACATATTGTTGGGGGAGCATTTGGAATTGTTGCTTTAGTTGTTGGCTTAGTGGTTGCATGTATTCATAGTAATGCATATGGTGTTGTTAGTATGTCTTTGTATGGATCATCTATGATTTTGCTTTATACTATGAGTGCAATTTATCATTTTTTAAGAAAAAACAAAGCTAAAAAAGTGTTTAGAATATTTGATCATTGTACTATATTTTTGCTTATTGCTGGCACTTATACTCCGTATTGTTTAGTTACTTTAAGGGAAGCTGGAGGCTGGGGCTGGTCTTTATTTGGTGTTGTTTGGGGTTTTGCTGTTTTAGGTATAGTGTTCAATGCGATAAATATGCATAAACCTATAATCAAAGTTCTTAGTATGATTTGTTATTTAGCGATGGGGTGGTGTGTTGTTATTGCTTTAGGTCCTTTGCTAGATAATTTACCGACAGCTGGTTTTGTATGGTTGCTTATGGGTGGGGTAATGTATACTATTGGTGCTATATTTTATCTTTTTGGTAGCAAGAAAAAGTATATTCATTCTGTGTGGCATTTGTTTTGCTTGGTAGGAACAATGTTTCAATTTATTAGCATTTTGCTTTATGTGTTAATGTAAAATTGATAAAATATTTTTAAGGAGGAGATATTATGGCGAAGAAAAAAGCTAAATCAAATACAAGAAAGATTTTAGGACTTATTGGTGCTATTTTGGGCATTGTTGCGATTTGCATGATTTTTGTTGAAACAGTTAAAGTTCCTGATACTAAAGTATTAGGTAATGTTATTGAAGGAGAAGGTTATACTGGATTAAAAGTTGTTTTTGGTTTTAAAAGTGATGATGTTGCAGTATTTGGCTTTTCATTTATGGCTTTATTAACATATTTACTAATGATATTAGGTGTTGCTCTTTCAATTTCTAGTTATAAAGCTAAAAAGAATAATAAAGTTTTTGATGTTTTCGCTGTAGCTTTATTTGTTGTTGCTGGAGTATTTTGTTTCTTAATGCCAGGTTTTGTTGTTGGTGCCGATACAATACTTGGAAAAATAGTTAATGAAGTTGATTATACTCTTGCTATTGGTGGCATTGTTTCAGCTGTAGCTTCTATACTTGCAGCATTATGTATGTCAGTTAAAGTAATAACTTCTAAATAGTTTATTTAAGTTTATATTTTTTAAAATCTAGTTGCGAAACTAGATTTTTTTTATTATATTGTGATAATCTTAAATTAGGTGATATATGTGAAAAGTTTGAGTAAAGAAAAATTAATATTAATTAAAAAATTGATTGGCTTGGGTAGTGGTATTTTATGTATTCTTTTAATGCTTGTTAATTTCATTACATATACTTCAAGTTCTTCTCTTGCTAGTGGAACTTCTATTACTTGGGATGATAAAGTTTCTTTGTTTAGTTTTTTATTTAATGGAGATCTTGAGGTTTTAGATGCAAAGGTCAGTGTTTTAAGGGATGTTTTTACTTTTTCTTATGTAATTATGTGGGTTAGTTTTGTTTTGTGTCTAGCAAGTATTATAGTTTTAACTGTTGGTGTGTTTATGAAGAGAAGTGTTATTTCTAAAATTGGTAATGGTTTACTACTAGGGGCAATTTTAATTCTTAGTTTTGTTAGTTTCAATAAATATGATGCTGGTAATACTATACGTTATTTGAATGTTTTTGGATGGGGTTATATATTTATTATTTTAATTAGTATAGTTGGTATTGGTTCTACTTTTACATTAGAAGATAAATAAAATAATAAAATGTAACAACAAATAAGTATTAGTTGAATAAAAAAAGATTGTAATATTGAAATATTATGATAAAATTTAAATAGTAGGTGATAGAAATGTATAATTATGTATTAAATAAGGGTGAAAATCTTATTGCAATGTTTAATGGAGACGAAAAGATTTGCGAGGCTAGTATTGTAGTTGAGGGTAAAGTTGCTATTCTTAATTTTATAAAATTAGGTATAACAGAGAATGATTCAATGATGAGTATAGCAGCAAAATGTTGCCAAGAAACAAAAAAACTTCTAGAGAATGTTGATAGAGTTCAAATGGGGAGTATTCTAGAAGTTGTTAAATATGATGAGGTATTAGAAAGAATTTCTAAAGACTTCAGCAACGCAAAATCTCTTAGAGCAAACTTGAGATAATTATTCCTAAGCCTGCACATATTAATATTATTAATATAGGTGTGGGCTTTTTCTTTTTTAATAATTTTAATGTGATTGTAAAAATAATTATTAATAATAGAGAAATGAGTGTAGTAAAGTTAATGCTAAACTCATTTTTTATGTTAGATAAATTTTCTATATTAAATAAATTAGTTAAGGTAATATTTAATACAGTTGATAAAATAAGACCAATAACTAAAGGCATGACAGTTTTTATCATTGATTTGAAGAAACGATTATCTTTTATTTTTTCAATTATGTTTACTAGTAGTAAAATAATTATAAAAGAAGGAAGAATAACTCCGGCAGTAGCTGTTATTGCTCCTAGTAGTCCTTCTTGTGAGTAGCCAATTAATGTTGCGATGTTTATGGCAAATGGTCCAGGTGTTGATTCACTTATAGCAATGAAGTCAATTATATCGGTTTCGCTTAAGACATTAAATTTTTTTGTTTCTTCGATAATCATAGGAATCATTGAATAGCCTCCGCCAAAAGTGAAGAGTCCTATTTTAAAAAATGTAATAAAAAGATTTAATAAATTAGCCATTTATATTCACCTTCTTACCACTGAATATTTCTTTTAATATACCTAAAAATATACCTGCGATTATTATTAAAATAGCATTTATATTAAAGAAATAGTTTAATATGAATGAGGTTATTAAAAGAGAATAGAAAAGTGCATTTTTATTTAATGGTTTTGATAATTTTATGATGGCTTCAATCATTAGTATTATAATAGCAGCGCGTATTCCTTCAAAAGCGTATTTTATTATAGTTATATTTTTAAAATCTTTTATAAAAATTGATATTAGAGTGATAATTAATAAAGATGGTAAAGAAACTCCTAGAACGGCAACTATGGCTCCTAGAAGTTTTCCTACTTTATACCCTATAAAAGTTGATGAGTTTATAGCGATTGGTCCAGGTGTTGACTCCGCAACAACAATTATATTATTCATATCTTCATTAGATATCCATTTGTTTTTTTCTACGCTTTCTTTATGGATTATTGAAATCATTGCATATCCTCCACCAAAAGTGAAAAGACCGATTTTAAAGAAAGTCCAAAATAATTTTAAATATTTTTTCATTTTTATCTTACCTCATTTTAACTTTAATTATTTTAGAATAAATTTTGTTACAAATAAAGTTTTCTTCCTTATTTATATTAATGGAGGGAGAGAAATTTATGAAAACGATAGTTTTAGTGGCTTTTTTTACAATTTGTTATGTTGTATGTATGGATTTAGTAAATAAGTATATGAGTAGTATTGAGTTTGAAACAGTAAATGGAGAGAGTCAAACGGTTAGTTCTTCAAGTGTTTATTCTGTTACTATTAGCGGGGAGGTTGTTAGTCCAGGAACGTATAAGGTTAAAAAGAATACTACAATGGGTGAGCTTATTTCTTTGGCAGGAGGATTAGATGCAGATGCAGATATTGCTTGCTTTAATTCTAATGCTATTTTGGAGAATAATGGAAACTATTATATTCCTTATATTGATGTTGATGAGAATAATAAAACAAAAAAAATATCTTTAAATACTGCGACGGCAGCTAGTTTAGATGAGAATTTGCCAGGAATTGGAGAAGTTTTTTCTAAAAGAATAGTAGAGTATAGAACAGTTAATGGAGGATTTAAGACTATAGAAGACTTAAAGAAAGTCAGTGGGATAGGCGAGAGTTTGTATCAAAGTTTAAAAGATTTAGTTTGTTTATAGTATGTTTTATCTTTTTTTGTGTTTAGTTTTTGGTGGTTTGTTTATTTATTATCATAATTATGTTTATTTAGTGTTTTTGTTATTGTTTTTGTGTTTGTTGGGCAAAAGAGTATGTTTTAAATTGTATATTTTATGTTGTTTGGCTATTTCTTTGTTTTTAACTTTTAATATAAATTTTTATAAATCAAATATTATAATTGGTGAGTTCGTAAAGGATTTTGAGGTTATTGAAAGTTACGATAATTATAGCATTGTTAGTGATGGTGAGTATAAATATGTTGTTTACAATGGAAAGGAAAATTTTAATAAAGGTAATAAGATTTTAATAAAGGGAGAAGTTAAGGATATTAGAGGAAGTTATAATGATTTTTATAACTATCTTAATAAAAAGAATATTAATTATGAAATTGAGGTTTATGAATTAGTAATTTTAGACTCTAGTGTTAGTTTAAATATTGAAATCGTTTATAGATTGCTGGAGAATAAAAGTGAAAAATCTAAAAGTTATTTAAAATTAATTTTATTTAATGATAAAGATGAAGGTAATCTTGATTTTTATAATAATTTTTCTTTATATTCTTTAACTTATTTAATAGCGGTTTCTGGGTTTCATATTAATTTATTGTTAAAATTTTTTAAGAAGTTATTTCATAATAATTGTATTGGGATTAGTCTTGTTTGCTTTTATTTATATTTGCTTGATTTCTCTATTTCTAGTTTAAGAGCTTTTTTGTGTTATGTTTTTAAATCTTTTAATAAGAAAGCCGGTTTTAGTTTGTCTAATTTAGAAGTAGTAAGTTTAATTGGTAGTGTTTTTATAATTAGGGATCCATCAATAATTTTTTCTTATAGTTTTATATTTTCATTTTTATCTTGTTTTGTTTTAGAGATATTTAGGCTCTATAAGTGTAAAAAGATGATTGTTTCTATTTATATTTATTTAGTTAATATACCTTTGCTTCTTATTAGTTATTATAAGTTAAATGTGTTTACAGTTATTTTTGGGATATTTTTAAGTTTACCTATTTCTTTTCTTTATGTTTTTTCTTTTATATATTTATTTTTGGATAAATTTTATTTGTTGTATGAATTTGTTATAGGTTTATTTTATAAACTTTTTAACGTTTTAAATAAATTTAATTTGGTTTTGGTGTTTGGTAAGCCTAGTGTTGTTATTGTTTTAATATATTATTTATTTTTGGTTGGTTACTTTATTTTTAAAGAAAGGAGAAGGAAGATAAGGTTTATTTTTCTTTTATTGTTGTTTAGTGTGCTTGGGTATTTGTATTACAAACCTGTTTTAATGGGTGGTGAGAAATTTTATTTTTTAAATGTTGGTCAAGGAGATTGTAGTGTGTTTTTTATTCCTAATAGTAAGGAGGTTGTTATTGTTGATACTGGAGGGAGTTTGTATAAAGATGTTGCTGTGAAGGAAATAATTCCTTTTTTGGAGAGTAATGGTGTTAATAAGATAAGAAAAGTTATTTTGACACATGATGATTTTGATCATGTGGGGGCTTATGTTTCTTTAAAGGATAATTTTTTAGTTGAAAGTGTTGTTACTAGCTCTTTAATTGAAGGGGTTTATATAGGAGAAAAGTATTTTAAAAACTTAAATATTAGTGAGGATAGGGATAATGATGGAAGTATTGTTTTGTATGGTGAGTATGTTGGATATGATATTCTTTTAATGGGGGATGCATCGGTAGAAATAGAAAATAAAATTATAGAAAAATTAGATGGTGTTGATGTTGTTAAAATTGGTCATCATGGGAGTGATACCTCTAGTAGCTATGAATTTTTGAAAAGCATTAATGGAAAATTTGCTATTATTAGTGTTGGGAAGAACAATATTTATAGGCACCCTCATAAGGATGTTGTTAATAGATTAAATGAACTTGGATATATCATTTTAAGGACTGATGAGAATAATGATATTGGTTTTTATAAGAGTTATTTTGGGATACATGTTATTGAATATTTTAAATAAGATAAAGTAAAGTTGTCTTTTAAAAAATATATGTAGTATAATTTAAGAGGTGAAGATAATGATGTATTTAGTTTTTGGTGAACAAGAGTTGCTTGTTAATAAAATGATTGATAAATTAGCAAAAAGTGAATTAGAAGTTATTGATGATTTTAATTTGGTGTTTTTTGATGGATATAAAACTCCTTTACATGAGATTGTTAATGATGCTTCAACATTACCTTTTATGGCAGATAAAAAAGTAGTGGTTATTAAAAATAGTTATTTTTTAACATCGGAAAATCCTAAATTAGAGTTTGACCAGTCTTTTAATGAACTTGAAGAGTATTTAGAAAATGAAAATAACTCTACGACTGTTATTTTTAGTGTTGTGAGTCCAAAGTTAGATGATAAGAGTGCATTAGTGAAAAAAATCAAAGAAAAATCAAAGATATATGCCTTAGACAGTATTAACAAAAAAGATTTACCTAGAGTAGTTAAGCAAATGTTTGATAGGCAAGGGATTAGTATTACTAGTGATGCTTTAAATGAGTTTATTGTTAGATGTGGCGATGATATGTATTTAATAAATAATGAGATAGAAAAACTTTCTTGTTATAAAAAAGAAATAGATGTTAAAGATGTAGATTTAATGGTCTGTAAAAAGTTAGATGATAATGTTTTTGAAATGATAGATTATATATTTTCTAAAAAATTAGATAAAGTTTTTACTATTTACTATGATTTAAAGGTTAATAATAATGAGCCTCTTACTTTAATTTCTTTAATTGCTAGTCAAGTTAGATTTATGTATCAGGTAATGGTTTTAAAGGATAAAGGTTATAGTGAGAGTAATATTGCTAATGAGCTTTCTTGTCATCCTTATAGAGTAAAGGTTGCCCTTGAAAAAGTTTATCGTTTAAATAAAATGGATTTAACTGGTTTATTAGAAGAATTATCTGATTTAGATATAAAGATAAAAAGTGGTCAAATAGATAAATTTGTAGGTTTTGAATTATTTTTATTAAATGCTTGTAAATAAAATATAATAAAGAGGAAATACTAAATTTAGGTGAGAATAATGAAAGAAATAGATTTATCTAAATTTGCTCCTCGTAGTGATTTAGCAGATGAAATTGTTACTTCTAGTAATGATACAAGTGAGTATAGTGTTGTTAATAAAGAATATAAGGGAATAAAGATAAGTTATATAACGATACATAAAGAAGATAATTCTTTTAACAAGAAAAAGGGCGATTATGTTTCTATTGAGTTTGATAATATTGAAGATCAAAAAGGTAGGTATGATGTAATTGATGTTCTTGTTGATAATTTAAAAGAAATGTTTTTGAAGTACAAATTGAATTCTGATTCAAAGATTTTAGTTGTAGGATTAGGGAATGAAAACTTTATGGCAGATGCATTAGGACCGATGAGCGCTAAAGAAGTTATTGTTACTAGTCATATATTTGAGTTTGATCCAGGTAGTATAAAAAAAGGAACTAAATGTGTTTCTTTACTAGTTCCTGGAGTTATGGGACAAACGGGAATGGAAACTGCAGATATTGTTAAGTCAGTTTCAAATTTTTATAAGCCTGATTTAGTTATTTTTATTGATGCACTTGCTTCAAGAAGTATTACGCGTGTTAATAAGGTAATACAAATTTGTAATACAGGAATTGAACCTGGTAGTGGTATTGGTAATAATAGAAAGGCAATGGATGAAGAATACTTAGGTGCTCCTTGTGTTGCAATAGGTGTAGCTACGGTTGTTGGGGCTAGTAGTATAGTTGATGAAACGATAAATATAATTGAAAAAATGTATGGCGAGTTGCCGCTTAATCATTCTATTTTTAAAGATAGGAATAGGTATCAGGTAATAGCGGATGTTTTAGAACAAAGGGGACTTAATATGGTTGTTACCCCTAAACAAATTGATGAAGATGTTAAAAATATAGCATATGTTATTGGAAGTTCAATTAATGAATCTTTGCATAATCAAAGTTTTTATTTATAAAAGATAAACTTCGACATATTTTTGTATTTGTTTTATATATATTTTTTATGCATTATAAAAGGAGAAAATAAATGACAAGGGTACTATTAGAAGGTGGAATTATTATTTTGCTTGTATTAATTGGTATTTCTATTTTTATTCCTAGTGACGGTGGTGTTAATGACGTTATAGTAGAGTTTGAAAATTCGCTTGAAAGTGGAGAAGAAGTTGAAGATGGTAATATTGAAGATGTAGAGATTAGTGAAGCGGATAGTTCTAATTTGATTTCTCGCATTAATTGTAAAATAGCCAATATGATTGTAAGTGGCCTTAATAGTGTTTTTGAATTAGGCATGAATTTTATTAGGAAAGTCATTAATTAGCTAATTTTGTGATTGAAAGTGGCTTTTTTGTGTGGTAGTATTTTAGTAGTGTAGGTGAGATAGTTTTATGAAGACAGATAATAGTTTGTTATTTGATATTGTTTGTAAGAAAAAAAAGTATTTAACTTCTTTTTTAGATGAGCTTACTAATTCTATTGATAAAGTAGATGAATCCAAGGTTTATATTTATGAGGCACAAATTCTTGATAAGAAGGAAGATATTGAATTTTTAACTTTTTTATTGTCTGTTTTTGAAAAAGAAGAAGGTCTTCGTTATTTAAAGAACTATCTTAAAGATAATAAGGTTAGTGATAATCGTTTTAATAAGACTAAACTTAGCAAGTATAAAATAGTTAAAGAATTAATTAGAGAGTATACTAGCGAATATAGAAAAAATTATTTTAATAACAAATATGTAGGGATAACTGGTATTTTTGATAATGAATTGTTTTGCTCTATTATTAGAAAAAGGATAGATAAGATGATTTATTGTAATGATGTAACTAAGGCTAAATATAAGCATTTAGTAGCTTTTTTAAATGAGCTGTTACATGAAATGGAAAATTCTAAAAATCCTCTTAAAACTTTAAAATATAAGATGAAGTTGTATCAAAAATATAGAAAAACAGAATGTGTTGAGATAAGGAAGCGTAGTAAAGCTAAAATAGAAATAGTTAAAGAGATTTTACAAGAGTATAACAAGGAAAAAAATATTAAGGTTGGATGCAAGTAATTGCATCTTTTGTTTTGTAAATATTTATTTGATATAAACTTTTGTTTATAATAATAAATGGTGATGGTTAATGAATGAAAATAATGTGAAGATTGTGTTTATGGGTACTACAGAGTTTGCTGGTGGTATTTTAAATGCTCTTATATCTAATGGTTATAATATTATAGGTGTTGTTAGTCAGCCGGATAAACCTGTTGGAAGAAAGAAAATATTAGAGGCTACTTTTACAAAAAAGATAGCTTTGGAACATAATATTGAAGTTTTCCAACCTCTTAGTATAAGAGAAGATAATGAGTGGCTTGTTAGTAAGAGTCCTGATTTAATAATAACTTGTGCTTATGGGCAAATTGTTCCTCAAAAAGTGCTTGATATACCTCGTTTTGGGTGTATTAATGTTCATGGTTCTTTATTGCCGGATTTAAGGGGTGCTGCTCCTATTCAATATGCCATTTTAAATGATTTAAAAGTAACAGGTGTTACGATTATGCAAATGGTTAAAAAGATGGATGCAGGCGATATGTTTGCTAAAAGAGAAGTTGAGGTTAGTAATACAGATACAGGCGATAGTTTATTTAAGAAGATGGAAGAAGTGGCTTCAAATCTTCTTATTGATGTTTTGCCTGATTATTTAAATGGCAAGCTTAAAGGGGAAAAGCAAGATGAGGATAAAGTTAGTTTTGCTCCTTCAATTAAAAGAGAAGAAGAAATAATAAATTGGAATGATAGTAAAAGAAATATTTATAATAAAATAAGAGCTTTAAATTCTATTCCTGGAGCTTATGCGCTTTTGGATGAAACAAGTATTAAAATATACGATAGTGAGGAGATTTTTAAAGACTATGATGGTGAAAATGGAGAAATAGTAGAAGTTTTAAAGGATAAAATTGTAGTTAAAGTAAAAGATGGAGCGATTGCCATTAAAGAAGTTCAGCCATCAGGAAAAAAAAGAATGTTAGTTAGAGATTTTTTAAATGGAAATAAAGATTTGAAGGGAAGAAAATTTCATGACTAAAGAGGATTACAATAACAAAATAATTGATGATGCTGTGATGGTTCTTAAAAATGATGGAATTATTGTTGTTCCTACGGATACTATTTATGGTTTGGCTATAGATAGTAGTAGTGAAAAGGCGTTTAATAAGATTTATGAAATTAAGAAGAGAAATTTAAATAAAAAATTACCTTTAGTTGTGGACACTTATGATAGGTTAATTTCTCTTTGTGATGTAAATAAAGAACAGTTAAGAAGGTTACAAAAATATTATCCAGGTAAGTTAACGCTTGTATTAAAAAGAAAAGATAGTGAAGAAACAGTTGCAGTTAGGATGATTAATAATGAGATAATAAATAGAATAATAGAAAAACTAGATCGTCCACTTATGCTTACAAGTGCGAATATTAGTGGTAAGAAGACAAGTAATGATATTTTAAAAATTATAGATGAATTTGATGGTTTAATTGATATGGTTATAATGGGTGATAAATTAGTAGAAAAGGAGTCTACTATAGTGGAATTAAAAGAAGATAAGCTTATTTTAATTAGAGAAGGCGCTATTTTGTTTAGCGAAATAGAGGAAAGTTATTATAGAGGATAGGACTATGATAAATATAGATGAGTATAAAAAGGCAAATGAAACAATTGAGATGTTAAAAGAGAAAATTGCATCTAATAAAGATTTAATTAAAGAAAAGAGTAAAGCAATTAGTGAAACTTTTAATAGTTTTTTTAATGCAAAAGATTCATCTAGTATTGATATGACTGGTAATCAAATGATTGATTATATAAATTATGATAGGGCAATAAATAATATGGCTAATAGGCAGCTTAATAGGTATTTGATGATGGTGTCAAAGCCTTATTTTTCGCGTGTTGATTTTAAAAATGAATGGGGAGAGTTTCCTTATTATTTTGGAATTGAAACTTTAATTGATAATAATGAAGTTATAGTTAATGATTGGAGGAGTCCGATTGCTAATTTGTATTATGAAGGAAGTTTAGGAAAATCCAGTTATGAGTCTCCTAAAGGCAAGGTGGATGGTGAAATCACATTAAAAAGACAATATAAATTTAATGAGGGCAACCTTGAATGTTTTGTCGATATGGGTATGAATATAAGTGATGAATTGTTACTAGATGTTCTAGGGAAAAATAGTGATGTAGTTATGCAAAATATTGTAAGTACAATTCAGAAAGAACAAAATGAAGCTATTAGATATATTGGTGATAATGATTTGCTAGTTCTTGGTGTTGCTGGTAGTGGTAAGACTTCTATTGCGTTACATAGAATTGCTTATTTGGTTTATAAAGATAGCGTTAAATATGAGGCTAATAAAGTTTGTTTTATTACTCCAAATGAGGTGTTTTTTAAATATATTGATAATGTTTTACCTGAACTTGGAGAAGAAAATGTTGTTAATATGACAATGAATGAGATCGCACGTACTATTTTGAAGATGGATTTATATAAGAATAAACTTAGAGTAGAAAATAAAATTGATTATTTAGAGAATTTAATTAATGGGAAAAAGGAGTTTGAGAGTGATTCTTTTTTTTGTAATTTGAAAACTTTTTTAGATAATAAATTATCGGAGTTGTTTACTGAAAAAATCGGGCTTAAATTAGCTGGATTGACTTTTTCTAATGAGTTATTTAAAGAGTTATATTTTAATAAATTCAAAAGAAGAAATTATAGTGAGAGAAGAAGATTTATTAAAGAGTTTTTAAAAGATAGAATTAGTAATGAGAAAAAAGTGAGTAAAAATGATGTGGACGTTATTGAAACTTTTGTTAATAAGTTATTGCCAGATGTTAACTGTTTTGAAATCTATAATGAATTTTTAAAAACTATTGGTTATAATGGTGAAGTTATTAAGAGAAATATTATTGGATATGAACATATTTTCCCATTGTGTTATGTAAAGATTTTCTTTAGAGGGTGTAAGTTATTTGATAAGTATAATCATTTGCTTATAGATGAATATCAAGATTTAAATGTGATTGAAAGAAGCGTTATTCAACTATCTTTTAATTGTAGTAAAACTTTTGTTGGAGATTTGAATCAGAAGTTGTTTTTGCAAAATTATGATGATGTTTTTAATAATTTTAAAGTAGTAGAACTTAATAATTCTTATAGATCTACGATTCAAATATTTAGATTTTTAGAAAAAATAATTTCTAGTAAGGGTATAAACGGAGTTAAAAGAGAAGGTAAGGAAGTAAAGTTTAGATCGTTTGCTAGTGAGGATGACGAAATTGCGTATTTAAAAGATGTAATCAAGAATTATAAGGGTAAAAGTTTGGCTATTATTTGCAAGAGTCAGAAAAAGGCTAGTAAGTTGTATGTAAAGTTAGAAGGATTTACTAATATATCTTTTTTAAATGTGAAAAATAAAGAAATTAAAAAAGGTGTAGTGGTAAGTGGGGTAAGTATAGTTAAAGGTTTAGAGTTTGATAAGGTTGTTGTTTTTGGTGCAAATGATAAAAATTATTGTAGTGAAATAGATAAGAATTATTTTTATATTGCTTGTAGTAGAGCAATTAATGAATTAGAGATTTTAAGTGATGGATTGTTTACTAGTTTTGTTGGTGGTTTAAATGAGTAGATGTTTAAATAGTAATGTTTTAAAGATTATTGCAATTAGTGCAATGGTGTTAGATCATGTAGCGATAAGTTTTTTAGGAAATAATCTTTCTTTATATATTATTTTTAGGATGATAGGGAGAGTTTGCGCTCCTATTATGTTTATGGGGATAGCAAATGGTTTTAGATTTACAAGTAATAAATTTAAATATGGTATGAGGTTACTTGTTTTTGCTATTATTTCTCAAATTCCTTATTCTTTATATAAAGTGGGAACTGTTTTTATGTTTGATTTTTATAATATTATCTTTACTTTGTTTTTAGGGTTTATGTGTTTATATGCTTTAGTGGATATAAAAAATATTTTTTATAGACTTTTATTAGTTTTTTTATGTTTTTCTTTAGTTTGCTTTTGTGATTATGGGATATTTGCATTAGTTATGATATTAATGTTTTATTTTTGTAATAGTAAGAACTTGAAAATAGTTTGTTATTGTTTGATTAGTTTGATTTATATAGTTTATAGGACATTTATTAGTGAGTCTATTTTAACTTTTATTGTTTTTAATGGATTATTTTTAACAGTTCCTTTATTAGTTATATATAATGGTAAAAAAGGGAAATATAATTTAAAATATCTATTTTATATGTTTTATCCAGTTCATTTGTTGGTTATTTATTTTATTTCTACACTTTTATAATAATGAATTAATTTTTCATTCTTACAAATAATAATAAAGAATGGAGAATGAATATGAATAATAAGCAAAGATTTAAGGATATTGTAAAGAAAACGGAAGATAAGAAAGATAAACTTGGTAGAGCTTTAGTTGCTTTTTTTAGTGGTGGAATAGTAGCTATAATTGGACAATTGTTTTTTGATTTATATAGTAGAGGATTTTATATTAATGAAAAAGACTCTATATCTTTAATGTTAGTTACCATTATATTTATAACTGCTGTTTTAACAGGTTTTGGTTTGTTTGATAAAATAGCTCAAAAAACAGGTGCAGGTACTTTTATTCCAATATCGGGCTTTGCTAATGCTTTAACTTCTAGTGCATTAGAGAGTAAAAGTGAAGGGTTAATATATGGTATTGGCTCTAATATGTTTAAACTTGCAGGTAGTGTAATTACTTATGGAATTGTAAGTGCTTATATTTTAGGAATTCTTAGATATGTTGTTTTAGTTATTGGAGGTGCTTTATAGTGTCTAATTCAATAATTTTTAATAATGTTTATGTGACTAATAGTGCGACAGTAGCGGGGTTAGTTGAGAAGCAAGGTCCTCTTGGGGAATATTATGATAAAACTTATGATGATTTATATTGTGGATGTAAGACGTTTGAGAAGGCTGAGCAAACGATGTTAAAAGAAGCGATTGATTTGGTGTTAAAAAAGAGCAAATTACATGATAAAGATATAGATATAATGTTTGGAGGGGATTTATTAAATCAGATTACTTCATCTACTTATGTTTCAAGGGACTACAAGATACCTCTTATTGGAACGTATGGAGCGTGTTCTTCTTCAATGTTAACTTTAGCGTTGGCTTCAAGTTATGTAGAGGCTGGTTTTGCAAATAAAGCTCTTGCTTTTACTTCATCTCACAATGCAACGGCAGAAAGACAATATAGATATCCAAATGAATATGGTATTCAAAAGCCAGAGACCACAACTTATACGGCAACTGGAGCAGGTGCTATTGTTGTTAGTAATGTTATAAGTGATATTAAGGTTACTAGTGCGACATTTGGAGAAGTTACTGATTATGAAGTTAGTGATGCTAATAATATGGGTGTAGCAATGGCGCCGGCAGCATATAGTACTTTAAAAAAGCATTTTAAAGATTTAAATAGGGATCCCGATTATTATGATTTAATACTTACAGGTGATTTGTCTACGTATGGTAAAAGAATTATTTTGGAATTATTTAAAAAGGATAATATTAGGTTAAGTAATTATGATGATTGTGGGTTAATTATTTATGATAGAGTAAATCAAAATGTTTTTGCTGGGGGAAGTGGGTGTGCTTGTTGTGCACTTACTACTTATAGTTATATTTTAGAAAAGATGAGAAAAAAAGAGTTTAAAAAGGTTTTGGTTGTTGCGACAGGTGCTTTGCTTTCACCTACGTTGATTCAGCAAAAAGAGAGTATTCCATGTATTGCTCATGCTGTTAGTTTGGAGGTGCTTGAATGAGTTATTTATTAGCGTTTATTGTGTGTGGCTCTATATGTACGATAGGACAGATTATTTATGATAATAGTAAATTAACTCCAGGGCATATTACTAGTTTGTTTGTTGTTATTGGTTCTTTTTTGGATGTTTTTGGTATTTATGATAAGATTCTTAGTATTTCTCGAGTTGGAGCAAGCTTACCTATTACTAGTTTTGGGCATTCTTTAATGCACGCAGCAAATGAGGCTATGAGAGGAGAAAAGGGGCTACTTGGGGTTGCTTCGGGGTTATTTGATATGACTGCGACTGGTATTACTAGTGCAATTCTTTTTGCATTTTTAGTAGCTCTTATTTTTAAGCCTAAATCATGAAATATTATAATAATACAGATCAGAGGCTTGCCAAGTTATTAAATGTAGGAGTAAGTTTTGATGTTATTAGAAGAGAAGTGGGTAAGGAGATTAAGGTAGTTTTATATTTTTTGTCTAGTTTAGCAGATAGCGAGAGGGTAAATGAGTTAAATGTTTCTTTGATGCTTAGTGGTAGCGAAGAGTATTTAAAAGAGCAAATTAGTAGTGGAGCAGTTGAAGAAGAAAGCGATGTTTATAAAGCTTTTTTAGCTATTAGTAGTGGTATGAGCGTTTTGCTTTTAAATGACAAAATATATGTTGTTGAAACCAGAAATTATCCTGGTAGAAGTGTAGGGGAACCGGATACTGAGAAGACAATTAGAGGTAGTAAGGATGGTTTTAATGAGAATATTATTATAAATGTTGGACTTATTAGAAGAAGGGTAAGAAGTGAATATTTTAAGTGTGAGATTATGAAGGTTGGAGATAATTCTAATACGGATGTGGTTGTTTCGTATTTGGATAATAAGGTAAATAAAAAGAGTTTAAAAATGATAATAGATAAGATTAAAAATATTAAAATTGATGGTCTTGTTATGTCGGATAGGGCACTAGAAGAGAAAATATTTAAGCAAAGATTTAATCCGTTTCCTCTTGTTAGGTATAGCGAACGTCCCGATATAGTTGCAGCTCATTTATTAAAGGGGCATATTGCGATAATTGTAGATACTTCTTCAAGTGTTATTATTACTCCGACTACTTTATTTGAACATACAAAGCACGTTGAGGAATATAGGCAGGTTCCTAGTGTTGGTACTTTTATTAGACTTTTAAGATATTTTGCTATTTTTATGTCTGTTTTTTTAGTCCCATTATGGATGTTAACTTTAAATAATGATAGTTTTACTAGTAATATTTTTGTTAAGCTTAGTAATGAGTCTCCAATACCTGTGTTAGTGCAGATTATTATTGTTGAATTAGTTATAGAACTTTTAAGAATAGCGACTATTCATACACCAAATCATTTATCTAGTGCGATGGGACTTATTGCTACCCTTATTTTAGGGCAAATGGCAGTAGAAATTGGTTTATTTCAATCTGAAATATTATTATATTGTTCAATATCTTCGATTGGAGGGTTTGCTACCCCTTCTTATGAATTATCTTTAGCTAATAAACTTGTTAAATTATTTTTAATTGTGATAGTTGGTTTGTTTGGCTCTATTGGTTTTATAGTTTCGTTTACTTTGTTAGTTGTATTACTAGGTTCTATAAAGATATATGGAATGCCTTATTTGTATCCTCTTTTACCATTTGATTATAAAGAGTTTTGTAAGGTTGTATTTAGGTCTGGGGTAAATTAAGTATAAAAAAGCCTGCTTTTTGTATTGTGAACTATTTGGGGTTCACTTCATTTTTTTGCAGGCTTTTTATTGAAATTATTTTTAGTTTTTGTTTATTTCTTCTAAATTATAAGTTCTTTGTATTTTAGATATTTTCAAATAGTTGTCTACTAGTGCTTTTTCATAGTTTCCGTTGGTGGCGTATTGATATAATTTTTCTTTTCTTAACTGGTAAGGAAGGTAGGCTATTTTTATCCATGATTCACTTTTATCATAAGGGTATTTTTGATTGTCATTTAAGTTAGCAGGTGTTAAGTGTAAGTAATCTGGCATATCTATTGGTTTTTGTCTGTATAGTTCTACTGCCTTATTGATTGATAAATATGCACTTTTAGATTTAGGAGATAGCGCTAAATCAATAACAGCGAATGAGAGTGGGATTATAGCTTCTGGGAATCCCACTTTTTTTGCTGTTTCTATAGCATTAAATGTTCTATCTACGGCATTAGGGTTTCCTAGACCTATATCTTCGTATGCTATAACTAAAAGTCTTCTTTCAATTGAAATAAGATCTTCTGCTTCGCAGAGTCTTGCTAGGTAGTATAAAGCAGCATCTACATCACTTCCTCTTATTGATTTTTGTAAGGCACTTAGTGAATTGTAGTAACCATCTTCGTTTTTATCGAACATATAGTTTGGTATTCTTAAATTCCTTTTTAAATCATCTGTAGTTATTTGGTTATTTGAGCATGTTATTGATAATACTTCAAGATTATTTAGAGCAAATCTTACATCTCCATTGCTTTTTGTTGCTAGAATTTCTAGTACTTTTTCATCACACGAGTAATTATTATTTAATCCTTTTTCATTTATTAGAGCATTTTTTAGTATTTTAACTATAGCTTCTTTATTTAACGGCTTTATTTCTAATATGTGGCATCTAGATCTAATAGCAGGGTTTATTGAGTGGTATGGATTTGCGGTAGTTGCTCCAATTAAGGTTATTAACCCACTTTCTATGTATGATAGTAAGTAGTCTTGTTTGTCTTTATTTAATCGGTGTACTTCATCTATTATTACTATTAAATGACCATACATTTTGGCTTCTTCTATTACTATTTCCATGTCTTTTTTGTTAGAAGTAGTGGCATTTAAGAATCTGTAATGTATGTTTAAACTTTGTGCTATTATTGTTGCTAAAGTTGTTTTGCCACATCCTGGATTACCATAAAATATCATTGAAAATATAGTATTGTTTTCAATGCATTTTCTTATAAATCCATTTGAGTCTGTTAAATGTTCTTGACCATATACATCATCTATTGTGGTAGGTCTAAGGCGATATGCTAATGGTTCTTTATTCATAAATTCACTTCCAATCTTCTTTATTATAATAGCAAACTTTAATTTAGTCATTTATTTATTGAAAATAATTATTGTTATTAGTAAACTTAAATGGGGTGTTTAAGATGAAAGTTGTTTTACAGGTTGTAAGAAAAGCTAGTGTTGAAGTTGATAGTAAAATAATAGGAGAAATAGGTAAGGGATATTTGCTTTTTGTAGGTGTCTTTGAGGATGATAGTGAGGAAAAAGTGATAAAATTAGCCGATAAGATTTCTAAGCTTAGGGTTTTTAAGGATGAATTTGGTAAAACAAATATTTCTTTAAAGGATGTTGACGGTAGTATTCTTTCAATTTCTCAATTTACTTTGTGTGCGGATTTAAATGGGTGCAATAGGCCTAGTTTTACTAAATCAGCAAATAGGGAAAAAGCAATTAAATTATATGAATTATTTAATGAACGTTTGAAAAGTAATGGCTTTGTGGTCCAAAGAGGGGAATTTGGAGCAGATATGATAGTAAATATTGTTAATGATGGACCATTTACTTTGACTCTTGAAAATTAGGGCTTTGTGTAATTAATTGTTGAATTTTGCTTACAACATGGTATAATTATTTTAAATAATAAATGAAAAGAGGTAATTAAGATGGCTATTAAGAATAATAAATCTAATGAAACTAAGAAAAAGAAACCATTTTTGGTTGCAGGGTTGATATTGCTTGCTTTTGTGCTTGCTTCTGTTTTGACGCTTGTTTTGGTTGGGCCTTCACTTCTTAGTCCTGCTATGTTTCTTAGAAATGTTGCTATTTTGATGGGTGCTGGAGGAGCTGGTGTTGGATTAGCTTCTTTAGTTGTTAAAGGTATTAATCGCTTGATAAATGGAGATTCTAAAGAAAAATCAAATAAAAGAGATAAAGAATTAAATCGTGAAAGAACACAAGAACAAGAGTTGGAACAAGAAAGAGAAGAAGAACAAACAATTAGTTTGGCTCCAGAGGTGAAAACAGTTAGAACTGCACCTAAAACAAAAGTTGTTGAAGAAGTAGAAGATGTAGATCTTAATTTTGAGGAAGAGAAAAGAGAAGTTAAGAAGCCTGTAACTCGCAAGGGTAGATAAGGAGTGGTAGTATGTTAACATCTGTTTTAGTTATTGTAGGAGGAACGTTTGGTGTTACTGTTGTAGGGGGAACAATTGCTGCTGTTGTAAAAAAAATCAAAAATAGAAAAACAACTAATAAAACAGTACCTACACTTCCAAAACCAACTCCTAAGCCACAACGTACTTTGACAGTAGAAAAGGTTAGAAAGACATTGCAAGACAGGATTGCTGCTGTTGAAAAAGATAGTGCTAGAATTGATGCTGTTATTGCTAAAAAATTAGATTCTGTTAAGATAGATCCAGATACTAAAGAACATAGAGAGTTGTTAGAAAAAGCAATTAAAAGTAGATGGAATTCTGTTTCTCAAAAATATATTGCTAAAGTTCAAAATTCTATAGAAACTTTAAATAATAAGAGTGATCTTCAAGCTGTGTTAGATACTAATAAACCATTTGTTGGGGTTGAAAGCTTTGTTGATAAGTGTGAGAAAAGCGTTTTAGCAAATGTATCTGAAAAGTATAGATTTTATGAGAATGAAAGAAAAAAAATTTCTCTTGATAATGTTGATTTAAGTAATAAAAAGAATAGAACAGCTAAGATAATTGCCTCAAAAGATATGATTGATTCTTTATTTGATGAAACGATAAATATGATTATTAATGATACTAAGGTAGATGACTTTAAAGTTAATGCAACAACAAACTTTAGAACAATTAAAAATGAAGTTGAAAACATTAACGAATTTATGAAAATAAAAAGAGCTCTTGAGTTATCTTTATCTAGTGTTGCTAAATTAGATAAGAGTAAGGCTAGTAAAGAAGATGTTGATGAAAAGATAAATGAGCTTGCAAAAGTTGTCGGTCAATATAAAGAAAAAGTTGATTTGATAGATTTAAAAGCAATTAATGATTCTTTAGACAAACTTGAGAAGGATTTTAAAGGATTGGATGCTTCTTTAGATGCAAAATTAAAGAAATTTAAATCTAATGTTGCGATTATGACTAATAGAAAAATTAATGAGGTTATTAAAAATACAGTTAGTAGAACCGATTTGAATGTATTTATGGCAGAAGTTAGAGGTATTTTAGATGGTTTTAATCATCGTTTGAATTCTAACGATTTATCAAGTTTGTATCTTAAACTAGATGAATTGACAAAATCGTATGAAGAAGTAAATGGTCGTATTGATGAAAGTGTTAAGAAAGAAGTAGAGGCAATGAAGAAAAATATTATGTCTTCAGTAACTAAAAAGATAAATGCTGCTGTTAAAGGTAAAGTAGATAGAGTAGAACTTGATACTTATAAAGAAGAGATTAGTCAAATTGTTAGTGGATTTAAAGAGCATTTAACTTCTTTGGATTTAGCAAGTTTATCTGTTAAGTTAGAAGAGTTAACAAAAGCATATCAAGAGGTTTATGGTCGTATTGATGTTAGTATAAAAAAAGAAATTGAAGAAATGAAAATTTCTTTAAATAAAAGTATTTCTGTTAGAATCGGAATCCAATTAAAGAAGAAACTTGTAGGATTTGATGATAAACAAATACAAAAAATTATTGATAAAGCAGTAGAAGAGGCTAAAAAGATAGTTCCTGATGCAGTTGATGATAAACTAAATGAAGAAGAATTTGTAGATAGAGTTATAGATGTTTTAAATAATAGGATAACTATTAAAAAGAAGTAATTTTAAGGGTAATAATTTATGTTAATAACGTATTTATTACCTTTTTTTGTGAAGAATAGAGGATGTTTTTAACATATTCGTTTGGTTTCATTGAGTTTTATCCTTTTTTGATTTATTATTTTAATAAGTCTTTAGGGATTTTTTTGTAGTGGAAAAGAGGTGGTAGTATGTATTCGTTTGATAATTTAGAAGCAAATAAAAAATTAATGAGTATATTATCACTATTAAAATATCTTATTTTAATAATTACTTTTTTAGTCGTGGGAATGGTTAGTAATAGTAGTAAAGTTAGCGCTAATGTTGAAGAAGTTGATGGCCGTGGTAATACTATTGAATCATATGATTCTCTACAATTGGCATTTAATAATGCTGCTAGCGGAAGTATTATTATGCTTACAAGTGATATACATGAGTGTAATGTAACCTTAGCTAGTGGAAAAATACTTTCATTACATATGAATGATTTTGATATAATTTGTTCTGATAATGTTTTTTCTTATGGAGATCATTTTAGTTATAGTGGAATAGTTAATAGGGGTACTTTAAATATTTTTGGGACAGGAAATTTAACTGTTCTTTATTCGGTTGATATTCCAAGTGGAGAAGAAGTAAGTGTTGATGCATATGGGGTAACAAATTCAACTGGCGCTATTTTGTATATAAGTGATGTTAAGATTAGAGTTGGAGTTGCATGTATGGGAGATTTTTGTGGTGAACTTTCAGCGTGGGGTATACATACTAGTGGATTGGTGGATTTGTACGATGTTAATATTCAATCAAATTCCTCTTTTCGCGCTTATGCGATAGAGGCAAAATCTAATTCTACATATATTCATTCTGAATCTTTTTTAACGGCTTCTGGTGGGTCTGAAGGTGTTAGTGTATTGTATGCAACTGGAGGTAGCATAAATATAGAGCAAAATGTTAGCATAGATGCAAGTGAAGATGATTTTTATAATTCTATAAATGTTGAAAATGGTTCGGTAACTATTGGTGTTATGGATGGAAATGTTTCGCAAAGTATTCCAAATATTGTAGGTAATATATTATATACTTATGGATCAATTAACTTTTATGATGGGAAGATAACTGGTGTTTGTAAAACTGATCAGGATTTAAACATCATTGTTCCGTGTTCTAGTGTAATGTTTTCTATTGAGGTGGATAATGAATTGGTAGAACAAAGTGGTATTGTTTATTTACAACAGATAAATAATCCTATAGAGGAATTAACTTCAAGTGGAATTCATGTCGCATATTATAAAACATTGTCTGCTGCTTTTAGTGGTGCTACAAGTGGGAATACTATTAAGTTGATAGAAAATATAGAAGAGTGTGGGATTACTTTAGAGAGTACAAAGACATTGATATTGGATTTGAATGGGAAAATTTTAAGTTGCAATTCTAGTTCTAGTGCTGATTTATTGAAACAGATAGATAATAATGGAACTTTGACAATTATTGGAGATGGACAAATAAATGTCAATCTAACAGCAACTAGGGCCGTATATGGAATTTATAATAAAGGAACATTAACTATAGATGGGGCAAGTATTTATGTGTACGCAGATGTGCAAACTGTGGGAGAAACAACTTATGTGGAGGGTATATATAATAATGGAAGTTTATATTTTACCAAAGGAACTTTAGAAGCAACTGGAGATGAAACAAAGCTTCAGTATTATCGTATAATTGCATTAGAAAATGTAGGATCGAGTACAAGTGTTTTAACTATAGGTGTAAAAGATGGAGAGGTTTCTAAAACTAATCCTGAAATAGTTGGTGGAATAGAAGTATCATCAACGCAACCAAGACGTAATTTTTATGATGGAATAATAAAGAAGGGTTACAACCGTCAACGTACCAGCAATGCTAGTTATACTTGTAGTGGCATTAGGGACAAGTCTTGTTCATCTAAATTTGAATATTTTGAAGACGGTTATACAATTATAGAAGAAGATGATGAAGCTTATCTAGCGTTAGCGATAGAAGAGCTAAATAGTGAAGGAGAACATGTAGCGTATTATTCGAGATTATCGGGTGCATTTAATGGTGCTACTAGTGGAAATACGATAAAATTGTTAGTAGATTTAATGGATGCTTCAGGAACAGTTTCAAGTCAAAAAACTTTAATTTTAGATATGAATGGGAAAATAATTAAGCAGGAACATTTCTATTCAGATGTTATAAATAATAAAGGAAATTTAACTATTAAAGGGAATGGAACAATAATAAATGGTTATAAATATTCGGATATTTATGGAATAAAAAATTCAGGAACCTTAATCGTTGAGGAAGCAACTTTATTAGTTGATGGAAAATATGAATTTGGTCCACCAGAAGCTATTGCATATGGAATAGAGAATACTAGTACAGGGGTTGTTGAAATAAAAAAAATGTATGTTTCAATTTTATCAAACTCTTATGCTATAGGGGTGCATAATAGCGGCAAAATAACAATAGATTATATTCAAATGGATCTTGATGGAGCGGTTAAAAATTATGGCTTGTATAATGTTTCTCCTGGCGTTATGACAATGATAGATGGTGATATCTCTACAACAGAATATAGCGAACTCGAGGCTTTTGCAGCTTATATAAGTGGAGGAACTTTTACTATAGGTAAAAAAGATGGAGTTATCTCATTAACTGAGCCTAATATATCTGGTGATATCAATGTAACTAGTACTAATACCATTTTCAATTTTTATGATGGCAAAATACAAGTAAGTTGTTATGAGGATGAAGCATCTACTACTTGTGCTTCTATATTGGATGATGTAGAAGAGTATGCTACAATAGTGGAGGAAAGTGGATATGTATATTTAAAGATTAGTCCCGTTTTAGAGTTAGATTCTGGTGGCTCTTATGTAGCATCTTATGATACAATATTAAGTGCATTTAATAGTGCTACTAATGGTAATACTATAAAACTTTTAGATAATGTTGAAGGATGTGTGTATTTAGGGAGTGGTCGAACACTTACATTAGATTTGAATGGAATGACTTATACTTCTTCTTGTAGTACTGGTTATGATACTTATTATGGTATTGAAAATAAGGGAACTTTAACAATAAATGGGGGAAGCATTGTTGCTAATGCTTCTTATTCGGGTACGATGTATGCAATTTATAATACAGGTACTTTATCGGTTAGTGACGTTGATATAGTGGTTAAAAATACAAAAGCTGGTAATTCTGCTTATGCATATGGTATCCATTCAGAGGGAACTTTAAGTTTGAATAATATAACAATAGAGGCAGAGGGATATAGAGTTGCCAACGGATTAAAAATAAAGTCTGGACAATTGACAGCTGATAATGTTGAGTTATTTTTAAATAATAGTGGGACTCAATCTTCTTCCCTTTTTGGTTATGGGGTTGATGTTTATTCCGGTAGCCAAGTTACAATAAATAATATTTCAATAGAGTTTGCTCAAGTGCCATGGGAACAAGCTTATGGTGTGTATAATGGTGGTACTGCTACATTATCGTCTGTGGATATTAGTGTTTCAACTACAATAACAAGTGTTTCTTCTTCTTCTGATGA
>JBGVED010000039.1:0-99937 GCA_045119835.1 Bacilli bacterium | reverse complement strand
ATGCCGCCAGCGTTAATCCTGAGCCAGGATCAAACTCTCTTATTGTTTATATCTTTTAGCTCTCGCTTTTTTTCTTACTTAAAATTATTGTTTGCTGACGTTTCTATTTAGTTTTCAAAGATCATTTCTCCATCACTTTTTTCGCCTCTCAGCCGTGATGCCCATACATAATATCATCATATTATTATGCATGTCAACTACTTTTTAGTAGTTTTTTTTATTTTTTTGGTGCCCAGAACCAGAATCGAACTGGCACGGGTCTCTCAACCCTCAGGATTTTAAGTCCTGTGCGTCTACCTGTTCCGCCATCTGGGCAAAAAAAATGGTGATCCGTACAAGATTTGAACTTGTGACCCCGTGATTAAAAGTCACGTGCTCTACCGACTGAGCTAACGGACCATCCTAAGAATGGCTGGGGTACCTGGATTCGAACCAGGGGAATGTCAGAGTCAAAGTCTGATGCCTTACCGCTTGGCTATACCCCAATAAGTGGTGGAGGAGGACAGATTTGAACTGCCGAACCCAGAGGGAATTGATTTACAGTCAACCGCGTTTGGCCACTTCGCTACTCCTCCATTAACTATAACGAGCGAATACTAACATCCTAAACACCCTTAATAAAAAAATGGTGGATGCTGAGGGGCTCGAACCCCCGACCCTCGCCTTGTAAGGGCGATGCTCTACCAACTGAGCTAAGCATCCATTTATGAAGCATTCATAATCAATGCTTCTTAAATATATCACCTTTATTTTAACTAGTCAACACTTTTTTAAAAAGTTTTTAACATTTTTTTCATTTCTTGTTTATAAAATTCAACACCTGGTTGATCAAATGGATTTACCCCTATCAAATATCCACTAATCATACAACTGCACATCATAAAATGCATTAAATATCCAAGGCTTTTGGCCGTCAAATCACACAAAACAATACTTAAAGTGTCTACACTACCATATTCAAAATGTGCTTTGTTAGTACCTAATTGTGCAACGCGATTAATGTTTTCAAAAGAAATTTGGCACACATAATTTAAATTATCAAAATCATTTTCCTCTTTTTCTACAAATAAATTGCCTTCTCTTTGGATTTTTAATTGAGTGACAAATAAACATTTACTACCTTGTTGTACAAATTGTCCTAAAGAATGAAGATCGGTAGAAAAATTTACACTTGCCGGATACAAACCCTTTCCTTGCTTACCCTCCGACTCGCCAAACAACTGTTTCCACCATTCAGAAACCATATTCAAATATGGACTATATGTTGCAAAAAGTTCCACAACTTTATTATTAGAAACATATTGATTATATCTATACGCCGCATATTGATAAAAAATGTTTTTTTCTATATTTTTTTCTTTAAAATCCTTTGACGAAGAAATGGCCCCAGAAATAAAGTCACGTATATCAACTCCAGCAACAGCTAGCGGCAACAACCCAACCGGAGTAAAGACACTGTATCTTCCGCCTATATTAGAAGGTATAGTGAACGAACATATATTATTTTCATCAGAAAATTTTCTAAGACACCCGTTTTTTTCATCCGTAGTAATATATAATCTATTTATATACTCCTCTCCATACTTATTCATCAAAATTTTTTTCAAAAGCCTAAAAGCCAACGCCGTCTCTAATGTTGTGCCAGATTTAGAAATTACATTTACAGAAAAATCCTTGTCTTTTAAATAATCAAGAGTGTCTTGAATATATCTTTCGTCTAAAGTGTTTCCAAGATATACAATTTCAACATCCGTATTATAAAAACCCTTAACAGCTTCAATAACAGCTCTAGCTCCTAAATAAGAACCACCAATGCCACAGACAACAAAAACTTGAGACTCACTTTTTATTTTGCTAGCAATTTTTTCTATATCATCTAAAATATTGATCGCATCATTTGAATAATCATACCAGCCCAAATAATCATTACCCTCACATTCCTTCGATTCAAACTTTTCAACAATTTTTAATACTTCTTCTTCATATTTCTTCAATTGATTTACCCCAAAAGAACTATAAGTATAATCTAATTTAATCATCCTTAACTCCCAACCTTTCTTTAGCATCACAAATAAAATCATTCATTCTAACTTTAATCGAAAAAAACTCTTTTTTTATATCGAATCTTTCTTCGGATAAAGAACACTTTTTCTTGTATCTTTCTCGCTTCTTTAAAGCCTTCAAACTTAGTTTCGCTTTTTTTTCATCATAATCTATATCCAAAATTCTTGTTCTTATTATATCTCCTATTTTAACATATTTATTTATGTCATCTATATAGCTGTTAGAAATTTCAGATATATGCAAAAGCCCCATTAAGTCCTCGTCAATATTTATAAAAACACCATAAGGTTTTATACTCACAACTTTACCTTCAACAACATTTCCTGGATAATATTTTTTCATATATTTCCTTCTTTCTATTTTTAAATTATATCATTTTGTGATAAGATAAGTAAAGAAATCGATAACAATGTAGAGGTATTTAAGATGGAAAATATTGAAGAAAAAATTAAAGAGGTTATAGAAAAAATAAGGCCTTTTTTACAAAATGATGGTGGAGATGTACAATTTATAAAATTTGAAAATGGAATAGTATATGTAAAAATGGAAGGAGCTTGCTCAGATTGCATAAACTTAGATAGTACAATAAGCGACGGAATTGAAATGATATTAATAGATGAAGTAAGCGGAGTTATAGGTGTAGAAGTTGTTAAATAAAACTTTGCTCTTCCAACCACAATATAGGATGTATATTATATTTTTCCCTGAAAAATAAATATACTTTTTTTATTTTTGATAATTCTTTATTTATATCATATTCCATTTTTGCATCACAAACTTTATTGTCCACAATATCCTCTATAACATCAAAGATGCTTGCAGGATATAATAATCTTGCTAAAAATAAAGAAGCATCAAAAGCATCAAAACCAAAATCAAAAAAAACTTCAACAAGTTCCTCTAGAAAAATATATTCATTCCTATATAACTCAACATAGTCACGTATTGGACTATCTACAACAAAATTAAACGGATTGAAAAACTCAAAAGAAGACAAATCATTAACCCTTTTATGAACTATAATTGCATTTTTAACAACACCACCATATTCATCTATAATATCATTCAAATATTGAATTGCATTTTGACACAATCCAAGACAAAATAAAGATTTTTCCAAATTCAAGCAATAATTACTACTATCCATTTTTAAAGAACCCAAACCCTTCTCTTCTATTTCTGCCATTCTAAACTTCCATGCTTCTTTTAAATTTATTAATTCTATTCGATATTTCTGATCTGAAAATATTTTTTGAAATTTTCTAAAATCATCTATTTTCATATCATATTTATAACAAGAAATCAAAATATAATTTTTTCCTTCATAACAAGAAATATGATTTTGAAATTTATTTTTCACAATATATACCCCTTTTTCCTTAAAAAAAGACTTTAAAAATTTACAATATCTCTCCATCTCTTCAATCTCTTGTTCGCTATATTCTGTTTCTATCAACTTAAATTGCCATTTATCGAAAAAAAAGCAATTATTAATGATTTTTTTGGGATAATACCCATATTGTTCAAATAAAAACGAAATCATTTATTAACCCCTCCCACAATATTAGTTCCTAAATAATATGACGGAATCTCCCCATTTATAGCTCTAATTATCATTGGAATTTGTAAACTGATACTATTATTTGCTGTCGACATAGGTAATATAATTTTAGCATCAGCAACTATATTTAAAGATATTTTAATCAACGCATTATTAATACCATATTCATCAACACTACTAACAACATCACCTTTTATAGAACCAACGAATTTATATTTAATTGGTATTTTAAATCCTAAATTTGAAACAAGAAAATTATCAAAAATTTCTGACACAGGAATTTTATAAACAACACCATTTTCAAACTCATATAAATCATTTTTTAAATTAATTTTTGTTAACACTTCATCTTCAACATAGCCATATTCAAAAGATTTTAAAATTTGATGTGCTCTATTAACAATATTATATGCAACAGAATTTATTATATCTAAATTAAATTCAAAAATATTTTTATCATACTCATTTTGATAAATTGCTTCTTTTAAAACAAAATCATTTATATTTTCTTCCACACAAATATTCATAACACTCATAATTAAATTAGTAATTTGATATTCGCCATATTCTCTAAACAATGGTATTAACGGCTTCTTAATATAAGATAGAAGTAAAATAAGGCAAAGCATCACGTTAGCAAAATAAAAAACTAATCTTCTTTTAAAACACTCATTAACCATATCCACAACATTCACCTATTTAAAGAATATGAAAATAAAATGTATTTATTTATACTTTTGTGAAAAAAATAAATAAAAAAGGAGAAAATTTAAATGAATAAAAAAAAGGTAAAAGAAATGATGACAACCCCAGCTATAACCTGTGATAGCGCTACTTCAATAATTGAAGCAATCAAAATTATGAAGAAAAAAAACATAGGATTTATGCCAATAACAAAAAACAACTTATTGATAGGAGTAATTACAGACAGAGATATATTAATGAGAATGGAAAATTCAGAAAGTTTATATGAGCCAATAGAAAAAATAACTATTACTAGTGAAATTCATTTCGTTAATCCGGAAACGTCGCTAGTAGATGCAGCAAAAATTATGTCAAAAAACAAAATAAGACGATTAGTTGTACTAAACGACGGCAAAGTAATAGGAGTATTAACCTCAAAAAACATTTGTAAAGAAAAGGATTTACTCCCCTATATAATAGAAACATACACGGAAATTTTGACTTTGCCAGAATACTTAATGTATACAAATAGCAACCCACACGATTCAGTAAAAACATCAGATTATCCACTTTAAATAAAAAAGCGACTTTGACAAATCGCTTTTATTTTTCATATTTACCATATTTACTAATAAAATGTTCTCTTATTTCTTCATCATATATATTTATCGTTTGCTCATCAAAACAATATTCATAAATAATTGAAGAAGATATTGTATCTATCAACAATTCAGCAACTAAAGCTTTATCAGCAAAAGACGACTCTTCATTAATAACATCAACAGTAGCAATATAATAATTATTTCCTTCTGCATCAAACATAATAATGTCGTTTATTCGTTTATTTGAATCACTTGCATAAACAGGAGATACCAAATAGTTTTTACCACCTATGCTATACAAATAATCTTCAACATTCTCACTAAACAATATATCTCTAGCAGACTTATATAAAACATCTTCATTCTTTTTTATAACAACCTTGGTTGTGAAATATTCTTTTTCCATAATTTCCTTGTCTAAATAAGCTTTACCATCTTCTCTAGAACACTTCTTTTCACCACATGTTGTAAATTTATTTAAATACATATATCCAGAACTTGAATCAGTAGAAGTAGATAAATAAGCATACTCTTTAGCTAATTCATCTAAAGCTTCCTTTCTTTTAGTTTCCCCGATATCCTCAATACTTTTAATTACATTTTCTTCTGTTGAATTATAATTTTCCTCTATACTAGCAACATAACTTTCAAATTCTTCCCTAACCTCATTATCTGTAGAACCTTTTGATTCAGTATAATAAGTAATTTTCCTAGGAGCATTATTAAGAATAAGATTTTGTTTTTCTTCTATTATATACTTAACTTTTAAAATTTTCATATAAGTATCAAAGTCTAATTCTTTTTCAATATAATCACTATAATCACACTTAAAATCTTGTGATAATAAAGTTTGCTCAAATCCTACATCACAAGAAATCGCATAACCTTCACTTTTCAAATAATTAACCAATATTTCTTCTTTGAAATCCCCATTATAAGAATAAGTAGAATTATTTAAAAAATTCGTTTCAAATGATTCTCTTATATACTTTTGATATAAATACTTAACATTAGAATCGTTAACATCTACTTGTTCTTTTAATATTTCCAACATTATTTGTTTAACAACTTCATCCTTTTGATTGTTTATAATGTGACTATAAACATCGCCAGCAGTTAGTTTATTGTTACTGCTAGTAAATATAATTGTATTTTCAAAACTGATATTTGCACTTGTATCCGTTATATCTTTTTTGCAACTACACAAAGCAATCAAACTACTTAGTAACAAGCAACCCGTTAAAATCTTTTTCTTCATTACTCGCCACCTCCTACATTATAAGGTTTAAATCCTCCATCATGAGTATAAGTACAAGCTTTATTATCTAAACATTTTAATATTGGAATGTGCTTTGTTACTTCAATACTATTAGCAAATTTTTCTTCTGAATTAGATAGTTTTTCATATCCGCCATCAAAAACATATTTTATTTTTAATTTAATATAATTTTTTTGCGCCTCAATATAATTCAAAACCTTATTCTCTATAGATTTATCTTTTATTTCAAACCTTACCTCATTAAATTTATTTAAATAATATGTAAACATATCATATTTGATAAAATCTTCATTACCAGCAAAATTACTATTACCACTGATTTTCATAATTGAATAATCTTTAGCCAAAGATTCTAAATTAGAAATTCTGCTCTCTTTATCCGAATTATTTATAGCCTTTTCAACATAAGATATATAATTATCTGAATCATTAACCTCTTTAGCATAATACTTCAATAATTCTTCCTCTCCAGAAAAAGCAGATTTATTTATTGAAATAAAATGTATTCCTTCGTTACTTCTAACAACTAAAATAGGCAATTTTTCTTCGTTAGTTACTACTTTTTTAGAGCTAGCAACCTCTTCAAAACCAGCAACATCTATTAATGGCATTTTAACATTACTAAGTTCCTTTGAATTTCCGATATCTTCATTAACTTGTAATAACCTAAATGTTCTAGAATTATATAAATTATTGAACAATATATTTCTAGCCTGAACACGAGAATATAATGAAACTGTTCCACTAGTAGAAGTAATATGATAAACTCCACTATCTTCATTATATTTTTCCCCTAGCAAATCCACATATTGTTGAGGAATTGCTTCAAATCCATCTCCATAAACTTCATCTAAATACTCAGGATATTCTAAATCAGCATCTTCAAAATAAATACTATAACTAGCTAATGCATACTTAACTTCATCAGAAATTGTCGTATCATTTAAAGTAACTAACCCCATATCTCCGCCATTCTCTTTAGTTGCTGTGTCATCAGAATATCTTTGAGCAACTTGATAAAATTTTTCTCCACTCAATAATGAATTTGTAACATCATATATTTTCTTTGCCACAGTTTCACTTGGTTCAACATCAAAATAATCTTTATTTCCGTTAGTGCTAACTTTAACTAAGATTTGGCTAATATGATAAACATAATTATTATTAATATATTCATTATAATAACGATCTTTATTTTCCTCCCAATATTGATTCACAATAATTTCTTCTTGTAACTCAAATATTTTTTTATCAACCAATTCTTCTTCAGTTTCAACACCTTCTGCTTCTAAAGCCGCTTTTAAATCATCTTTATATGAAGTCCCTTTAATTATTGAATTTTCTTTTATTTCTTTTTTCCACTTTTCAATTTCGTTATTTATACGATTTTTCATACTATCAGTAACTGTAACAACCGATTTAATTAACAAATCTTCTAGTGTTTCATATAAATAATCCGAACTAACATTAGAATTCGCCATATCGCCATACAATAGATCTGCAGTATAGTCAATATTATTTATAGTAGCCACGACGTCTTTTCCGTCTTTTACTAAAATTCCATTCTTATCATCTTCATTATCCTTACAGCCACCAATGAAGCAAAAAGCAACCATAAACAGCATTATAAATGATAACATTTTTTTATTCATTGCTTACCCTCCTTTGACTGCAAAATTAATCAACAAATATATCAGAATATTGTGTTTTAAAATATTTATATATTTCCTCATCATAAACCTTTATATCATTTTTATATTGTTCTAAATAATAACTGATACTATCTCCAACCAAGCTTGTATTTTTTGCTAATATTTTAACTGCTTCGTATTTCATTTCATCATTTGAATCTGAATTAATAACATCAACCTTAACAATATAATATTTGCTTTTTGATGAATCTTTAATTCGTAAATCAGTAGAATCTATATTAGTGCCTGCCCAAGGAGCAACCAAATAATAACCATTGTTGATTTTAATTGTCTTATTAGAAGTAGTACTAAGTACATTCTCGCTTAATATTCTTTCAACCAATGTTGAATTTAAAATATCACTGCTATCACTTGTTATAACAACTTTTTGATAATTAGAAACATCATATATTTCTTTTTTCTTTTTCTCTAATCCCGTTTCAGCACTTTGAGTATAACCATTTGTAAATTCATTCATAATAGCACCATTTTTATCATCAACAGTATTTATTTTTTCAAAATTCTCAACCACTTTTTGTATTTTTTTATCAGTCCAATTAGACGCAATTTTTTCAAGTGTAAGAGTAGTATCTTCTTTTTCTAATTCTTTTATAGATTCAACTATATGTGTTATAAGTTCACTTTCTTCTGTATCATCTGAATATCCAATAGAAACATATTCAACCATTCTTGCTTTTTTGGTAGTTAATATATTTGCCTTATCAACCATAACCTTATCATAAACATATTTTTCATTTAGCAATTCTGCTAATACGCTCATCTTCAAACTCTTATCTATATACTTTGTATAATCGCAAACCATATATTCATCAATAATGCCACTTGAATAAGTAGGTCCATATGTATTATCCTGACAAACAACAACATCACCATAAATATTTAAATTTTTCACTAACTTTTCTTCATCAAAAATTCCGTTAGTTTGATATTCTTCTTTCTTTGTCAATTCCATTAATTTATCTTTTACTTTATCTTCATATCTTTGTTGCCATTTAGCATCTGATAGAACTTTTTCAGAAATAAGTTCTAATAATTTATCTGCAGCAACAGAATTTCCAGTTGAACTTTTTAAATCATCGTATAATGTTTGTAACGGAGTAGATACAACACCATCTTTTAATCCAGATACAAATGTATCTTTAGAATTATTTATATTTGCTTTTGTATCAAGTTCTTCCTTTTTACACGAACAACCGGCAAACAATAACATCGCACATAGCGATAAGCCAACACCCTTAAAAGCTTTTTTCATTAATTACTACCTCCTGTTGCATTCCATTTTGCATATAAAACAACTTTATTATTAGTTGATGTTCTTGTTGCATCTATTTGAGTAACTTCTGTTCCTTCTTCGTAAGTAGAAGTTGAATACCATCCACCAAATGTATAACCATCTCTATGCATACCATCATTAGCATCAGGTAATTCTATAACTCCATCCCCTATACGGAATGATGTAACATATTTTGTTTTATCAGCAGGCATATACTCACTTGAAGATCCTACTTCTTTATAAGTAATCATTATTTCAAATCCTCTATCTTCTTCATTATAATAATACTTACATACGGCACCATTATTAACTCCATAACTACATTCCATAGGTATCTTCTTATCTATAATTTCTTGAGAATTAGCTAAAGAAATTCTATCATAATACTCATCCCAACCTTTAACTATTGAATTTTGAGAATTATAATCTATTAATGCTTTTTGATTTTCTATATATGTTTCAATCAAATTTTTCAAATCATTATTAGATATTGTTATATTTCCTTTTTCCATATAGTATTCAACCATATCATAAGTTAAGAATTGATCATTACCAGCAACTGCCTCTGAAGTGATTCCTCTTTTAGCATAAGTCTTGACATAACCTTCTAATTCCTCAATTATTGCATTTCTACCCTTTTGAGTTTCTCCGCCTTTTATATCAACATAAGTTTGATAAACCTCTAGTTCTTCTCTATACTCTTCTAATTGAGCAGTTATTTCAGCTTCACTTAAAGTTTGATTGCCTTGCAACTCAGTTTTCTTTGATTCAACCATCTTATCAATTGTTTTTTCTTGATCAAAAGAATAGAACAATTTTGCTTTCTCATCAAATGGAGAAACATTAACAGTTAAGAAATGAACCCATAAATCACTACTACTTCCCTTAGCACAAGCTATAAAAACAAGATTTTTATTCTCATCTGTCAATAATTTATGATTTTTCCCATCGATAGTCAATTCAATATAATTCTCACCTGCAAAATCATCACCCAAAGAAATAACGCTAATTCCAGGATTATTAAATGTTTGATTAAATATAACTGTTCTTGTATACAAAGAAGATGTTGAACCATATGCATTAGAGTTAGATATATTACCTATGCTATTTTCTTTTCCTTCATCATCTTTTTCATAAGTTGAAATAGAATTATAATCAGAAGAAGAAGATTTATTTCCCAAAGTTTCAATATCATCTGCATAAATAATATTAAAATTATAGTCATTTTTATCCCCGGTTACCCCTGACTCATTAATATAATAATTTAATACTTCACTATCAAGTCCTGTTACTTTTCCTTCTTGATCCTTCATCATTGAATCAAGTGCAAACACACCATGCAAAAACTCAGTAACAAAACTAGTAGTTAAATCCATATGATATCCATTACCATCAGTAGCATCCTCTGATTTATGATTCATAACATAAGCAAACTTTTCACCTTTAGCAAGTAAAGAATATACATCATATAAATCTTTTGCATCATCAGAATCGATAACAGAAGAATAAGGACCTCTATTAGCAGTATATCCTGTCTTTACAAGAATATGCTTAACGTAATATGGCAAACGAGAATTAAAATAATTTTCAAAATAATAATCTTTTCTCTCTTTCCAATAATTTTCTTGAAGCTTAGCCAATTTAACTTCATACAAATAAGCTTCCTTTTTCTCCTCTATAGTTGAATACCCTTCTTCTGTCAAAAGAGCTTTCCTAGCTTCCTTTTCACTAATACCTTCTGACAAAGCCTTATTTTCAACACTTTCTTCAAATGATTCTAGTAGCAAATCCCAACTCGCTTTCATATTAGAATCTGTTTCAATGCTATTTTCAACAATCATTTTCAAAAGTTTTTCATAAACAGTACTAGCACCCTCTTTTGAATCTAACATATCGCCAAACAAATCATCGGCGCTGTATTTAACATTATCCCCTAATGTCAAAACTATATCATGCCCATCTAAATGTAATTTTTTAAAAGAGCCATCATCCTTACTACAACCACTAGCAAGCCCTATTCCAAAACACAACACTGTAGCTAATGATAACCATTTTTTCTTCATCAAAAAAACTCCTCCTTATAATATGCACAACTCATTTTATATTAAAACAAACTTTACTTCAACTATTTTAACTATTTATTTATTACATAAAAGCATTTTATTTGACATTTGAGCACAAATAATATATTCTTAAATCATAAACAAATAGGAGTTGAATTTATGGAATTTAAATTTAAGCGAAAATACACTTTTTTCCTTTTTTTAGCACTATCTTTACATATAGCAGCTTTATCTGTTTGGTTATTTACCCCAGAAAGCTTGTTTAACAGCCTTGAACAAAAGAAAATAATATGTCTTCTAATAATTTTAAATATTGAATTAATTCTTGTTTTCTATCTAGGATTATTCAGAAAAAAATACTATGCATACCATGATAAAATATTGATAAAAAGATCATTCTTTTCCACAAAAATAATATCTTATAAAGATATTACACGCATCAAAGAAAGACCAAGCGACTCAATTTTATTAGGGTTTGGAATTAGGCCTTCCTTCACCATTTATTATTCCAACAAAAAAAGAAAAAAATACACAATTCGTTCAGACAACAATGAGCTATTGCTAAGAGTTATAAAAAACGAGGTAGAAATATCAAAAAAACAAAAATAATAACAAAAAAAGTCCACAAAATAAAACTGTGGGCTTTTTTTGATTGGAGAGATTAAAGTTGATTAATAACAAAGTAATAAAAATTTCAAAAAACTTATTTAATGAAAAAACAAATATTTTAATCGGCAATCTTACCTATTTAACAATTTTAGCATTAGCGCCAACAATAATATTAACCACATCTTTTCTAAATATACTTTTTAATTATTTTCCAAATTTAAACATCATAAATTTCAAAAAAATTTACAATTTATCTGAAACACTAAACCTAACGCAAACAACAAATTTAATAATAAATCTAATTTGCATTAATTTTTTATCAAGCGGTGTCAACTCTTTTTTAACCTACATGGAAAGACTTTACAATTTTCGCTTCAGCAATAAACTTAAAAAAAGATTATATTCAATAGCCTTATCAATAGTTTTGCTATTAACACTCTTTATTGTATTCATAACACATATATTCATTAAAAAAATAGTATTTTTCAACAATTTCAACTTTATAATGACCTTAGCAAGTATTTTCATGTCATTACTTATTTTTTATAAATTCACAACATTTCAAAAACTAAAAAAACTATATGCAGGAGCATTAATAAGTTCATTCATACTAACCATATTCTTAAACTTTTTTTATTATATAATAAATGGTTTTTCCAACATAAAAACATACTACGGACTCCTAACACCAATTATAATAGCAATGCTGTTGTTATACTATTCTTGTTACATAATTTACTTAGGAATATTAATAAATTCAACAATTGCAAAAAATAATGAATAAGTTCAAAAAAAGTGCAAAAAATATTATTGGGCAAGATTACACCAATGCCTAATAATAGTAGCAACTATTATTTACACTCATTTCCCAAATAAAAGGGCAATAAACGCCCTTTTATTTTTATATAAAGAAAAAATCAATATTTTAAGAAGATACTTCAAGAAAATATTTTAATATATTAAAATAATACACATTTTGTAAATAATATGATAGTTTATGAAATTCATTGTAATATCCCTTTAAATAATTTATAATTATAAAAGTTATAGGAGTTGAATTTATGGGATTATTTGAAGTACTACCATCTAATTTGTTTTCTGTTTTCAATTCAAAAAGCAAAGATGTATATGTAAGTTCCTTGTTTTTACTAAGACAAGCATTCAAACAAGAGTTAGTTATAGAACGAGACAAACTTATACAACAACTATCTACAATTTTAGCTACAGAAATTTTAACTTTAGATATTGAAGAAGCAGAATCTTTTAATGATGGAAAAAAATTAAACAAAGATGCACTAACTTTATCTCGATTTGTTGTTAAAAGACTTTGCGAGACAGGATGGATAGAAATAGAATATGGAGTAGACACCTCATTTAAAGAATATATTGCTCTTGCTCCTTATTCAATAAGAATAATTAACACCCTTTATGCCATTTTAAAAGAAGACGAACAAGGATATAACACACACATGTACGCAATATACTCTAACCTTGTTCAAGCTGATGGCGAGAGAAAAGACTTTATGTACACAGCACTATTAAATGCTTATGAAAGAACTAACGAGTTAGAAAACGATTTAAAATCTTTATATCATAATATTAGAAGAAAATTTAACAAATTAAGTTTTTTAACAACCATAAACGAAGTGCTTGTAGATCATTTTGACAATTATCAAAAAAGAATAATAAATCAAATATACATGCCGCTAAAAACAAAAGATTCTCTAAACAGATTTAAAGGCAGCATAGTAGAAATATTACTAAAATGGCTTAGAAAACAAGAACAAGTCGAAGAACTGGAAAAGCAAGCATTTAACTATCAAAAATTCAACACATTAGATGAAGCTAGAGAAGATGTTATAACAAAAATATACTTTATCGTAGATAAGTTAAATGAACTAGAAGAGATGGTTGATAGAATAGACGACAAAAACACAAATTATGTAAGTGCTACAACCGAAAAGATGAAAGCACTATTAAATAACGATAAGAGTATCAAAGCAAAAATGTCTAAACTAATAGACAAACTTGCTGATGCTCAAACAGACACAGAGCAAGATAGCATATTGGACCATTTCTACGAATATATTCCTTTAGAAAAAACTGGCTATCTAAGTGAAAGTAGTTTATTTGTTAGAAGCTATACTTCTCCACTAATATCCAGCGAACCTTTGGAACTAGATGATGGAGTATACGACCATATAGATGATATGGCAACAAATTTTATAGAAAATATGAATAATACTTATTCACACAAAAATGTTGTCGAATACGTAGATACAAAAATTCTAAATAATAAAAACGAATTAGACTCAGCTCAATTAAAGATTAATAGCGACGAAGACTTAATACTAACCATCCATTCAATGCTAAAAGGATGGGATAAAAATATATTCTACAAAATAGAACTTCAAGACGGCAATGTAAATACAAGTGGATACAACATACCAAAAATGACATATCTAAGAAGGAGGAAGTTATAATTATGTGGTTAGAGAATTACAACAACTTAACAAACGCTGAAAAAGAAAGATTTGCAAAATTAGTCAATTATTTGTTAAACAAAACATTTGTTACAAGAGAAATTTTTGAAACAAAAGATAAAATAGGAAAAATAAATGCCGATTATCGTTTCATCGAAAAATACTATGATTTATTTGAAGGATACCTTAAAGTAATTAACTACGTCTTAAAAACTGACGAAATTATTGGAGTTATTTATTTAGAAAATGACTACGGCTATAACAAACTTCGTTTAGATAAATTAACCACATTAATACTTTTTACTCTTAGAGTAATTTACGACGAAGAAAAAGAAAAAAATGCTACAAGTAGTGTGGTTTATATTTCTACAGCCAGTTTAATATACAAACTTCTTGAACTAAAAATAGTAACTAAAAAACCTACAATGAAAGATATGCTTGAAAGTATTAGATTGCTAATAAACCAAAACGTACTAACTAAAATAGAAGGTAACATAGAAGACTCTGCTTGCCAACTAGCAATTCTTCCAACAATCCTACTAGTCGTAAGCAATGAAAAAATTGATGCGATATATTCAATGGTATTCCAAGAAGAAAAAGAATTACCAATTAATCTAAACCAAGAAATTGATGATAGCGTATTTAACTTAGAAAGTGAGGTAACAAGTAATGAAACTACTGAAGAAAATAGTATTAATTAACTGGCACTACTTACGTTTTGAAACCCTAGAACTAGACCAAATAAATTTCTTAACCGGAAAAAATGGAGCTGGAAAAACAACAATAATAGATGCTATACAACTTTTAATGCTTGGAGATACTACAGGACACTTCTTCAATAAAAGTGCTTCAGACAAATCTAGCCGTACATTAAAAGGTTATTTACGCTGTGAAATCGGTGATGACGATAACGGAAATATGCTATATCTTAGAAACGGTCGCTTCACCTCTTATGTTGTAGGAGAATTTTATGACGATGTAAACAACGAGTACATGACAGTTGGGGTAGTATTCGATAACTACGAAGATGGATCAATAGATTATAAATACTTTAGCTACGATGGCCCAATTCCAGAAAACAAATTTGTAATAAATAAACTACCTTTATCCATTAAAGAGTTAAAAGTATATTTATTGGAAACTTACTACAAAAGCCAAATATCATTCTTTGAAACAAACTCATCGTATCGTGAATTCATAAAAGAAAAATTTGGCCACTTATCTAATTCATTCTTTGGCTTATTTAAAAAAGCTATTCCTTTCTCACCTATTTCAAACATTGAAACATTCATAACTGAATATGTATGTGATGTAAATTCAACAATTGACATTGCTTCAATGCAAGAAAACATTCGTAACTATAAAAGATTAGAGGCCGATACAGAAACTTTAGCAAAAAGAGTTGAAGAATTAAGAAAAATAAAAGAAGTATACGATACTTGGAAAAGTCAAGAAGATTCATTCTTAACACAAAAATACATATACCATCGTAGTGACCTTCAAATAAAAAATAAACAATTAGAACTTAACAAAGAAAAGTTAAATGAAGGAAAAGAAGATTTAGGTCAATATTCCCTTTTAATTGAAAAATGTGAGCAAGAAATCAAAAACAACATCGCTGCTAAAGAAAAAGTTTTAGAAGAAAAATATTCTCTAGACATCTACAAGCAACAAGCTGTAATCGAAGAGAAAAAAGCTAAATTAGATGCTCGCATTAAAGAACTTCAAGATAGTGTTGAATCTATTGTAACAAACATGGACAACTATCAACTTCAATGGATGGGATCAATAAATAAAATTCTTAACTGTGAAGAACAAAACAATGAAAACATCAATGAACTAAAAGCAATAGCTAAACAATATTATAGAAGAATCGAAGAATTTAACACAAACATAGACCTAGAAAACCTAGATTTAGATTACTTTGTAGAAATGCAAGAAAATATCAATAAATTAAAAACAGAAATAAGTGGAGTCCTTCATTCTTTCAAAGAAGAAATCAAGCAAAATAATCGCCGTATTGCAGAAATATCATCTAACATGACTAACTTAGAAAGAGGAGTCAAAAACTACGATCAAAGATTGTTAACACTAAAAAGAGTTCTAGAACAGCAACTATCTCAAAAATATAGCAGAAACGTTCAAGTAGATATCTTATCTGACCTATTAGAAGTAAAAGACCCTAACTGGAAAAATGCCATTGAAGGATACTTACACACTCAAAAATTTTATTTATTCTTAGACCCAATCTACTTTGAAGATGCTTTGAAAATCTATGATTCAGTAAAATTTGAATACAACCTTTACGATTTTGGTATCGTAGATTGCTTAAAAGTAAAACAATCAAATCCAGTTAAAGTAAAAGGTTCTCTAGCAGAAGAATTAACAACAAATAACGAATACGCTAGAGCATACATAGATTCTTTATTAGGAAACTTAATGAAGTGTGATAAAGTTGAAGATTTAAGAAAACACTCTCGTTCAATAACTACCTCTGGTATGACATATCAAGGATACGTTGCAAGACAAATAAATAAAGAAAGATGGCGCAACCATTACATCGGCATTAACTCATTAGATAACGAAAAACAATTCTTAGAAAATGAATATATGGAATTACAAAGAGGAAACGAAAAACTACAAAACTTAATCATTAAATTTGAAGATGCAAGTAGAGTTGAAGTTCTTAATACAAACGAAATCAAATCAATGAGCGAAGTAAGTGCAGTTTACAAACAAATGCCTGAATTAGTAATGCAAAAAGAAGAACTTGATAAAGAATTAGACAAATTAGATTTAAGCTATGTTGAAGTTCTTGAAACCAAAATTGACAAACTTCAAAATAAAATAAGAGAATATGAAGTTCAAAAAGATGAATTACTTACTAGCCAAGTAAAACAAAGAAGTGAACTTGAAAGAATAGAAGAGTTCGACATACCAATGTATACAGAGCAAGTTAAAGAAGCAAAAGAAGTTATCTACAACATGTTTAATAAAGCTTGGATTATGTCAACTGGTGAACCTGCATTTATTGAAGAACTTGATAGAACTAAAAATATAAATACTTTGTTAAACTTCTACAAATCAAAAATTGACCATGTAGACAGCCAAAACAAAGGTTTAAGAGATAAACTTATAATGCTAAGATCTCAATATAACTCAGTTTATCACATATCTTACAACCCTAATTCAAGCGATAACACATTGTATGATGAAGAACTTGCTGAATTTGAAGGCAATAAACTAGTTGATTACCAAGAAAAAATAACTATTGCTAAAGCAAATGCAATAACACAATTCAAAGATGATTTCTTAGCAAAACTAAAATCAAACTTTGATACCGTAAGAATGCAAATAGAAGCTTTAAATGATGCTTTGAGTGGTTCAAAATTTGGTAACGACTCATATCACTTCATAATGAATCCTAGAGGCGAATACAAAAATTATTATGAAATGATAACGGATCCTCTATTAATGGAAGGATATAGCGTAGATGAAAATACTTTCCAAGAAAAATACAAAGATACAATCGAAGATCTATTTAGACAAATCACCTTCGCTGACACATCATTAGATATGAACACAAGAAGCGAAATAGAAAGAAATATTGCTAAATTCACTGATTATAGAACATACTTAAAATTTGACTTAATAGTTACTGATGGTGAAGGAAGAAAACAACACTTGTCTAAAACATTACTTAAAAAATCAGGAGGAGAAACACAAACTCCATTCTACATCTCAGTACTTGCTTCCTTTGCTCAACTTTACAGAACAAACGATACAAGCAATACTAAAAACCAAACTGTAAGACTTATCGTATTCGATGAAGCATTTTCAAAAATGGACAGCGAAAGAATCCAAGAATCAGTAAAACTACTTAGAAACTACGGATTACAAGCTATACTAAGTGCTCCACCAGAAAAGATGTCTGACATTGTCCCACTAGTAGACAATACAGTATGTATAATAAGAGATGACCAAAAATCATTTATAAGAAATTATCAAAAAGAGCCAGTGCTTCAAGCATAGGCTCTTTTCTTTATATAATAAACTTTATAATACTACCTTACAATCTTATTTTCTTGTACTTTTTTTACCTCTGTTTTACCATCATCTAAATGATAAACTTCACTAACAACGTCAATATCTCTAACATTAAAATACAATTTCCCTTTAACAATCAAAGCTTTTCTTCCCTCAATAAATTTACCACTTATCGGCTCATCAAAATTAAGAGAACTTGTATTTTTAGATTTAGCCCCATTCGCTAATCCAATAGTAACATAAGGCTCCTTCTCCATAGCAAAATAATTTTCTTCACTTCTTGGAAGTTTAACTAATAATCCCTCATTACCAATATCGTATCCCCTTGCTAAAACTTTAACTCTAACATGCTCACCTAAATCAAAATTTTTAACATCCTCTTCGCTAGGATTTAATTTATAAGTCAAACAATAAAATTCTGGCGAAAACTTATCTTTACTAACACAATCAAAAACTTCATCATAATCAAAGATAACCCCCATATGTCTATTAGGAACAACCTCAAATCCAAAACCTTCTTTTGTTTTATATGCTTTAGCGTTATTTGATAACTTATATACTATATTTCCACTTACAAACCTTTTATAAACAACGCCTAAATCTAAAAGTTGACTAATAACAACCATCTCATCATCTCTTAAATATTTTTCTTTAACACCATTATTTCTTAAATTTTTAACTAATTGATGCATATAAATTACCTCCTTTTACTTCCTTTATATAAATCCGATACAAATTGATTTTTACTAATAGGCATATCAATTTTTTGATCTTCCACAACAAAATATTTAGACATACATTCATAGATATCTTTTTGAAAATCCTTGGCACACTTAACAACACTTTTTACAAACCTATAATTTCTTACTTTTTTATAATCGCCTGTTTCCTCAATAATCTTTCTACATTCCTCTATTTCTTTTAAAATAATGTTCTTTTTGCTATCCTCTAATCTTAAAACCTTCTCATAATTAGCATTAAAAGAATACTCATATATAAATTTATTTAAAATTTCAACAGAATCACAATAGTTAATATCTCCAAGAGATATGCAATCATTATTTGCAAAATCATAACTATTCTTCCCTTCTTTAAAGCTAACTTTCTTCAAACAAGAACACCCTAAAGTTTCTTTTATAAATTCATTACAAATATTAACTGCTTTTACCTTTTGATGATAATTAAAATTATCCCAAACAGATTCATTAAAACAATAAATAACAAACGATTTATCTTCTAATTTTCCATACAAAGAATCTATTAAAGTTTCGATTATAAATAACTCATTATTTCTTTTCTCTTCAAACTTTAAATAATTAGAACTAACTTTCTTACCATAATCTTTGCTCATTATTGCTCTTTTTAATGTTTCATTAAATCTAGCTTGCTCTTTTTGAATTTTATTAACACTAAATAAAATCCTCAAAGTTTCAAAAAAACTTATCGATTGAGCAATTCTTCTTGAATCAATCATATCCAAGCAAGTTTCAAGTTGCTCCCACATAAACGAAAGAGCATCAATTTTATTTCCATTTTGCAGATATTCACTGTATCCTCTACTATATGGGATATATCTTTTTTCCTTACTAAGAGGCAATACATCAAACGATTCTTTAATAAGCAAAAAATCTTCTTCATCAAAAGAACCTTTATCATCATTTAAAACACATATTCTTTGATATTGTTGCCTTTTTTCAAAAAAATACCTTGTAATAAGTTCCAAACCCGAATTAAAATCCTCAATTGGTCCAATATAAATATTCTTAGCATCTAACACATTCTCATTATTTTTGTAAACAAAATTAGCCTGAGACATTTCAAATTTTTCACTTATCTCAAAATCTAATTTATTAAGCAACATTTTCTTTTCATCATCACTTATCTTATTAAAAGTAGCCATAATATTTTCAATCATATAAATTAATGTATACGATTGTTTATAATCAGCAATTGATTTTCCATTTATTGTTAAAAAATCCATCAAACCAGCCACCTTTTCTTAACACTTTAATTTTACTACCTCTACCACCTAGTGTCAATTTGAAATTTCAGTGCGTAATTAAAACAGGCTTTATAACTTTTGTATTATGCTTTCTCCCCTTAACTGCTTCTAAAAGAAAACAACTAGATTCTTCTTTATTATCATCAAAAATAAATTTAAGTTTAGTAATTCCAAATCCCAATAAATCAAGTAAAGAGATAACATTAACAACATCAAAACTTTTATAAACCATCATAAATTTACCATTTTCTTTTAATATTCTTTTACTACATTCTAACAACTCAAAAACACTCAGTTCGTTTGAATGTCTTGCATTTGCTATATCTATATTTTCCTTTGTTTTGCCACTATTAAAATAAGGAGGATTACAAACAATTACATCCACACCATCAATTTCTAAATCCTGCACTTTACAAGCATACAACTCATAATTATCCACATTATTTAATTTCATATTTTCTTTACATAACTCAATTGCTTTTTCATTTATATCCACACCAATTAATTTTTTACATCCTAACTTATTGGCATACAAAAGCAAAGCACCATTATTAGTCCCAATATCCAAAACAACATCACTTTTTTTAATATCAATAAATTCCCCTAAATACCTAGTATCACTATTCATTCTAAACATTTCACTATCTTGATACAAATAAATATTAGTATTAGGTAAATAATCTAACGTTCTCATTTATAAACAAACTCCAATTTAGCTTTACTTAATCTTTTTAAATTTCGGCGTTTATTATAATTAGTAATTAAATTTAAAAGTAAAACTTCTCCGACATCCCAAAGGGCAACCCACCCTAAAATAGATACCCCTTCAACAAACACCCTAGCCAAATCATTAGCTTCATCTGGCAAAGAAAAATAATAAACGCACAACAAAACTATACCAATAAAAGCCGAACGCATACATCGAGCAATAGATGTAAGTAAAGTTCTCTTATTTCTATCTAACAAATAATTAAAATAAGATCTAATAGCAGCCTTAGCATTTTTTTCTTTCTTCTCATCCTTCATTTTCTCTGGTAAATATAATTCTAAATCCAAATTATAACGCATAGGAATATCAATAGATGAATCTATAACATAGTTAATAAACTCCTCTTCAATATCCCTCTTTTTAAAAGGAGTAGGATCCCATTCATTATAAATATCTTCATATTTATCTAATGATATCTCTATTTTGTATGCATTATTTTTCTTATCATATGAATATAACCTATCAAGTGTACTTTTTATTCTCTTTTTCATAAATATCCCCTATTCTTAACAATATTATAACAAAAATATCACTAATAATTAACCTTTACTAAATAAAGTCCACATGAATCAACTTTATAATTACTTCTATTTATTTTTTCTTTATCAAGTCTTTCTTCAATAAAAGAAACATCTTTTCTACATTGTCCAATTTCAATTAAAATAGCCACAAGCATTCTAACCATATATCTTAAAAAGCCATTTCCTTTAAAAATAAATTTCACTTTTTCTTCTTCTCTTATTATTTCAATACTATCAATAATCCTTACATAATCTTTTACTTTTTCCTCTTCACTAGCACAAAAATTTCTAAAATCATGCTTACCTAAAAACAATTTACTAGCATAAATCATCATATCAATATCCAATACTTTATTAAACTGATAAACATAATCCTTCTCAAAAACATTATACTCGCCTTCATTTAAAACATAGCAATATTCTTTACCTTTACTACTATATCTAGAATGAAAATCAAGATCAACTTCCTCTACACTCTTAACAAAAATATCTTTAGGTAATAAGGAATTAAAAGCTTTTATATAATCATTCCCATTCATATTTAACTCACTTTCAAAATTAAAAACTTGATTTAAAGCGTGTACCCCTTTATCTGTTCTACCAGCCCCAAAACTTTTCACTTCATAATGATGAATTTGTTTTAAAACTTTCTCTATTTCTCCTTGAATTGTTCTTAGTTTATCTTGCCTCTGATAACCATAAAAGTTAACTCCATTATAACTAACTATAACCTTAAAATTTCTCATAACACTACCCCATTTACTAAAATAATACTAACTAAGCTCACAATCACAAAAAACACCGCCACAAAATCTCTTCTACTTAATATAAGATGCTTATACTTGCTACGCGCCATACCATCATTATATCCTCGCGCAATCATCGCATTAGTTAATTCATCTGCTTTATCAAAACAAGAAATAAATAAAGGAATAATAAGGCTTGTTAGCCCTCTAAGCTTATCTCTATATTTACCATTTTCAAAATCAATGCCCCTACTAGTTTGAGCCTTCTTGATTCTTTCCATTTCATCTAATAAAGTCGGTATAAATCTTAAAGCAATAGAAACCATTATTGCTATTTCATAAACATTTATTTTAAATATTTTCAAAGGCTTTAAATAAAATTCTAACGCATAAGTTAACTCACTTGGAGTAGTACTAGAACTAAGTAAACTAGATATCATAAGAAGCATTACAATTCTTATAAAAATATAAATAGTTTGAAAAATACTCTCTTTATACACATAAAAATCTCCAATTTGAAACAAAACTTCTCCTTTTATAGTAAATATATTGATAATTAAAAGCATTAAAAACAAAAGCCACATATGTTTCACTATTTTTAATAATGGTTTAAAACTTAATTTTCCTATCGCCATCAGCAAACATAAAAGCAAAAACAATAAGCTAAAACCAATAATATTAAAATCTACAAAACAAAAAACAAGTAAAATTACCATCATCAAAATTTTAACCCTAGCATCTATCTTTGTTAAAAACGAATAATTATTTATATATTTTCCAAAAGTGATATTACTCATATGATATCACCTCTTTCAACTGGTCAATATTTCTAATGTTTGCATTATTAACACCAAGCAATCTCTTACATTTGTAAACAAAAGGTTCTATTAAAGAAGCTTTATCCAATATACTTTTATCTTTAAAAGCATTCTCCACATCACAATCTTTTATAACATTTCCATCACACATTATAATAACCCTATCAGCGTACTCATAACATAAATCCGTATCATGACTTATTACAATTACTAACTTTCCTTCTTCATTCAATGATTTTATCAATTCCATCATCTCTTTAGTAGAAATAGGATCTAAACTAGAAGTAGGTTCATCCATTATCAAAACACTTGGATTAGACGCTAATACACCTGCAATAGCAACTTTCCTTTTTTCCCCACCAGACAAATCAAAAGGAGATTTCTCGTAATATGATTCTTTTATACCCATTTTAACAAGTGCTTCTTTAGCCATAACTTCTGCTTTTTTTTCATCCTTAAAAAAGTTATAAGGTCCAAACATAACATCTTTTAAAACACTAGTTTCAAAAAGTTGATACTCCGGAAACTGAAATACCATACCAACTTCTTTCCTTAAACAATTAATTTTCTTTTCCTTCTTATTTTTAGACAAAGAAAAATGACTGTTGTCAATGTCTATCTCAACACTACCACATTCACTTACTAGTAAACCATTAATATGTTGAACTAAAGTAGATTTTCCACTTCCTGTATGCCCCATAACAAAAACAATCTCATTTTTATCAAAATTCAAATTAATATTATCTAAAACCATTTTATTTTTATTATACATAAAACTAACATTATCAAACTTTATATTCATTTGGCATCACCTTCTAACATAGAAAAAAATTCTTCCTCGTTTAAAATCAATTCTTTATACTTTAAACATTTTTGAATTTCAATAATTGAAGGTAATCTTAAATTATATTTTTCCAAATCAATATCATACAATTCTTTATTAGTGCCATTAAATACAATACTACCTTTATCTAAAACAATAACCTCATCAGCATTAAGCGTTTCATTTTTATCATGAGTTATAGAAATAACTGTAAGATTCTTTTCTTTTTTTAATCTTAAAATGTTATTTTTAAACTCCTCTTTAGAAACAGGATCCAACATACTAGTAGCCTCATCTAATATTAAAATTTCTGGAGACAATGCAAGCACACCTGCTATCGCGCCCTTTTGCTTTTGACCTCCACTCATCGCATATGGTTCCTTCTCTAAAAGCTCATAAACACCACATAATTTACTAATCTCTTCTATAATTGAATTCATCTTTTTAGGATCTATATTTCTATTCTCTAAACCAAAGATGATATCATCCTTCAATGTTGTACCTATATATTGATTATCTGGATTCTGAAAAATTATACCAATCTTGTTTCTAATAATACCACTATTAGAATCATTAAATAAAATACCATCAACAAATATATCTCCACTTTTCCTATCAAGTAACCCTCCTATTAATTTAGAAAGCGTAGTTTTCCCACTCCCATTAGGGCCAATAATACATGTATATGAATTACGTTTTATATTAAAAGACATATTCTTAATAAAATCTTTTTCGTCATATGAAAAACATAAATTTTTAACTTCAATAATATTATCCATCTTTTCACATCCTATATTATAATTTTAAATTTGATTATCCTTATTTACAATCATTTGCCCTTATTTATTAATTATTTTTAGCTAGTCTGCTAAAATATCATTAATAAAAACACAAAAGGATGGTAGTTATGAATAAAGAAATAAAAGAAAAAGGAAAACTATTAAATGAAAATGGAGAACTTATAAATCCAGGATATTCAACATCACTAATTCAAGAATATTCAAGAAAAGATATAAAAGCTAAAAAGTTTAAAATAAAAGAATGGGACTATTATCTTATTTACAACGATAGTTATGCAATAGCCTTAACAATCGACGACAATTCATATATGGGAATGATAAGTGCTTCTCTTATTAATTTTAAAGAACCAAAAGAAAAAACAACATCAATAATCTACCCATTTACAAATGGAAAAACAAACATGCCCTCAACATCAAAAATCGGCGACATAAAAGTGTCTAAGAAAAAAGCAAATATAGAATTCCTAAATGATGGCCAAAAAAGAATACTAAAACTCGAAATGAAAAAATTTGATAAAGAAAAAGATTTAAAATTACAATTCACTCTAACAGACGAACCACAGGACTCTATGGTGATTGCTACTCCTTTCAAAGAAAACAAAAAAGCCTTCTATTACAACCAAAAAATAGTTGGAATGAAAGCAGAAGGCTACGTATTATATGGTAATGAAAAAATCGAATTTTCTAAAAATAACACCTTGGGATTACTTGACTGGGGACGTGGTGTCTGGACTTATAAAAACACATGGTATTGGGGAGCTGGACACGGATATGTAGATGATAAACTAATTGGATTTAATATAGGATATGGATTTGGAGATACTAGTAACGCCAGTGAAAACATGCTATTTATAAATGGTAAAGCTCATAAATTAGATCAAATTACATTCAACATACCAAAAAACGATAAAGGTAAAGATGATTATTTAAAACCATGGACATTTACATCTAACGATAATAGATTTGAAATGAACTTCACTCCTATAATAGATAGAAAATCTAAAACAGATATAGGAATTATCTGTAGTGACCAACATCAAGTATTTGGAAAATTTAATGGAACAATAATCCTTGACGATGGTCAAAAAATAAAGTTAAAAGATTTCTTAGGCTTCGCAGAGAAAGTTTACAACAAATGGTAATTTAATTTTTTCTATCTTTACAAAGTTTCTTATTTACATATGTTAAAAAAGGATATGAGATAAAATTTCCTATCACATAAACCACCTTCATAATCGTATTAGAATATACAACACTCTTAACATCTCCATATTCTAATACATTCTCAATTAAAATAAATAAACAACTTAAAAGTATTATTAAATTAACTATATCAAACAAAGTTTTCCACACTATAGGAATTATACCATTAACCATAGAAATAGAAGTAATTATTGTTACAAAGAAATTAATTATAAAGTAGCTAGAATAAATCCCTGCTACTTTTTTAAATTCATAATTATTCTTTTCCAAAATATATAATATTAAAGGAACAAACACAAATATAAAACATTTAACCATAACCAACAAAAAAGAAACCAAACTAGTAATAGGCATATACATACTTAAAAAAGAAAACAACATACAAATACCAGACAAAATAATAATTGAAATCTCCTTGTTTAATTTTAAAATTGTTTTTTCCACTTCTAAAACCTCCTAAATAAGAATATTTTTTTATTGTATTAAGTATGTCTTTTTAGACATTTTAAATTATAGTTGTATATAATATTTTTTATTTGGTGTTATAATAATGATAGGAGTGATACTAATGAAAAAAATTAAAATTTTTATTGTTGTATTATTTAGTTTATTTATAATAAGTGGCTGCGATGTATACTTATATAATTTCGATAACAATAATACAAACGACTCTTCTAGCAAAGACCATTCGACAAATTTAGGCGATAATAACTCTGGTTCAACAATTGTAACACCAGAAAACAACTATACAGGTTTTATAAATTACACTTCAACAATCCCCTCTGGAAACAAAAATTGGGATGAAATATATAGTAAAGTAAAAACAACTGTAGTAACTATAAGAAATATTGTAGGCAATAAAACATCCTCTACAGGAAGTGGCGTATTCTTTGCAAAAGATAGTGTTAGTAATGGCTATGCTTATATCTTTACAAACGCCCATGTAGTAGAAGGTTCAACATCAATTGAAGTACTATTACATAACGATATAATGGTACAAGGATCATTAATTGGATACGATAAAAATGAAGATGTTGCAGTAGTAAAAATAGAAAAGAGAAACGACATTGACATTGCAACGCTTAGACATACAAACACATTAAATATTGGAGAAAAAGTAATGGCTATCGGTTCCCCACTTGGCGAAAAGTACTCAACAACAGCAACAAATGGTATCATCTCAAATTTAAATATAAGCATGACTGATGAAGAATCTTCTTTAGATTTACAATTAATACAAGTGGATGCTGCTCTTAATCCCGGAAACAGCGGAGGCCCTCTATTTGATAATGATGGAAATCTTATTGGAATAAACACAATGAAATTAGTAAATTCCGGCACTAATACCAATATCGAAAGTTTCAATTACGCCCTTCCTATTTCTCACTTTGAATTAGTCGCATCTTACTTACTACAAGGATCATTATACTACAGACCATTTTTAAATATTTCCGTCATGGATATTAGAATGATGAACACAAACGACAGAAACAAATATAATTTGAAAGTTGATACTGGATTATTAATCCTTGAAATTGGAGAAACCAGTCCATTAAAAAGCAAAGCAAACGTTAATCAAGTAATAACACACATTGAGGGAGTAAAAGTAAATAAATCCTCTGACTTTAGTGCAGAATTACTTAAATATGCTCCAGGCGAAAAAATAAATTTAACAATTTGTAACGCCAATGGAACAAACACATCAACTACAGAAATAACTCTAATTAAAAGATAGTTTACTATAATACTTACCAATTATTACATTAGATTGATACAGTGTATAATCAACAACTATAAAAGAACTATTAACTTCTAATTTACTAGCAAAAGTGGTGATTTTTAAAATATAATCACCATTTTTTATTTCTCCTATTCCTTCTTCATCTATTTTAAAAATATATTTAGAATCATTAAATAAAATAGTAAGAACATTATCTTTATATATATATTTGCAACTAACTCCCTCATTAGAAAAAAATACTACAATACCATCATTATCTTTATAATAACCTTTTCCTTCAATCGCTGAAATTTCTTCTTTATCATCTATTATTCTATTTATCTCCAATTTACAATTAACAATTTTCTGCACAATAATCACCTTTTTCATTATACAAGCAAATACTAAAAATGTATACAAATTAACACCCAACCCATACTAGAAGTGGTGATTATAATGAAAAAAGTAATAAAGAGAAGTCTTATCGTTATTATAATACTTTCGCTTTTTATATCAACCTTAACATTTTTAATACCTTCTCCATCTTTAGATAAAGCAAACTATATAGAATTCTACGACAACTCGGGAAACAAAATATATAACGAATTATACAAATACGAAAGTGAATATATTGATATAAATGATTTAAATGAATACACATATAATGCATTTGTCGCTATTGAAGATAAAAATTTCTATAAACACAACGGTTTTGATATAAAAAGAAATATTCAAGCCTTTTTTATAAATCTTTTCTCATTCTCTATAAAACAAGGTGCTAGTACAATAACTCAACAATATGCCAGAAATACTTTATTAACAAACAAAAGAACATTATCCAGAAAAATAAAAGAAGCCTTCTACACAATTCAAATTGAACGAAAATATTCTAAAAAGAAAATCCTAGAAGGATACATAAACAGCTTATATTTTGGTCACGGACTTACAGGTATACAAGCAGCAAGTAAATACTACTTTAATAAAAATGCTACTGATTTGACAATTGCCGAATCAGCAATACTTGCTTCTGTCTGTAATGCACCAGCAATCTATTCTCCTCAAATAAACTTGGAAAAAGCAAATAGCAGAAAAAAACTTGTCTTATATCAAATGTTCACACAAAATTACTTATCAAAAGAAGAATATCAAAGTGCCTTAAAAGAAGATATATCTTATAATTTTAACAAACAAACACCTAATAATTTTTATTATTATAAGGATGTTGTCATAAATGAATTAAAAGAATTAAATTTGTACACTGACAAAAACCTTCAAAAAGGACTTAAAGTATACACAAATATAGATTTTACTATAACTAATCAAATAAATGACCTTTTAAAAAAATACCAGTCTCTAAATAAAGATGTCCAAACAGCAATTGTCATTATGGAACCCTTTTCAAATAAAGTAATTTATATCAACGGAGGATTTAATTACAATGATTCTTCATTCAACAGAGCAATAAACTCCTACAGACAAATAGGATCTACTATAAAACCACTGCTTTACTATCTAGCATTAACAAATAATTTTTCCCCTACAACTCTTTTAACGAGTGAAGAAACAATTTTTAATATTGAAAATATAGGTTTATATTCTCCAAAAAACGCCAATAATAAATACGCTAACGATAAAATAGATATGATTCAAGCTATTGCCCTATCAGACAACATATACGCCTTAAAAACACTACTATTAATAGGAAGCGAAAATCTTGTGAAATTATTAAACCTGTTTCAAATAAAAGAAACAGATGCTCTTCCATCAATTGCCCTAGGAACAACATCAACCTCCCTTTTAAAAATAACCTCTATTTACAACACCTTTGCATCCCTTGGAAACTTCTATAAACCTAAATTTATATCCAAAGTAACAGACAAAAAAAATAACATTCTATATACATCTTCTACAGAATACTCCCAAATACTAAACGAAACAAATACATTAATATTAAATCAAATGATGACCTCAACATTTGATTCCACATTATCAACATATACAAATGCAACTATGTCAAATTACAAACCCTACAATATATACGCTGCTAAAAGCGGCACAACAAATAGTGATTCATATGTTCTCGCCTTTAACCCCAATTACACAATAGGAATTTGGGTTGGAACAGATTCCAACAGACAATTAACAAACTATTCTTTACCCAAATATTTATTTAAAGAAATAAGTAAAATATTAGAAACAAAAAAAGAGCCAAGCTGGTACAACACAAATTACCAAACTACAGCTCTTCGTTACAACCCTAATACTCACACATTTGACAACTCAGGTTCAATATACTATTTCAGAAAATAAAAAGGACTTACGTCCCCTTTATTAATATAATCTTTTCTTATAATCAACAATCTTTTGAGTTATTATTAATGCACAACTCACAACTAGCACTACAACCAAAACTATTAATATTAATTGACCAAAATCATAATCAAATAGGCCTTTATCATCATTAGTACTTGTATTTTGTTGCCCATTGCTGCTTGGCGTTTGAGTTACAGAATTACCATCTTGATTACTTGTCATATCATATGATACTAAAGTTTCATATCCATGCGGTGTACTTACTAAGAAATACAATTTATCAGCAGTACTATCTGAATCTATTGTTTTAGCATAAGTTTGTGAATTAACTGTTTCGATATACTTATTTGTAATTGCCTTATCTGCATATGCTGCTTGAAATTCATCCGGATTTGTAATTACTGTTGAATTACTTGCAAACAAATATTGTACTGATGAAATTAAATTTTGTCCTGCTTGAGCAAAACTAGCAGATAAAGAAAATTGATTGTTAGAAGCATCATAACTAATATTTGCCAAAGGAGTCATAGCTGCAGAGTCACCAACCACAACTATTTTTATAGTTTCATCTCTTTTTTCTTTATGTATTGGCCACAAGATTTGATCATAATACATAATATCAATATAATAAGTATTTTCAGGAACAACACTAAATCTACTACTAGATTTATCATCACTAGTTGTATATGATAAACTCTTATAATCACTAATAATAAATTTACCTTTTTGCTTAATATGAGGAGTTTTATCACTCCATGCAGTAGCTCTTCCATCTGGTCTTACAACACGCCATTTCAAAAAAATTTCATCTGTTATAATTTGATAATCAGTTTCAAACTCCCAAACACTATCCTTTGTAAAATAATACGTGTTTTCCTTATTCGAATTACCTATAGTGATGATTTCAGCTCCAGTTAACTTGGCATTACCAGCCATTGCTTTAGTCCCATTAAACAAGAAAAAAGCAAAAATCATACAAGGAATTAAAACTACAGCTTTCTTCATTTTTCTAAACATTATAAACCACCTCATTTGTTTAGTTTAAGTATACCACTCATAGGTGAATAAATCAATATTTTTTTAATTCACCTCTTATTACCCTTATAATAATCAATTTTATTAATTTGTTTATTCCTTGCTATTGCAAGAGAGTTTTCTTCCACATCCAAAACTATAGTTGAACCTGCTCCAATTAATGAATTTGCGCCTATATTCACAGGAGAAACAATTGTAACATTACTACCAATAAAAACATTTTTCTCCACTTTACTTCTATACTTATTTTTACCATCGTAATTTGCAAAAATAACACCGCACCCAATATTACAATTATCATCTATATCAACATCTCCCAAATAAGCATGATGCTTAGCTTTAACATTACTTTTTAAGCAACTATTTTTCACCTCAACAAAAGCTCCAACATATGAATTTGGACCAACTTTACTACCTTTTTTTATATTAACAAAAGGACCTACTATACTATTTTTACAAATAACAGAATCTTCAATAATGCTATTAGGATATATAATAGTCCCTTCACCAATATATGTATCCCCAAAAATAAAACTATTAGGATATACAACCACATTTTTTTCTAAAATAACATCATCACCAATATAAGTGTTATTAACATCTATTATTTTTATGCCATTTCTCATATATTGTAAACATTTACTATACCTATACCAATTAACTGCAAAAATATAACTATCGTAGTTTTTAACTTTTTTCACATCAAAAATATCCTTTTCTTTTTTTCGGCAACTTCCTTTAAATAAAACAAAGCAAATTTCCTTTTCCTTACTTTTGCCCTCTAAATAAAATCCCCTTTTATTTTTCAAGCAAAAAAGCAGATTGTCGATGCTAAAAAACAAAATATCGCAATCACAAAACATTACATAATCTTTAGCACTATATTTATCTTTAACCGCCTCTAAAGAAATACATTCCAACTTATACTTACAAATTATATGATCATACGTAACTAAACTTTCTTTATTCACAATTAAATATATTTCGTCAAAAACATAAAAAAACATCTTTACTAGTCTTTCGCATAACGTCACTCCATTAATATCCCATAATCCAAAATCAACATCTATAGTATTTATAAATGCTATTTTCATTTATTCAAATAATCTACATCTATACTATCAATATCATCACTATTATTCCACTCTTCACCAGTAACCTGCACTTTTAATTTAGTTTCACCAATAACATCTAAAATAAGTTCTTTTTCTATTTTCACATTTATTACCCCATCATTATTTAAAACAAGACTAGTACAAGTAGGATATTTTACACATTTAGTAACCAACTCATTATCAACGCTAAGAGTTTCCTCATTTTTCATTTTTAAAGAAAAAGTATCAATATACTCGATTGTTTGCTTGTGTATATTAGTATCACTATCATTATTAAAACCATACCAAATATGTAAATCATACTTTCCTTTACAAAAGACCTGTTCATTTTCTAAAACACTAACATAATAGTGATTAATTATCCAACACCCTAAAACCTTACTAACATTGTTATTAACATCAATAATTGCTTCACTACTATTAAAAATTGTCCCCTTTCCTACAACAGCTTTAGTTACTATCTCTCTATACATATTAAACTCATCCTTTCATCTTAAATGTATGAAAAACAATAACTTTCTATAACTTACCAAAATAAAAACTTGCTCTAAAGCAAGTTTCAAGTTTATTATTCAAAAAATTGTTCGTTATTTTCCTTAACGCTTAATTTCATATTAAAGACACCTTTTTGCAACTCATGATTATCTTTAACAGCTGAAATAAGATCGTATGTTAAGTATAAATATCTATCTAAATTGTGACCTTTATCAATAGTCATTTGAATAACTTCTCTATTAATAAATCTAAGAACAATTTCAGAATCACAATCTAATCCCAATCCAGGCGTAACTATTGAATATGAAATTATATCTTTAAACATGTATGTTGCGTATTCTACAGATTTACCTGTAACTTGTCTATAATCAAGATACAAAACTCTACAATTTGTAAAAACCATTATATCTCTTATTCCCTTTAAAGCAAACGCTATTCTCTCATTTGGGAACAAAAGTCTATTAACTATTCGAGGAACTCTACATTCCCCCATCAAACTAACTTTTAATGTTGCCAATTCACTATCTGCCATATTCAATTCCTCCTTTACTTAACTAACTCAACTAATGAAGTATCACCAAGAAACGTCAACAACACCAATAATATAATTAACACAAATGATACCTTAACACCCATCTTATACTTTTTACTTTTACTTGCATTAGGATTTTTGTATGGAATTAAACATTGGAAAAATATATACAAGAAAAGCAAACTTCCTAAACAAAAAACAGGAACCATAATTGGAGATTCTTTAGACATAAAATAAATAACAAAACACGCAATAATCATAAGCGCTAAATTACCATACATTTTCAAATGATTTGTAGAGGTAACTTTAATAATCCCCAATATAGAACTTATTTTTTTCTTTGGCTCTCTAAGAGCTTTGGATTGCTCAGTTCCACACATACTACAAAATGTTTGACCAGGCTCAATTTCAAATCCACATCTTTGACATCTCATAAACACTACCCCCAAACAACTAACTAATATAATTATTGCATAAACTTAAACGTTTTTAAAGACTTTTTTTAATTAAGCGACAAAATATCAACAATATCTTTCAATAAATTATATAATTCTTCTTTTGATTTAAAATATTCTTTTACAACCAAATTACTTTTATATTCTTTTTCCACTTTATAATACTCTTCAACATCATTTTCATTTTTGTCTTTACATATCTTCTTTTTTAAATCTTCCAACACTTCTTTTTGCTTAATTATTTCTTCATTAGATTCAACTTGATTTTTATAAAAAAGATATTCCTTATACAAATTACTTTGCTTTATCTTGTTGTTTATATCTTTAGCTAATTGTTCCATTAAATTGCTTCACCCTCCAAAGTCCACGTTTTTGAGGTAGTAATTTTAACCTCCACAACTTTACCAATCATATCTTCTTTACCTTTAAAATTAACAAGTTTATTCTCTTCACTATACCCAGCCAAAATACTATTATTTCTCTTAGAATATCCCTCTACTAAAACTTTCAAAATTTTACCAACATAAGCATCATTTCTTTTTTTTGCACTATCACCAACAACCTCTACAAGAGCATTAAATCTTTTCTTTTTAGTTTCTTCACTAACATCATCTTTCATCTTTGCTGCTGGAGTGCCAACTCTAGGAGAATAAATAAAAGTAAACGCACTATCATACTCTAATTCTTTAACTGCCTTTAACGTGTTATTAAATTGTTCTTCACTCTCACCTGGGAAACCAACAATAATATCTGTAGTAATACTACAATTTTTAACCTTTTCTCTTAAAGCATTATATAATTTTTTATATTCTTCATAATTATATCTTCTACCCATTCTTCTTAAAACTTCATCATCACCAGATTGAATAGGCAAATGAATATATGGCATTATATTATCTCTACTTGCAATTATATCAACCATTTCATCAGTAAAATTCCAAGGATGGCTAGTAACAAATCGTATTCTCTCAATTCCAACATCACTAACTTCTTTAAGTAAAGTTGCAAAATTATATCCTTTATTTAAATCATTTCCATAAGCATTAACATTTTGTCCTAATAAAGTAATTTCTTTAAAACCTCTATCTTTAAGTTCCTTCACTTCTTTTAAAACATCTTCTTTTAATCTGCTTCTCTCTTTACCTCTAGTATAAGGAACTATGCAATAAGTACAAAACTTATCGCAACCATACATAATGTTTACCCATGCTTTTAAATTATTGTTCCTTACAATCGGTAAATTTTCATGTATTTCACTCTTATTAGAAAAAACCTCAACTACTCTTTCTTTATTAAGTAAAGCATCCTTTAAAAGTAAAGGTAATCTATTAATATTGTGTGTACCAAAAATCAAATCCACTTGAGGATATGATTTTAAGACTTTTTCCACAATATGCTCTTGCTGAGCCATACAACCGCATATTCCAAAAATAACATCTGGATTCACAGTTTTTATTTTTTTAAGTGCCCCTATTTCGCCAAAAACTTTTTCTTCAGCATTTTCTCTAACAGCACAAGTATTTAATAGAATAACATCTGCATCTTCAACTTCGCTTGCTTTTTTATATCCCATAAATTCCAAAATGCCAGCAATAACCTCACTATCTGCTTCGTTACCTTGACAGCCGTAAGTACGAATAAAATACTTTTTCTCATTTCCCACTTTTTTCATTTCTTCAGGAACAACAAGCCCCTCTTTATCTATGATTATTTCTTTTTTTCTTTCCGCAGCTTCCTTTAAAGAAGGCTTTCTAAAATATTGACTATAATCTTTTTTCATTCTTTCACATCCTAATCCACATTATCTAATAATTTATTTTCATTAATTTTAAACAAACTAACAACAAACGTTAGTATAATACCACAAACCAAACTAATTATTCCACTTAAAATAACTACATTAATATCTATTGCATACTTATAAAAGAAATATGCGACAATCCCAAAAATTCCGCCAACAGCCATCGTAAAAAATATTGATATAACTCCATTTAAATTTTGCTTAACTGCTATACTCTCTTCATTCCATTTTATTTTAGGATTTTTCAAATCAAGCAATATATTAAAATAATTGATTATAAATATTAACAATATAACAGGAACTAATACACAAAAAACATAATAAAGAGGTATATTAAATAAAATAATAGGTACAATAATCACAATAAAAACACCAATCAAATCTAAAATAGAAGCAAACAAAACCTTAACATTAATTTGTTTAAACGGACTTACAGGAATAACCTTCATAAACCAAGCATTACTTCCTTCCCTAGAAATTGAAGTTGATGCAGCTACCGAAAAAGAGGAAAATGCCATACAAGCAACCAAAACTATCAAATAAATAAAAGGATTTTCTAAATACATTTCAACAAAACTTTCTGATGGCAAAACAGTTTGTAAACCTTCACCATTAAATCCAATTAAAATTGAGCCAACAAAAATAACCGGCATTAAAAAGACAATTACCACTATATTAAGCATAAATATAGGTGTCCTTTTTACAACAAGCCATTCCTTCTTTAAAAGCTCTCTAGTAGATGAAGATTTCTTTACTTTTATATTTTCAAGACTAACTTCCTTTTTACCACTACCGCTTTTACCATCGATTAAAGTTTTCAAATAAAGTTTATCCCCTACTAAATGTAAAATCATTAAAAAAATAAAATTTAAAGAAATAAAAGTAATTAAAGAAAATATCCCATTTAAATTATCATAATTTATAAGCGAATCAGATGCACTATTATAAAAAGGAAAAAACATTTTTAAATATGGAATAACTTCATTTTCTAGCACACCAAATGTTGTCCCTACATTTTCTAAATCAACACTAATAAACTCTTGAATGACTAAATTATAAACAAGAGCAAAACCTAATATCAAAAACATAGAAATATACATAAATAAATCTTTATTTTTTAATACTCCCGTAAATCGAGTAAATATTAATACGATAAGAGTTACCACTACTGAAGGAATAACAGGTATTAACAAAAATATAATTACTGTAAACAAATAATACATTAATCCTGCATCTATCCCAACACCTATTCCTACCAAACAAGGAAGAATAAACATAAACAAAATATAATACTCATTAACAAGAGAAACCAAAAATTTGCTTAATAAAATATCCTTGCCACTAATTGGCATGGGTAATAAATGATCGCTATCCTTACTTAAATAAAAAACACTGACAACTGAAAATATCGAAAAAAGAATAGTAGTAACCCCCGCAACAGGCAAAACTAAAGATATTAAAATATTTTCAAGAGGAGCCAAAGCTAAAATGCCATCAATAGAAAAAATAATAGGAACACCTAACGAACCGATAACAAATACAAGTAAAAATACAAGTAAAAAGCCACTGAGAAACTGCCTTTTTTTCCCTTTTTTAGAATTACTAAACCCAGAAAGAAAATTAGTCTTAAATAAGACCTTGGTTAAAGTCCACAACTTACTCATTTCCCACCAACTCCAAAAAGATTTTTTCTAAAGATGCATCTTCACTTGCTTTACTCTTTATATCCCCGATAGAACCATTAAATAATAATCTTCCTTTGGAAATAATAGCTACTTTATCACAAACTTTTTCTGCTACCTCTAAAACATGCGTAGAAAATAAAACTACATTTCCCTTATCTGCATGCTCTCTCATCATTTCTTTTAACACAAAAGATGACTTTGGATCAAGTCCAGTAAGAGGTTCATCTAATATCCAAATTTTTGGTTCATGAATTAATGCACCAATAACAGCAATTTTTTGCCTCATTCCATGAGAATAACTTTCTATCTTGTTATTTAGCACTTCACTCATTCCAAACATTTTAGAATATTTATAAATATTTTCTCTAAGCTTAACACTATTAACGTCATATACAGTACCTACAAAATTTAAATATTCAATCCCCTTCAACTTTAAAAACAAATCCGGATTATCGCTAACAAACCCAAATTGTTTTTTTGCTAAAATAGGATCTTTATTAATATCTATGCCATTTATAAAAATTTTTCCACAATCCGCCTTTAAAACACCTGTTATCATTTTCAAAGTCGTGGTCTTACCAGCGCCATTAGGACCCAAAAAACCATAGATGTTTCCTTCTTCAATATTTAAAGATAAATCATCTACTGCTTTAAAATCTTTTCCAAAAATTTTAGTAACATTTTTTATTTCTATCATAATTAATCACCAATAATAATTATAAAACAAAACGAATCATTTATATACATAAACAATTCGTTTTTAATTAATTCGCAACACTATTTGTCTTTTTCTTAGAAAAAGCTCTAATTATATAAAAACTAATAAGAATGAAAAATAATATTCCAAAAATATAAAATATAATGAGTGCATTATCCCCCAAAACTTTGCTGACCAACATCATAATGCTTGCAGCTATTAAAACCCCAACTGAAATAGAAGAAAAACTTTTGAAGAACCCCATATTAAGAAACACTGCAATCGCACTACCAGTCCAAACTCCAGTAAGAGGAAAAGGTATTGCCACAAAAGTCATTATACCCAACCATTTTTTTAAATTCTTATACTTTTTATCATTTGAATCATGTTCAATTTTATCACTTTCTTTTTTAAATTTTGCTTCGAAAGATTCAATCAATCTAGAAAAAAACTTAGTTTTTCTTAAAAAATTAAAAATAGGAATAAGTAACAATAAAATTAAAATTGCTGAAATTATTGAACCAATAACACTATAAACACTAGCTTCGAAAATAGACAAAGCGTTATTTCCCCAAATTTCTTTACTGCTACCAAAAGGAATAGCCCCTCTTAACTCTATAATAGGAATCATTGAAATGAATATTGTCGCTAGAATAGGATTATTGCCAAAAATTTTTAAAACTATTCCCTGAATAAAATCACTCATATTTATTTCAGACCACCAAATCTTCTATTTCTGGATTGAAAATCTATTAAAACTTTTTCTAATTGCTTCTCATCAAAATCAGGCCAATATACATCAGTAAAAACTAATTCACTATACGCTATTTGCCATAATAAAAAATTAGACAATCTTACCTCTCCACTTGTTCTAACCATTAAATCAATCTCTGGTAACCCTTTTGTCATTAAATGATTTTCAATAACGCCTTCATCAATATCATCAACTTTCAATTTTCCATCAACACATTCTCCAGCAACAGCTTTTACCATTTCTAAAATTTCACTTCTAGAACCATAATTAATTGCCAAGTTTAAAATTATACCCGTGTTATCCTTTGTATATTCCATCGCTTCATTCATTAAAGAAGAAAATTCTTCCTCTAACTCATCAATTTTACCAATAAAATGAACTCTTATATTATTTTCTTTAAAGCGTTCTTTACCCTCAATTAAAAATCTTTTTAAAAGAGAAAATATATAATCCACTTCTTGTTTTGGCCTTTTCCAATTTTCTGTAGAAAAAGCAAATAAAGTTACGGCTTCTAATCCTAATTTTTTAGCACTAATAGCAAGCTTCTCAATTCTTTTTGCGCCTTCTTCATGTCCCATAGTTCTAGGTAATCCTCTTTTTTTAGCCCACCTTCCGTTGCCATCCATAATAAAAGCAACATGCTTAGGAATTCTAGTCAAATCCAACGTTTTTTTCTTTTTAAATATTTTCATTAATATCCCTTCTCTTTCTACATATTTAATAACCTTTATAATATTTTACAATACTAACAAAAAATGTCCTACAAACAATTGCATATTTATAAAAAACATTATAAAAAGGTAGACATTATCTGTCTACCTTAAACATTTTTTACAATAATTAATTATAAATATCTTACAACTAATTTAATAGCGGTTTTGACTTGTTCCTCAATAGTAACTTCCCAAAATGAAGGAATAACTGCTAACTCTTTACCACTAGGAGCAACAAACCCTCTAGCAATAGCAACAGCTTTTATAGCTTGGTTTAAAGCACCAGCTCCTATTGAATGTATTTCTACATTTTCCTTTTCCTTTAAAATATTTACAAGTGCCCCTGCAACTAAGTTAGGGTTTGATTTTGTTGAAACTTTTAATATTTCTGTCATATACATTTCCTCCTCATTTAATAATATTTATTTTCAACACTTATTATGATTAATATTTGAATCTGGAACAATATAAATTCTTTCTATATTCCTTGCTTTCCCACTTTTTTCATCAATATCAATAACAACAGCATTAAGTTCCCCATCTCCATCATCTGGAGTGTGATTTTTAAAATTATAATCCTTTGAAAAAGCTATAGCATCAATAGGTATAATCCCTAAAACACTTTCATATCCTCCACAAAATCCAACATCACTAATATACGCTGTACCTTTTGGTAAAACTCTATTGTCTGCTGTTTGGACATGGGTATGCGTGCCAATAACCGCACTAACTTTTCCATCCATATAATACGCTAAACTTTTTTTCTCCCCATTCGCTTCTGCATGAAAATCAACAATATGAATAATCTCATCACTATCATCAAGAATGTCATCCAAACACTCAAATGGATTTAACGCATCAAATTCTTTTATAAAAACTCTTCCAATTAAATTCGTTATCCTAACATTACCTTTATCTGTTTTTACAACAATACTACCTTTACCTTCTACAATACCATCAATATTAGCTGGTCTAGCAATATTATCCACATAATCTAACCATCTGGTAATATCTTTGTTCTTTAAAAAATGATTCCCCATAGTAAAAGCATCAATTCCAATTTCCATCAACTCATCGTATATTTTTCTAGTCATTCCCTTTCCATGAGCGCTATTCTCTCCATTAGCAATAACTAAATCAATATCGTATTCACTTTTTAATGAAGGCAAATATTTTCTAACAACTTCTCTACCACTTTTACTATAAATATCACCAAGAAATAATATTTTCATAAAATTTATTTTGCAACCTCATTAGCTCTTGTTTCTCTAATAACAGTTACTTTTATTTGTCCTGGATATGTTAGCTCGTTTTCAATCTTTTCTTTTAACTCTCTAGCAATCTTAAATGCTTGTAAATCATCAACTTTTTCTGGCATAACCATAACTCTAACTTCTCTACCTGCTTGAATAGCATACGCTTGAGAAACACCTTCAAAACTAGTTGATAATTCTTCAAGTTTTTCTACCCTCTTTATATAGTTTTCCAAAGTTTCACTTCTAGCTCCAGGTCTAGCAGCACTTAACGTATCAGAAGCTGAAACTAAGTGAGAATATACATTAGTAGCTTCAACATCACCATGATGCGATTCAATTGCATTTATAACAATTTGACTTTCATTATATTTTTTAGCAAGTCTTGCACCTAATTCAACATGGCTTCCCTCAACTTCAAAATCTAATGCTTTTCCAATATCATGCAATAATCCCGCTCTTCTAGCTAAATTTTGATCAAGACCCAATTCAGCAGCCATAATACCACTTAAAAAAGCAACTTCCATAGAATGTTTTAAAGCGTTTTGTCCATAACTAGTACGATACTTTAATTTTCCTATTGTTTGAATCATTTCACTACTCATTCTTGAGATTCCAAGTTGGAAAATTGCATCCTCCCCTGCCTTCATTATAGATTCATTAACTTCTTCTTTTGCTTTTTCAACAACTTCTTCAATTCTTCCAGGTTGAATTCTTCCATCCTTAATTAAATTTTCTAAAGCTATTCTAGCAGTCTCTCTTCTTATCGGATCAAAACAAGAAACGCTTATTACCTCAGGTGTATCATCAATAATCAAATCAACACCAGTTAATTGTTCAATAGTTCTAATATTTCTACCTTCTCTACCAATAATTCTACCCTTAAGTTCATCATTTGGTAAACTAACTGTACTTACAGTTCTCTCTGCTGCAACTTCTTGAGAAAACTTTTCAATTGCTATACTCAAAATTTGCTTAGCAGTATCATTTGCTTTAAGACGTGCCTCTTCTTCTTTATTTTTAATATATAAAGTAGTTTCATTAGCTATCTTTTCTTCTACAATTCTAAATAATTCTTTTTTTGCATCTGCGATAGTTAAAGAAGCAACTCGCTCTAATTCCTTTAACACAGATTCGCTTTTCATATTAATTTCATATTCCCTACTATTTAATTGCTCTGTTTTTTCATTTAATTGTTTTAATTTATTTTCTAGATTTTCTTCTTTCACAAGTAACGCATTATCTCTACGATTAATATTATCTTCTCTAACATTAAGTTTGTTTTCAGCTTCTACTATTTCAACTTTCATCTCTTTTATTTCTCTTTCAGCATTTTGCTTCATTTCATAAGTTAAAGCCTTTGCTTCAACTTCAGCACTATGCTTAATATCATTTGCTTTAGTTTCTGCCTCTTTTATAATACTATTTACTTTCGACTCCATATTTTTCAAACCAAACATAGGTCTAACTCTCATTAAAACAATTCCACTAGCAACACCAACAACTAAACCAAGTAGGATCCAAACAAACACCATTTATTTTTCCCCCATTCATTTAGTGATTTATAAACGTATATTCCTATACTCTTTTATTTTAATATATTTTTCCCCACTTTAACAATATACCTCACATTTTATTTTAAAAAAAATAGATATGTTTAAATACATACCTATCTTCTTTGAATATTATCTCGTTCTTTTATATTTCTCTCCAACAAAATATTTTTAGCTTTTGATTCAATCGCATAAATGATATCGTCGATTTCACCTTTAAACTCAATATCCTTGCCCATAAAATTATCAATAAAATTATTCTTATTAATTTCATAAAAATTCTCTATTTCGCTAAACATCAAAGAATAAAAACTGCTAGATGAATAACTTGGTTCATCACAAACCGTTACATTGATACCTTTTTCTTCTAATATTCTAGAAATTTCTTGCGACATATAATCAACAACCGTTTCATTAAAAATTTCACTATTATTAATTTTATCTTCTAATAAAGCATGTAACAAAAGATGCACAAAAACAACATTACCATTTGATTCACAAAAACAAGAAAATGGAACAACTATATCAATATTATCTTTATTTTTTACACAAATAGGCTCTTTTCCTAAAAATATTTTTTCATTATTTACTTCATCAAAATACTCATTAGAAATTATAAAATTAATTTTCTTTGATGTTTCCTGTATAACACTACTATACCTATATCCCATATAACCATCTATTTCATTTATTATATTTGGATATTCATTTTTTATTCTACTTTCAACAATATCTTTAATCATAATTTTCACCTTCCATAATCAATTCTTGAAGTTTCAAAAATTCTTCCCAATTATTAGGATATTTATTCTGAATTTTATATTTTTTCTTTTTATGATTTATATCTACAACAATATGATATCTCTCACCATCAATAGATCTTGAACCAACATATTCATCTTTCCACGAAAACATAATTTTAGCTAATTTATCTTCAACATCCACAATAAAATCAATATCCTTACTTAAAACCTTCTCATAACAAGATTTACCATCTATTAAAGATATACCGCTATTCCTTATAACTATTGTTTGTTCTTTCTTAGAAAAATCTTTTACTTTATTAATAAAAATCTCCACACTACCTACTCCTTACAAAAATCCAATATATTTTCTTTAATATTTAAAAATTCCTCCCAATTGTCAGGATATTTATTTTGAATTTTAAATTTTTTTCTTTTATGATTTATATCTACTTCAATAAGATATCTTTCGCCATCAAAAACCTTCTCACCAATATATTCTTGCTTCCATGAAAACATAAGTTTAAACAAACTAGAATAAAAGTTTTCCACTTCTTCCTCATCATCTAAAATAATTTTTTCATATCTCCCATCATCAAAATAAATTTTCCCATCTTTTAACGTTATAATTTCTAATTTATTTCTTAACGGTCTAAAACATTGAATAATACACTTCAAAAACATCACCACCTAAAAACGCAAAAAGGCTAATTGCTTAGCCCTAATTTTTCCTTAACTTTATTTTCAATTTCACTTAGTATATCTTGATGCTCACTTAAATACTTTTTAGCAGACTCCCTACCTTGAGCGACTCTCTCTCCATTATAATCATACCAAGCTCCACTCTTTTTAACAATTTCATTAGCCACCGCTAAATCGAGTATTTCTCCCTCTTTATTAATACCAAGTCCATATATTAAATCCACACTAGCTGTTTTAAATGGAGCAGCAACTTTATTTTTAACAACCTTAATATTTACAACATTTCCAATTATATCAGAACCATTTTTAATAGCTTCGCTTTTACGCACATCTAACCTAATTGTAGAATAAAACTTAAGAGCTCTTCCTCCAGGAGTAGTTTCTGGATTACCAAACATAATTCCTACTTTCTCACGTAATTGATTTATAAAAATAATAGAACACTCACTCTTATTTAAAAGACCAGTAATTTTTCTTAACGCTTTAGACATAAGTCTAGCTTGTGCTCCAACTTGAGCGTCTGACATTTCCCCATCTAATTCAGCTTGTGGTACTAATGCAGCAACAGAATCCACTACCACCAAATCAACAGATTGAGATTTAATCAAAATTTCCACAATTTCCATAGCTTGCTCACCAGAATCAGGTTGTGACAAAATAAGTTCATCAACATTTACTCCTAGTCTTTTTGCATACTCTGGATCAATAGCGTGCTCTGCATCAATAAAAGCTGCTCGTCCACCTTTTTTTTGAGCACTAGCAATTGCATGTAATGCTACTGTAGTTTTACCACTAGATTCTGGGCCATAGATTTCTATTACTCTTCCCTTTGGATATCCACCTATCCCTAAAGCTGCATCTAGCAATAACGAACCAGAGGATATTGCATCCACCTTAACAGATATCCTATCCCCCAATTTCATAATAGCACCTTGTCCATATTGCTTTTTAATTAATTTCAAAGCCTCTTCTAACGCTTCTTCTTTTTTTACATTTTCCTTTTCCATAAAACACCCTCCTAATAATATCTATACGGTGATTAATTCAAATTTAGTTAAAAGCATCTTCTAATAATACTTTTCTATTTTTCCAAAAATAATCAAAACCTGACATTAAAGAAATAAATGCAGCGATATATGTTAAAACATCACAACAAATACTTAACCAATGTCCATCTGGAGCAGGTAATGCTAAAACACAAATTAAAGCAATCATTTGAGCCACTGTTTTTAATTTACCCCAAATTGAAGCAGCTATAACAGTTCCCCTTTCAACCATAATAAGTCTTATAACATCTACTATAATATCTCTACTAACCATTATTACAGTAACTAGCCAATGTATTCTCCCCATCCCCGTTAAAATAATAAACAAAGAATTGACTAAAAGTTTGTCTGCGATTGGATCCATAAACTTTCCAAAAGTAGTAACCAAATTATTTTTTCTAGCTAAATGACCATCCAAGTGATCTGAATAAGAACCTAATGCAAATAAAACTAAGATTGCAACCATTCTATAATCATATGACAACTCCCAAAAGCCAAAAGTTTTTCCTTCTGGAAGCAATGCTAAAACAATAATAATCAAAACAATAATCATCCTAAGTAATGTAATCTTATTAGGTAAATTCATTTTTTTCTTCATAAAATCTCTCCTTATGTATATCTATTTTTTATTATAGCTTTAATAAAAAAAATATTAAAGGAAAAATATTTAAAAACTAACGTTTTAAATAAAAACAATAAAATATATAGCAACAAAAAACAGGTACTCCACTAATTGATTAGTATTAAGCGCCTGTTATTAAACAAAAATTTTTATAAAGTACTTTTATTTTCTGATTTTTCTTTGCCTTTTAACTTCTATAATTACTGAAATCACTACTATTAAAATGGTAGCAAATATAATACCCCCACAAATTATATATGTCTTTGTTGTATTCCTCTCTAAGACAACTACAGTTCTAGTTACAACATCTGAAACATTCCCATTTGAATCTTCACACCAATAACTAATAAGATATACTCCTTCAACATTAACATCCAAAACAGGATCAACTTTAGTTTGAACAGTTAAATTCGTATCATAATTATCACTAACGCTAACAAATGGATCAATAAATTTCTCACCAATTCTAACAACAATTCTATCTTTACCTTTAAGTCTAATAAGTGGAGCAACAGAATCAACAACCTCAACAACATAACTAAGTGGAAAACTACCTGTAGAACCATACACAAACGATTCAGTAACTGTATATTTTCCTAACACAGAAGTATCAATGTATTCAACAACACTAACATTTCCATTTTTATCTTCAAATAAAATTTCCTTAAATATTTCTATATCGTTTTCATTTATCTCAACATTTAAATTACTAATATACTTATAATTAAAATCATTAAATTTCTCACCAACATTAAGTTTATTATTAACATTAAAGTTATCCACAATGTACTTATTAGTGCTATCAATATAATTAACCTTAACCAATCTACTTTGTGAAATACCACTAATTTCATATTCATACCTCAAATATATATTCATATCACACTTCTCAATAGAGCAATATTTTATTTTTTCTACTCCCTTTAATAGTTCAACTAACTTTTTAGCTGTAGGCAATACCAAAACAGAGTCAATATTATCTTCTAATACAATTAAATTCTCATCATCAACATAAATAAGGTTTATATTTAGGTTTCTTAAATTAGGAATCTTGTTAAAATTAAGTTGTCTATATATAGCATCTAAAACATCACTATTAAAAACAATTCCTTGATCATCATTTTTCATATAGTTATACATATTATATTCTAAATCATATTCCTCATCTCTATACGAATTAAACACCTTATCATCAACTACAAAACTTCCCTCATTTACCGTACTAAATTTAAAATTAGTTAAATAACTTTCAACATTACCATATTCATCTAATATAGTGACTTTTATCTTCGAATTAAAATCATAATCCTCAATACTTAAACAATCATATATTTCATTACCTAAGTTTGAACCTTGATAATAACAAGATTCTTTATCACCATTTTCAAATTCATAACTAACAGAAGAAGCCATATAATCACTATCTAACAATACTTGCAATTTTCTCCCAACAATCGTCTCTCCCTGATAAATATCGACAAAATCAAACAAATAATTTTCTTCTCCTTTAGGAACAATAACATTATCTACAATATATCCCATTTTAACAAATGTACTAACATTGCCCGCTTTATCAACAACCTTAACAAACAAGGCCAAATTATCACTATTAAAAACACCTAACCCCTCATCAATTTTAACGGTATAATTTGTAACAGAGCCTAGATTAATTATACCTTTATTCCTATCATCAAAAGAATCCAAACACTTATTTCCTTGGGCAATAACACATTTAGATACATAATAAGAAAAAGATTCAATATTAAATTCATCAACACTAATTGGAACTTGATATTCTTTTTTTGCTAATCCTCCATTTTCAAAAAAACTAATTCCCGGTTTAGTAACATCTACCTCAAAATCAACATTTGGAATAACTTCCAACACTGCATTTATACCATTACTTCTAACAATTGCATTAGAACTATACTTACTTTTAAGATTAAAATTACCTACAAAATTTTCAACTGATTCAACTAAATATTCAAATTTAACTTCATCACTTGAGCTAGTAACATCCTTAACATCAATAAACTTATATCCATTAATAGTAAATTGCATATTTTCAAATGTGACATTTGTATTAAAAATAACTTTAAAATTTATTTTATCTCCTGCTTTATAAAAAACATGATCATTTATAAAAGCACCATTATCATCAAGTAAATATACATTTGCTTGAATTTTACTAGCCAAAAGAAAAGATTCACTAGTACCAATAATGGTTTCGCCACCTGCCTCATTAACCACCTTAACATAAAAATACTTTCTAGAATTGCCAATTGTAACATCGCTATCTTTAATATCAACTAAAAGGTCTCTCGCAACTTCATTAACAGACTTACTAGCCTTTAACTCATCTTCACTAAAAACAGAAAATTCTCTAAACTTCAAACCACCTGAACCTAATCCAAAAGCATAATAATATTTGTTATTTTTCAAATTATACGCATCTTTTAAAACTAACTTAAAAGAAAATTCAGAATAAGCTGACGTATTCTCATATCTAGAATCACCTACTACAGAAACATAATTTATAGATTTATTAATACATATATATTTAACATAGATAACTTCACCTTCAAAAACATATTCCACCTTGTATATTCCTTCTACTGTGAAATTATAAGTACCATTATCATTATCAAAACAATGAATCCTTGAATCAAAATCTTTAGTTTGAGAGTCATATTTATAAATATTAGTTCTATCAGATTCTTTAGCAAAAGGAGACCAAGAACTATATTCATCAACTTCTAAAGTTATAGATTTACCACTATAAAACTTTTCTCCAGATAAGCTAAAATCATTATCATAAATTTTTTCTTCATCAAAAATTGTAATATAATCATAGTTAAAAGAAATTACATCTACCTTCTTATATGATTCAACAACGCGTCCTTTTAAATAATCATAAGTAGCACCATTAATTTTTATATTTGAACAAAAAAGGCTCATGAAAAAAGAAAATAAAAAACACCCCAAAACCTTAACAAAAGTATTTTTTCTCATTCCAATCACCTCACACTTCTTAATTATATAATAAACTATTGATAATCTATTATCAATTATTTAACCCAAACCTAATCTTTTTTGTTAACAAAAAAAGGTCTTTCGACCTTAAATTATGAGCCTTCAATTCTATAAGCCATGTTCTGTTAATGATAATCATTTATCTATGCTATCGCATCCCTCTTTAAATTCGTTTCTCTAAAGAGAGTTCCCCTACCAAATTTGGGTTTCTCGCTTGTGGGGTTTACCGCGTTCCACTTATTAGTTTCCTAATAACTACGTCACTGTGGCACTTTCAGGTTTAAACCATATCTTGCGACTTAGGTTTAAAATCCGCCGTTAGTTGCTCAAACTACCTAGACTTATTTTTTAATCTAGCACAATCACTACTTTCAATCACAGAAAGTGCGAGCATGGACTTTCCTCTACATTACTGCAGCGATTATCCGAATTGAATTTTTTTATTTTTTAGAATCTTCTATTTCTTGTCTAGCTTGAAACAATTCACTTTCTAATTTAGCAATTTTCTTAATTAAATCAAGATTTGAAGAACTATCCACTTTTTCAATAGAATTATTTTTATTTTTCTCCATTTCAAGTTTTGTTTCCAAATCATCAATTTTAGCTCTCAAAATACTATTTGTTTTTTGAAGAGCTTTGTTTTGTGTTTCATAATGATCCTTTATCTCTTCAATTATTTCGTAATTTTTTAAAACTTCATCTAAAAAATCATCAACCTCTTGTGGAACATACCCTTTGTATTGCAAAGAGAATTCCTTATTAAAAATATCATCACTACTTAAAGTTAATTTTTTTTGCATAACACCAACTCCACACCTATATTTTACAATATCTAAAAGAAAAATCAACAACAAAACAAAAAAAGATTGTTACAAACAATCTCTTTTTACAAACCAAATAAAACAAGCAATTAAGCTTCTTTTTTAGTTGTTGTTTTTTTAGCTGTAGCTGTTTTCTTTGTTCCAGTTGCAGCTTTTTTAGTTGTTGTACTAGCAGTCTTTTTTGCTGTTGTACTTTTTGCTGTTGTTTTTTTTGCTGTTGTAGTTTTCTTAGCTGCTGCAGTAGTTTTTTTAGCAGGAGTTTTCTTAACTGGTGCTTCTTTTTTTACTTCTTCAGCAACTGGAGCTTCAACAGTTTCTTCTACTTTTGCTTCTTCAACAACAGGAGCTTCAACAGTTTCTTTTACTGTTTCTTCAACTGATGCAACTTCCTCTTTGTGTTCACAACAAGGACAAGTTTTTTTCTTTTTACCAAAAATTCTAGCAAATAAACCCACAATAAATTCCTCCTTAACAAATCTTAATTAATTGTATCATTGAAAAAAACTTTTTACAACAAAATACGCTTATTTCCTATACAATTCTACTTTTCCAGACCTTTTAGAAGAAGCATAATACATACCCTCCAAAAAATCCTCATCACACTTAACAATAAAAGTTCCATACTCTATCTTATCAATAGAGTCAAGTTTACCACTTGGTTTGGATTTATAAACAAAATATAAAAATGTACCTTGATTTGTTTTTTTCATTTTACAAACCAAAGAATCTTCATAAAAATCATTAGTTTTTAACCTTATTTTTATATCATCTAAATATTGAATTATTTGAACATCTATTTCATAAATAGATCCCTCATCTATAAAAAGTTTCCCGTGCCATTTACCGCCAATATCAATAACATTATGTAACTTGCAAAATGGTGAAACTCTCCACAAAATTCTTGTATACAAAATCATCGCAAAGAAAACCCCACCTGTAGCAATTGAAACAACTCTCATTAAAATAACAGGATTATCCCCTGGTTTCATGGCAACAAATAACAAAAATACCAAAAAAACTGATAAAACCGCTAAAATTTTATTTTTACTCATAAATTAACGTTTTCCTCGGAAAAATTAGCATCGTCTAAACTACGAGAAAACACCTCAGTAGATTTACTCCTAGCTCTATTAATTCTAGCTACAAAGCACAAAGTACTTGTAAATACACAAACAAAAGTTACAACCCAAACAACCAACATGACATAACTAATTATACTAGGAATTGTAAATTTAGGAGACGGGTAACTAGCAATATAAGGCCAATCTATAGGGAAATTCTTAATCCCAAAAAATTCACCTGTTGGCCAATCAAAATCAAACCATAACTCATTTAAACTTTCACCAACATAAGCAAACAATGCCTTATCACCACTAGGCTTAACAATTAATGTATATGTAACAAAACCAATCATCGACAATAAAAATACTCTAAATACCCATCTCGTTTTTGCATATAAAACTTTACTTTCTTTTCTAAAAACTTGCTTTCTAAAATCCTTAGGATTATCAACAAGTTTTGCACTACAAAGTTCGTGCATATAGCCATCTATCCCCTTAGAATATTTCTTCATCAAACTTTTTATTCCTTGTCCAATATAGGCAATTAAAACAAAAACTACTATTAAAATGATAAACAAAGCAATTAACAATCTTTTATCTTTTTCAGTTAACTGAATCAAGAAGTTAATATAATTATTCATGTTCATCACTTCCCTTCAAATCTTCCACAATATCACTTTGTAAAAAGAAATCATCAAAACTATCTGTTGCTACAGTCTCTTCCATAGCAGCAGGTTTTTCCTTAATACTTAGCAATTTTTTCTCTAGCTCTGTTTCTTCACTAAAACTATAACCAAAGAAAAATCCAAAAAAATTAATAAACTCTAAAACTAGATAATTTCCAAAAACATAAACTACATATAAAGCAAATATAACAACTATAAAAGGAAACAATAATGTATATAATATTCCTAAACCAAACATTTTAATAAACTCTAACATCAAAATTACCTCCCTTTTATACTTTTATTTTATATCATTTGTAAACCTTTTAAAAGATTTTTTCCTCAATGTCTTTAAAATTATTAATAACTATTGGACTAACAATAAAAATTGGGATACAAATATAATTAATAGGACTTATATATCCAATCACAAAAATAGATATAAAAGAAAATAATATCATTAGAAAAACAGTTAATATCTTATATTTAAAATTCATAAAACCTTCTATCATATAAGGAATAAAAAACACCATAAATAATAACATTGGAAAAACACTATATAAATTATTAAAAAAATACACAACCACAAAAATTAAAAAACTTAAAATAGCAAAGATCAAAAAGCATTTAGGAACACTTTCATTTTTCATAACTTTATAACCAAATTTAGCAAGTTCACCATCAGTAATTATATGCGTTACAAATGCTTCACAAAAACCTAAAACAAATAATAAAAGCAAAGAAATCACAAAAAGATTCTCGCCAGCAACAGAGAAAATTTTTTCAAAAATTGACAAAAAATCCACTTCTTTAAAAAGTAAAACTATAACTAAAAAAGAAAATATAATGGAAACAACATGCGCTAATCCACTAACACATAATAACTCCAATTCCCTAAACTGTTTTTTTCTAAAAACGCCATAAGTAATTCCACAAATAAGAGAAGGTATAACATAAATAAAAGTATTTATAAAATCAAAAACAAAACATATTAAAAGAGTTGCAATAACAAACATAAAAATACTTTTTTTATCACATTTTAAAGTATAAATAGTTGATAACAAAGGCAAAAACAAAACAAGCAACAATTCACTGCCAAATAGTATCTTTGAAACAAGCAAAAATAAAACATGTAAACAAGCAAAAAGCCCACCTAAAGCAACATAATTCTTTTTCATGCTAAATCCTACTTTCAATTAAGCAATAAAAATCATACGCTAAAACAAAAAGTAAAAGGATTATTAAAAAAATCAATAACCCTCTAACTCTTTTTCTTGCAATAGTTTTTCTATCGTAAACCTTCTTATTCATAATAGTCTCCTAGAATAATAAGTTTTTAGGAGTTCTAGCAAATGGAATAACATCTCTAATATTTTGCATACCTGTTACATACATTACAAGTCTCTCAAATCCCACTCCAAAACCAGCGTGCTTACATCCACCAAATCTTCTCAAATCAAGATACCATTCAAGACCTTCGCTCTTCATATTCAATTCTTTCATTCTTTTAATTAAATAATCGTATCTTTCTTCTCTTTGAGATCCACCAATAAGTTCACCAACAAAAGGAACTAGTAAATCTGTCGCAGCAACTGTTTTTCCATCATCATTTAAACGCATATAAAAAGCTTTTATATCTTTTGGATAATCTGTTAAAAATACAGGGCCATTTACAACACCTTCACAAATGTATCTTTCGTGTTCAGACTGTAAATCCATACCCCAATAAATATTTTTATCCTCAAATTCATGTCCTTCTTTAACCGCTTGAGTTAACTTCTCAATTGCCTCAGTATAAGTCATCTTTTTAAATTCACTGTTAAGTACCGCTGTTAGTCTATCTATTAATGTATTATCAATCATTTTATTAAAGAATTGCATTTCTTCTTTACAATTTTCCATAACATAATTAATACAGAATTTAATCAAATCTTCCGCTAGTAACATATCATCTTCTAAATCAGCAAACGCAATTTCTGGTTCAATCATCCAAAATTCGCTAGCATGTCTAACTGTATTAGAATTTTCCGCCCTAAAAGTAGGACCAAAAGTATACACATCTCTAAAAGCTAGAGCATACGCTTCAGCATTCAACTGACCAGAAACAGTAAGAGATGCCTTCTTTCCAAAAAAGTCTTCTTCATATTTATTATCTTCTCTTGTAGTAACAACAAAAGCTTCGCCTGCACCCTCTGCATCATTTCCAGTAATAATTGGAGAATTAACATACACAAAACCTTGAGATTGAAAAAATTCATGAATTGCCATAGCTAATACACTCCTAACTCTAAACACCGCACTAAAAGTATTAGTTCTAGGACGTAAATGGGCAATCTCTCTTAAAAATTCAAAACCATGTCTTTTCTTTTGTAAAGGATAATCCTCACTGCAACTTCCTTCCAAAACAATTTCTCTAACATGAATTTCAAAAGGTTGCTTATTATCTGGAGTTAAAACAAATCTTCCCATAACTGTAATAGCGCTCCCTGTACCATATTTAGAATACTCATCAAAATCTTTGTTATCTTTATCATAAACCAATTGAGCACTCTTAAAATAAGTACCATCATTTAGTTCAATAAAACCTACTGATCCATTATTTCTATTAGTTCTTACCCAACCTTGCAACTCAACATAATCCAAATTATCTTTTTCAAGCTCCAAACTATCAATCACTAACTCATATAATTCTCTAACAGTCATGTATTCAAACATTATGTTCCCTCCTATTTTCTTTTGCTAAAAGCTATACTTGGCATCTTAGCTTCTTCATCATTAATTTTAGCACTTTCTATACCTCTTAAAATAGTTTTTCTACGAAAATTTAAAACTGCTCTTACCCATAAAGAAGTAACTTCGCTTATTTGACATTTTTTTTCAAGCTCTTCAATTATTTCTTCAACCTCAAAATGTTCAACTATATCATTAATCATTTTTCTTGTTTCTTCATTGCTACAACAATAAAAATCAACTAATTGATCAATAGAATCATCTTCATCAGTTAGCGAATCAAATTTATTAAATCCATATTTAGATGATGACATAACTCCGTTGTTTATAAATTCCATAACACATTCTTTTATATAATCTTCACCTTTATGTAAACACAAGACATGCGAATTATCATGAACCTGTGCTAGTCTAACATCATCATTTTCTTCATTTATAACTATTCCATAATTCCAAATAGTTCTATCTTGGTGCCAAAGCAAAGTATCCAAAACAAACATTTTAACAAGCCCTTTTTCTATTTCTTTTCTTTGTTCTAAAGGAATTCTAAATAGCCTTGCAAGTAAACTTTTTATTGCAGATAAATTGTTATATTTATTATTTTGAATAATCAACAATTCTCTATTTGTAGATATATCTGTTAAATCCAAATTATTTTCTCCAAATTCACTACTTAATTCCAAAAAATTATAATATGTTTCATTTTCCTTTAGAAAATCAAAACTTATAGTTCCTTTTTTATCATCCAAAATAGCAAAATCGTATTGAGCACAATCAATATCACAAATTTGTGCCGCTCTATAATATAAAACCTCTCCAAAAACAGAAAGTATATCATCATACTCTTTAAACAAAAAACGTTCCCCTGATACATTAAACCAACATTTAGCGTTGCTACCCTCTACAACAACACCACTTTCTTTAAACCTTTTTAATTTATTTAATTCAATAAACCCTTGTTTATTCCTGAAATTTTCCACTTTTCTTCCCATAAACTATAACCCTATCCAAAACTGATTTTTATTTAAATCAAGTGAGGCCACTTTCTTTAATATTTCGTATTCACTATCTTCATCATTAATACCAGCCATCTTCTTAACATCAACTCGAGTATTTTGGGGAATAAATCTTAAAAAGAAAGTAAAAAGTTTGTTTGAAAAATATTCGTTTTTTTCCTTTAATCCTATATGAGAAACTAACTCCGGATTACTAAACTTATCATTTTTAACAAATATATATTGAGGTTCTTTATATGTTAAAACGCCAATTAATTCATCTTTGTAATACAACTTGACACAATCCATACTATCCCCTCCTTCAACAAAATAATAACACAGAAAAAAGCATTTTTCCACTACAATAATTTTATTACAACCATCCTATCATTACCGCTAATATCTTTATATGATGACACTTCATAATTATTTAAATATTTACTACAAATCTCTTTAATGCTTTTCTCTTGATCATAGCCTATTTCAAACAAAATAACTCCCAAATCGTTTAATACTTTATCTAAATTTTTAATTATATTTTCATAGTTTGCTAAACCATTATCATCCGCAAACAAAGCAAGAGAAGGCTCGTGTTTAACAATATTATTAATTTCATAATTTTTAGAAACATAAGGAGGATTACTCACAATTACATCAAACTTTTCTCCACTTAACAAAAAGGGATTAAGTAAATCACCTTGAACAAATTTAATATCGCAGCCATTACTTTTTGCATTATTTCTAGCAACACATAATGCTTCTTTACTTATATCACTTGCTATAACATCTATATCTTTAATTTCTTTTTTCAATGAAATAGCAATCGCCCCACTTCCAGTACATAAATCCAAAACTTTATCTCCTGTTTTAATATAGGATATAGCTTTCTCAACAAGTTCTTCTGTTTCATCTCTAGGAATTAAAACATTGCTATCAACTTTAATTTTGTTACCATAAAAATAAGTATACCCAAGAATATACTCAATAGGTTTTTCATCAATTATATAATCAGCAAGCATCTCGCTAAACTTTTCTAAAATAGAATCCTCAACTAAATCATCTTTCATCATTAAAATTCTCGTTTTATCCACATTTAAAATATCTTGCAAAAACAAATATATAGCCCTATGTTCTAAAGAATTTAAATCTATTTTCTTTTTAGCATTTTCAATTAACTTTGAGTAAGTTATCATAACCCTTGTCCTTCTAATCTAAGTTTTAAATCAGCATTAATTAATGCATCAAAAATATTATTTAAATTGCCCTCCATAATCATATCTAATTGTTGTAAGTTCAAACCAATTCTATGATCACTAACTCTATTTTGAGGATAGTTGTAAGTTCTTATTTTCTCACTTCTATCCCCTCCACCAATCTTGTTCTTTCTTTCACTATTTCTTTCATTCTCAGCTTTTTGAATCATTGCATCTAATACTCTAGTTCTTATCATAAGCATTGCTTTAGCTCTATTTTCATGCTGAGATCGGCCATCTTGACACTCCGCTACAATACCTGTAGGAATGTGAGTAATTCTAACAGCAGAATCCGTTTTATTAATATGTTGACCACCAGCACCACTAGATCTATATGTATCTATTCTTAAATCACTTGCATTAATTTCAACATCAATATCCTCCGCTTCTGGCATCACTAAAACTGTCGCCGTAGAAGTATGAATTCTTCCTTGCGATTCTGTTTTTGGAACTCTTTGAACGCGATGTGCCCCTGATTCATATTTAAGCTTTGAATAAACTTTATCCCCTTTAACCATAAAAGAAACTAAAGAATATCCTCCCGCTTCAGATTCTATAATATCTAAAACTTCAACCTTCCAACCAACTGTTTCAGCATATCTAGTATACATTCTAAACAAATCTCCAGCAAAAATGTTACCTTCATCACCACCAGCTGCTCCTCTAATCTCAACAATAACGTTACGATCATCTAAAGGATCTTTAGGCGCCAATAATATTTGCATCTCATCTTCAATAGTAGCAACTTTAGCAACTGCAATCTCTAACTCTTCCTTAGCTAACTCTGCCATCTCTTTATCTGAATCATGCTTTAATTCTTCTAAATCCATAATATTATCTAATTCTTTCAAATATTCATTATATTTATCGACAACTTCTTTTAATGATCCTTGTTCTTTTGCTAAAGCAGTATATTTTTTTATATCTTGAACTAGAGTTTCATCTTCCATCATCTTATCTATTTCTTCATATCTTTTCTTCATCGCTTCAAGTCTTTCAATCATCTTATCACTCATATAAACAATCTCCTTTCAAAATTATATGCTATTAATACGCAAAAAAGCCATTTGTACAAAACAAATGGCTCTAATTACACATTAAAAAATTTATTTTTGTTCCATATTATATTTTTTCATGAAACGTCCAACTCTACCATCTGTTTGAGCAAATCTTTGCTTTCCAGTGTAGTAAGGGTGACAATTAGAACAAGTATCTACTCTTATTTCATCTAATGTAGAACCAGTTTCAAATGTATTACCACAAGTAACACAAGTAACAGTAACTGTCTTATAATTTGGATGTCCTTCTTTTTTCATATTTTACACTCCTTCCGCCTTGAATACTTTTCCTTCTTCAAAGTAAGTCCTAAGTATATTATCACAAACTTTATTACTATTCAAGAAGAAAAGTATTTTTTATTATCCTCGCAAATTTTCATCTAATAAATTTCTTAAATATTCCATTTTTTCCTTAGGCATAGCTTCTACGCCCTCTAATCTATATTTTATATTTAGCTCTTCATATTTACAAACACCATACGTGTGATACTCTAACAGTTCTACTTTTTCAACATTTTTTAATTGCTTAATATAGTTCGCTAAATCAATAATATGTTTTTCATCATCATTAATACCAGGAACAACAACTTGCCTAATCCAAATTTTTTTATCTTTTTTAATAATAAAATCTATAAATTTATTAAAATAATCCATATTTAAACCAGTAATATATTTATATTCTTCTTCATAAATTGATTTGACATCTACAATAAACAAATCAACTAAATCCACTAAATTTTCATAACCCTTACAAGCTCCAGCAGTATCAACACAAATATGAATATTTTCTTTTTTCAACTTCTTACAACATTCATAAATAAAATCACTCTGAAGAAGAGGTTCACCACCAGAAAACGTTACACCACCATTTTTTAAAATATAACTTTTATATCTTAATACTTTACTAACAACCTCATCAACACTCATTAAATTCTTATTCTCGCAACTCCATGTTTCTGGATTATGACAATACAAACATCTTAAATTACACCCCTGCAAAAAGACAACCACACGTATACCTGGACCATCAACAAGCCCCATGGTTTCAATACTGCTTACATTAGCAACTACACTACATTGATTCATGGAAAGTCCTTGCTATAACATCTCTTTTATGAGCATCACTTAACTTATTAAAATTAACAGCATATCCAGAAACCCTTATTGTTAAAGTCGGATATTTATAAGGATTATTCATCGCATCTATTAAAAGTTCTCTATTCAATACATTAACATTCAAATGGTGAGCATCCTGCTTAAAATAACCATCTAAAATATCAACAAGATTATTAATCCTTGATTCTGCATCATGACCCAATGCTGAAGGTATTATTGAAAAAGTATTAGAAACACCATCTTCACACACATCACAATATGGAATTTTAGCAACAGAATTTAAAGATGCAAGCGCACCATTTTTATCTCTTCCATGCATTGGATTAGCACCTGGAGCAAAAGGTTCTCCTAACTTTCTACCATCTGGAGTCGCCCCTGTTTTTTTACCATACATAACATTAGATGTGATTGTTAAAATACTTAATGTGTGTTTTGCTTTTTTATACAAAGCATGTTTTTTCAATTCTTTACTAAATTTAGTAACAACCTCTTTTGCTATTAAATCCACTCTATCATCATCATTTCCAAAACATGGATATTCACCATCGACCTCAAAATCAGTAACAATTCCTTTTTCATTTCTAACACATTTAACTTTTGCATATTTAATAGCAGACAATGAATCTGCAACCACTGATAAACCTGCAGCACCAAAAGCCATCAAATATTCAACACTAGTATCATGAAGAGCAAGTTGTCCTCTCTCATAGGCATACTTATCATGCATATAATGAATTATATTCATAGTGTCAACATAAATTTTAGCAACTTTCTCTAAAACTAAATAAAACTCTTTTTTAACAGTTTCATAATCCAAAACATCCTCTTTAATGCCCTTTAATCCTTCAAGAACAAGTTTTTCACTTTTCTCATCAATGCCACCATTAATAGAATAAAGTAACGCCTTAGCTAAATTACATCTTGCCCCAAAAAATTGCATTTGCTTACCAACTTTCATGGCACTAACACAACAAGCAATAGCATAATCATTTCCATAAATTGGTCTCATTATATCATCATTTTCATATTGAATAGCATCCGTATCTATAGAAACCTTTGCGCAAAACTTTTTAAAATTTTCAGGCAAATTATTAGACCACAAGACAGTCAAATTAGGCTCTGGCGCAGGCCCTAAATTATACAATGTATGTAAATACCTAAAAGAATTTTTTGTAACTAAACTTTTTTTATCATCTAACATTCCGCCAATTGCTTCGGTTACCCAAGTTGGATCACCAGCAAATATTTCATCATATCCAGGTGTTCTTAAATGTCTAACAAGTCTTAACTTAATAATAAATTGGTCTATTATCTCTTGTGCTTCTTTTTCAGTTAAAACCCCATTCTTTAAATCTCTTTCAATATAAATATCTAAAAAAGTAGATGTTCTACCAAGGCTCATCGCCGCTCCATTGTTCTCTTTAATCGCTGCTAAATAACCAAAATATAACCATTGAACAGCTTCTTTTGCATTACTCGCCGGTTTAGAGATATCAAAACCATAAGATTTTGCCATCTCTTTAATTAAGCCAAGTGCTCTGATTTGCTCATTAACTTCTTCTCTTAAACGAATAGTTTCTTCATTAATATCTGTAATTTTTAATAGATCACTTCTTTTTTCTTCAACCAACATATCTATTCCATACAATGCAATTCTACGATAATCCCCTATTATTCTACCTCTACCATAACTATCAGGAAGACCTGTAATTAATCCCGAACTTCTAGCAGCTCTAATTGAAGGAGTATACGCATCATACACACCATCATTATGTGTTTTTCTAAACTCAGTAAACGCTTTATTAAAATGCTTGTTTAATTTTAATTTATATGCTTGTAAAGAACTATTAACCATACGCATACCTCCATAAGGATTAATAATTCTCTTCAATGGCTTATCTGTTTGAAGCCCCACAACCACATTATCATTTTTACATATATATCCAGGTTTGAAACTATTAATTCCAGAAATAACCTTTAACTCTACATCTAAAACACCTTTTTTATTTTCCTTAACAAATAACTTCAAACACTTATCCCAAACTTTTTTACTCTTTTCACTAATGCCTTCTAAAAAACTATCATCACCTAAATATTCGGTATAATTTTCTTCTATAAAAGAAGCAACATCTATACTCTCTTGCCACTTTTGCCCCTTAAAATCTCTCCATGCATCAATACTCATAAAAATTCCTCCTATTCACGCATTTAAATATTATAACAATTATATCTATAACCACACCTTATTTTAGGCCTTTTTTTATTTTTTAACATAAATATTTGCTTTGTTATTAACCTTACCTATAAACTCCATATATTTGCTACACATTTTATCCCCCTCATTTGAAACAGCAATTGCAACAACATTTTCTAATTCTTTAAATTGTCTTTCCAACTCAACTATCAAAGGTAAACAACACTTTCTATATTCTTTTTTTACCAAAACAGAAGCAAAATATTTATACTTAGAATCATAAACAACATCTTTGTTATCAAAGTAATAATCATTGTCATATTTTAAATTACAAATATCATTAAACAATTTTTCACTTATTCCGTAAAAAACAAAATATCCAACTACACAATTATCAACAATTAAAACCGTAACCTTATTATTATCATTATATCTTTCTTGATACCAATTAGATTGATAATCCATATCTAAATAATATGTTTTATCTATTTCAATTATTTTTTTTAGTATTTCTTTACTCATAAGTAAACTTTTAATTTCAACTTTCATTAAACCACCCATCACACTATAATAACTAAAATTATTTCTGTTTTCTTTTATTTTTTCCACAAAACATATTGTGTTTTTTCCCAAGCACCATCATATCCTCCATAATCATAAAAATATATACCATTTAAAACGACTTATGATTGCACATTATTTTTTAATATTTCCCATTACAAATCATTTAATCCCTATCCCATCAAAATCATTCCTCAAAACAATTATATCATTTAACATAATCATTTAAAAAACTTATAAAAGCATCAATTAAAATAATTATTCTTAAAAACATCAAATATATATTCCTGACCACTTTGATTTAAGTAAATTTGATACTTACTAAACATATACTCTTCTTTACTAACGTCGCTTATATCAACATAATAAACCTCTTTTAATTCGCAAACTTCTTTTATCGCAGAATTCAAAAGCTTAAACACTTCGTTAACCCCTTCTTTACTACTTTCATCAACCCATTCAAAAGGATAATAATAGCTCAATAAATAGACACTAACACCATCATTTAACTCTTTTATTTCTTCGACTATTTCATAATAATTTTGCTTCATTATTTCAAGTCTTCTCTTTATATAATCTTTATCATATTCTATTTTTTGATTTGAAGAATCAAACCTTATATATTTTAAAATATCGTTCATTCCTACACTAATGGTAATATACTTACTATCCTTTATAGCTGCAACAATTCCCTCATCACCTCCACTATAAGCATCCTTACATATCATCTCTAAAAGTAAAGAACTATCTAATGTTGAAAAAGAGTAATTATAATTAACAACCTCCACAAAATCATCTTCAAGCAAATAATTCCCAAGCAAACTAGAAAAAGAATTAATATTTTCTCCTTTTAAGTTTCCACTGACACTTAAATAATCACCTATTGCTAAATATGTATTTATCTTTTTAGATGGCATCAAAACCTTTACTATAGCAAACAAAATAGCAACAACGCATAACACAACAACAATATATCTATATGCTTTACTCTTCATCATCGTTTATCCTTTCTATAGAAACATTTGCGCCTAACTTCTTTAATTTGTAAACTAAATCACTATAACCTCTTTTTATATATTTAACCCCATCTATACTACTCTCTCCTTTTGCAGCTAATGCAGCTAAAACCAAACTTATACCTCCTCGTAAATCTTTTCCACTAACTCTAGCTCCACCAAAATCTCTATTCCCATTAACCAAAATAACATCATCTTTTATACTTATATCAGCATTCATTTTATTTAAACTATCCACATGACTAAGCCTAGTAGGATAAATAGTCTCTTTAATACTACTTTTACCATCACACATAGATAATAAAACTGTAAGGGGTTGTTGTAAATCTGTTGGGAAACCTGGGTAAGGCTCTACTACAATATCAACACTTTTATAATTACCACCTTTACTAACAATCAAGCAATCTCTTCCTTCAATCATATTAACCCCTATATTTTTTAAAACATCAATCACATTTCTAATACTATCTAATTTAATATTCTTGATTTTAACATTATTACCTAGCATTGCCGCTACTATCATAAAAGTCCCAGCCTCTATCCTATCAGGCATTACTTTATATTTACATCCTTTAAGTTCGCTATTGCCCTTAACTATTACACTTTCTCCTTCTCTAACAATATTACATCCACATTTATTTAAAAAACACATTAAATCATCTATTTCCGGTTCCATTGAGCAATTATTAATTTTAATTTCCTCTCTTCCCCTGCAACTTGCTAATATTGCATTAATAGTTGCTCCCACTGATTTACTAGAAAAAGTAAACTCTTTACACCTAACTTTCCCCTTTTTAAAATGATAAACACAATTTTCTTCTTTATAATCAATCCCTAAATTAGAAAAAGCAAAAAGGTGCAAATCAATAGGCCTATTACCAAAATTACACCCTCCAGGAAATAAAACACTAGCATTATTGTATAAAGAAAGAAGAGCTCCCATAAAATAGTACGAAGCCCTCATTTTAGATACATCTGCACTATCTAATTTAACATTTTTAATGTTCCTAGCATCTATATATAAACATGATTTATCATCATATAAAGTTTTAACATTTAATTTATTTAAAATATTTATCAAAGTATATGTATCATCTATAGGAATAACGTTCTCTAATTTTACTATAGACTTTGTTATAATTGCTGCTGGAATAAGAGCAACAAGTGAATTCTTAGCACCACCTACACTAACTTCTCCACTAAGCAAATTTCCACCTTTAACAAACAATATTTCCTTCATTTAATACACCTCATTAAAATGTATTAAAAAAAGAAAAATTTTATAACAAAATAAAAAGGCCCGTAAGCCTTTAATTTAAATATATAACTAAGCCTTGTTTTGACTACCGAATAATGTAATCTTTTCTCTAACTACTCGTTTAATTCCTTCTTTTCCTGGACCTATAATCTTACGAGGATCATAAACACCACTATCATTAGCAACTACTTCCCTTACAATCTTTGCCCACTCTTGTTGACACTCTGTATTAACATTTATTTTACTTGTTCCTCTAGAAATGGCTTCTTTTATTTGATAATCCGGAATTCCACTTCCTCCATGAAGAACTAACGGAATATTAGTAGCTTCTTTTATTTCTAGCATTTCTTTAAATCCTAATTTAGGTTCTCCTTTATATGGACCATGAACAGATCCTAAAGCCGGTGCTAAACAATCAACTCCTGTTTCTTTCACAAAAGAAGCACATTCATTAACATCTGCATACAAAATGCTTGCAGAAACATGATCTTCTTGTCCACCAACATGACCTAATTCTGCCTCTACACTAACATTAAATTTATTAGCATATTCAACTACTTCTTTAGTAATTTTAACATTTTCATTATAGTCATATTTTGAGGCATCTATCATAACAGAAGTAAATCCTGCATCAATGGCTTTTTTACAAACCTCAACACTACTTCCATGATCTAAATGAATAGCAACAGGTACAGTCACATCCATAGTTTCAATTAAAGCTTTAGTCATATCAACCACAACCTTAAATCCTCCCATATATTTAGCAGCACCTTCGCTTACCCCTATAATTAAAGGACTATTTAAGCTTTGGGCTTCTTGTAAAATTGCCATTGTCCACTCCAAGTTATTAGTATTAAATTGCCCTACTGCATACTTACCTTCTTTTGCTTTAACAAGTATTTCCTTCATATTAACTAACATAAAATCACCCTCCACAAAGATTATAGCACAACAAAAAAGAAGTTTGATTTATTTACAAACTTCTTTTATTAAAATTAATAATTATTCGTCTTCTTCATTATCAATTGTTTTTTTTTCTTTTAAACTTAAAAATAATACAATTCCTCCAACAACTGCAAATACTCCACCTATACCATATAATAAAATATTTTCAGATGATTTATTTAAAACTGCTTGAGATGGTACTACTGGATTATACTTAACGGTTACAACAGAACCTATAGATTTAGGAATATTAGAATAAGAATTGGAATATACCACATACTTAGATCCATTTACTTCATACTCAACAATCTCGCCATAAAGTCCATCGCTGTTCATTTTATAATCTACAACTCTTCCATTAACCTCCACATAATTAGAAAGTTTACTATCAGAAGAAAATTTAAACCAACAAACAAGTAAACCAATAATCAAAAAAATAATTCCAAAAATCATTTTGCCGGTTTTTCCCAACGGTCTAGTTGTACTTACACTTACACTCCTATGATAACGATTATATCTATGACCAGAACCAAAATTAAAACTTATTCTCATACAATCACTCCCAAAAAAAAGAAAAACTAATAGTTTTCCTCTTCTTCCTCTTCCTCTTCTTCTTCGTTTACACTTTTTTCTTCTTCATCAGAATACTCATTATAAACTTCTTCTTCCTCTTCTTCGTCTTCTTTTAACTCTTTTTCTTCTTCATCAATTTCACTATAAACATCGTTCATATCAATATGAACTTTATCAAAGCTTTGACGTGATCTCAAATCCCAAGTATTATCCTCTAATAAAACAAATCTCTCATCTAAAGTTAAATTAGTATAAAAATTAGAAATATATTCATTTGCCTCATCTGAATCCAACCCTAAAACTTGACTTACCTCTTCCCAAAACTTAACAAACTTTTGTGGACCTTGTTTTTTAGTTAACAATTCATATCCAACTTCTACCATTGATCTTTTTAACATATATTTATTCCTCCTATAAAGCCTTTTTATTATATACTATTATTTTTAAAATTACAACATTCACTGTAAACCATTAAAACAAATGGCTCTTATTTAAATAAAAATTCAAATAATGGGGTGATACTAGCTAAAATTGGTGCCAAAACTAAAGCAATTGTAGACATCAATTTTATTAAAATATCCATAGCTGGTCCTGCTGTATCTTTAAAAGGATCACCAACAGTATCACCAGTAACTGCCGCTTTATGAGAGGAAGAACCTTTTCCTCCATAATTTCCTTCTTCAATGTATTTTTTAGCATTATCCCACGCTCCACCAGAATTTGCCATAAATACAGCTAACATAATAGCGCTAGCTAAACTACCAACTAATAGCCCACCTAGTCCTTCTGCTCCAAATAACAGCCCTGCAACAACTGGAGAAATAACAGCAATAATAGACGGTAAAATCATTTCTTTTAAAGCAGCCTTTGTTGAAATGTCAACGCATTTTGCATAATCTGGCTTTTCCTTGTTTTCCATTATACCTGGTTTTTCTTTAAATTGTTTTCGAACTTCCTCAATCATTTTATTCGCTGCTTTACCAACAGATTTCATCGTAAGAGAAGAAAATAAATAAGGCAACATACTACCTATCAATAAGCAAACTATAGTTCCAGGAGCAATTATATTTATAGCCGTTATACCACTAGCATCAGCAAAAGCAATAAATAAAGCAAGCGCAGTAAAAGTTGCTCCACCAATACAGAAACCTTTTCCCACAGCTGCCGTTGTATTACCAACCGAATCTAGCTTGTCAGTTATCCTTCTTACACTTTCATCTTCGTTAGACATTTCTGCTATTCCACCAGCATTATCAGCAATAGGTCCATAAGCATCAACTGATACAGTCATACCAACTGTAGATAGCATACCAATAGCCGCCAAAGCTATACCATAATTACCATAGAACAAATAAGCTAAAACGATACCCATTACAAGAACTATAATAGTTAAAGCCGTAGACTGCATTCCACTACCAATTCCCGCAATAATATTAGTAGCATGTCCTGTTTGAGATTGCTTTGCAATTTCTTTTACTTGCTTATAGTCGCTTGAAGTATAATATTCAGCTATATATCCTATAATTACTCCAACAACTAAACCCGATAAAATTGCTAAAAACGGTTTAATACTATCCATATATAACAAAGAAACAACCAAAGAACCTACCATCGTAATTAAACTAGCTCCCCATGTTGATATATTTAAAGCCGTTTTAGGATTTTTCCATTCCTTACTTCCAACAAATATTTGACTAAATATACTCGCCAAAATTCCAATTGAAGCAACTAAAAAAGGAAATATTGTACCTTTACTAGGAGATAATACACCATTGATAGTTAAAACAACACCTAATGATATAGCAGAAACTAAAGAACCGATATAAGATTCGCATAAGTCACTTCCCATACCAGCAATATCACCTACATTATCACCCACATTATCAGCAATAACCGCAGGATTTCTAGGATCATCTTCAGGAATACCGCTTTCAACTTTACCAACCAAATCAGCCCCAACATCTGCCGCTTTAGTATAAATGCCACCACCAACTCTAGCAAATAACGCAATAAATGATGCTCCCAAGCCATAACCTGAAACCACATGAGCCGCCGTCGCTAATTCTTTAGTAGCAAAAGCAAATATCATAAAAATAGAAGTTAATCCAAACAAACTCAAACCAACAACACATAATCCCAAAACAGAACCACCGTTAAAAGCCACTTTTAAAGCTCCGCTCATGCCTTTTTCTTTTGCATAATAAGCAACTCTAGAATTAGCTTTTGTAGCAGCTCTCATCCCCACATAACCTGCCAAAGCAGAAAGAGAAGATCCACTTATAAAAGCTAAACTTGCTTGCCAACCAACGCCTTCAGCATTTTCTAACGCTGGTATTAATCCTAATAATGCCAAAAGTGAAGCAACTATTGCCACAAAAATAAAAATTATTTTATATTCTCTTTTCAAAAAGGCCATTGCCCCTTCTTGTATATAAGAAGAAATTTCCTCCATTTTTTTATTTTCAACTATTAACTTTTTGTTTTTTCGATATAAAACATAAGCATGCAAAACAGATATTATAGTTATCGCTAAAACAACGTATAAAATATTTAAGTATTTCATCTTGATACCCCCAATAATTTAATTATAAAATTGAATTTAATTTTTTTAAAGAAAAAGACTAGTTTTATTTTAAAACTAGCCTAATCTTCTAAATATTCTTTACTTCCTTTTTTTACAAAAGCTTTTTTAAACAATTTAAATGTATCTTCTTTAGCAGTATAAACAGCAACGTAATCCACTCTTACAAAATTACTAATGAACTTTAATCCTTCTTTTCTTCTTATAATTCTAACAAACATCTTTGCATTTCTAAGATCATTTATGGAATCTATCTTTAATTTCATTGGAACAGACCCAAAATCTTTATCTTTAGAATTTACTTTTTGTTGATGATATGATTCCTCTTTATATTGATTAGGATCTAATGCAAAATAAGCATATAACACCCCATCTACAACATCAAGTTTAGCAACTGGAACATTATTCAAATAGAATGTTTCATAATCTCTTTTTATTTTATGAACAATTCCCTCATAAGACAGCAATTCATTTTTTACTTCACTATAATATTGCTTAGTTTCATAAGAAGATCTAAACAATTCATCAACAAAAGCCATTTTTATAAGTTCCTCTGGAGCTGTATTAACAGGCTTTTTAATAAACTTAACAGGATCTTCTATTATTATTTCTTCTTCCTCTTCCTCATCTTTTAATGCCGCTTCTTTTTTCTCCCTAAATTCTTTGTATAATCTATCTATTTCTTTATTTTTCTTTATTAATTTCTTAATAACACTTCTCTTAACCCTCTTATTAAATCTAATAACACCATATTTTATAAGTAAGAAGAATGATAGCGGAATACCAAGACCAATAACCACAATTAAAACTAAAACAACAATGAACCAAGTCATATCTATATTTAAAGTTGCCTCTAATGGCGCTACATAATTATAGTTAGCATAATCTCCTTCAAAAGAAACTTTTACTGTATGCTTAAACGGCATATAAGTACCATTCCCATGATTTCCATCAATCGTATATATAGCAATAAGTCCTTCTGGTATTTCCCCTTTTAAATTGATATAGTGACTCTTAAAATTGAAATTAACCTTACTGCTATATAATTTCAAATTAGAAACATCATAATTAGCTTTAGCCACATTAAACTCCACATAACTCTTACCCTCTATGTAGAAATTGCTATTTGTAATACTTACATCAATTCTATAATCGCCAGCATTTTTAATAATTGGTTTATCTCCATAATCAACAGTTAATCCAACATCCTCATCAGTTCCAGAATAGCCAATTTCAACATTTTTTATGTTTCCGTCATAAACCAATCCTGTATAAAAGAAAAATTCAATATTAATTGGCGATGGATTTATTTTTATTTTATTGTGCCCACTACCATCAATCATTGTTACTTTATAATTAGTATTATTTACTAAATATGCACTAGATACATTATAATAACCAACATTTAACTTAGCAGATCCGCTTTCTTTTGCAAAATAAACCAAAACATCTTCGTCATTAACACCTTTATACTTAGCAATCAAATCATATTGACCAATAGCTCTACCATAATTAAATTCAAATAAAACGGGTTCAACAGTCATTTCATATGCATTAATGTGCAAAAAGAAATCTTGACTTAAAGCTTTATAGTTTGCAGTTTCTTCTACCGAAACATTAACCATACATGTTTCAGATATACTAAAATGTGCATTTTTACAAGCACTATAATCTCCATAAACAACAGTACCTTCACTATGATTTAACTCAACATTTACTTTTTGTGGTAATCCATTGTAAGTAGTAACTTGCCTTTGTTCTCCAATAAATGAACTATTTGCCTTTTCAATAACAATAGATTTTTGGGTTTCAAGCAACTCATAGTTATTATTAATGGTAATCATTGTCGCAGTCAAATTATATTCACCTGCATTTACAAGATAACTGCTTTCCCCATTTCTTTTAACAGAAACAAGCAATTCAACCTCTTTATTATATATAGTTTTATAATTCGCTTTCACATCTTTTTCGTTACCATCATAAACTAAAGTTTCATCAAAAATCCAATTAACATTTACTTTTTTTGGATTTATAACAACCTTTCCTGTATTATACCTTGATATTGTAACACTATAATTACTATCAACTTGATTATCGTTAATAATATTTCCAGAAATAATATTATATTCCCCAACATTTTTATTACTTGAATCTTCTCTAACATAATTAATAGTTAGCATTTGACTTTGACCATATTTTTCAACTGAAATATTTCTAATTAAATCTTCTTGAGAACCATACTCCAAAACAATATCATCAGTTAAAACAATATCAATTTTTTTAGGAACAATCTTAAGATCACCCTTAACATAAGTAAATTGATAGTTACTAACATAATTATTAATTGAATCTCCTTGATATGAAATATTAGTTATTTCACCATCTAAAATATCAAAATAATTACCAACTAAAGACTCATTATAATACCCACTAAAATTAAAATTACCAATAATTTCATCATCTAATAATGGAGTTGATTTATCTATTTCATAAGTAAGAGCTTTAGTATCATTAACACTTTCCAAATAATGCCCATACTCAATCTCAGCATCTTTAATATTTACAATCAATTTACGTGGATTAATTGTAACATTTATAGTTATATTCTTTATAACTGCTTCATACCCCTGATAATAAAACACAACACTACATCTATAAATTCCGCTATCAGAAACCTTAGATAAGCGAATACTCTCAAGACTAGAAAAATCATCATAATTTATCCCGCCAATAACCTTACTCCAAGAATATGAATATGAGAAATCCTCATCATTTAAAAGTTCATGATTAGCAATCGCTTTAATATTCAATAAGTTATTTTTTCCAAGATAATCAACTGAAATAAAATTATTAATCTCTGTATAATTTTCTACACTGCCATCAAAGGTTGTCTCTAAATAAACTTCCCCTTTTTTTAAAGACCAAGAAGAAACAATTTCACAATAAGGAATGCCATCTACACCAATATCATTGTAAATAACTATACTATCTTCATTAACTTCTGCTTTAGTAGAATTATTAATAATCCAATTAAAATCAAAACCAACCTTTGCGATTTTTTGAGGAACTCTCCCTATCTTTTCATCAACATAACCCTCTATAACTTCAACTAAAACTCCATTATCATAGAATCTATACTCAACTTTGTAAGTGAATTCAACATCCACATTACTCCAGCCATTAACATTATTTTTATAATTTCTTGCAATTGATGGATTTTTAAAAACAATCCTAGACAAATTAGAAGATGAACTAAAAGCATTAACATTTGCTAACTCAGATCTAATGTTATTGTTGTAAGCTGTTATCGTTACATTTTGCAAATTATCATTATATGCAAAAGCAAGTTCTCCAATATAAGAAACCTTTTCTCCTACAATAATGTCACTAACATAGTCAAAATTACAAAACGCACATTGTCCAATAGTAGTTATATTATCTCCAACATACAAAGTACCACTAATAACTTTAGAAATATCAGAAATAACACTACTAAATGTGCTATCACTACCCTTTATCTCTACAATAGGATATCCATCAACATAAGAACTAGGGATTACAAAATCTTTAACGCAATTTAAATCTCCTTGCTCACACGATGTTGAAGCGCCTACTATAGAATACCCTTTCGATAAATCCTGCTCATCTACAGCAACTATTTCTAAACTTATTTTTCCATCATTCACACTATATTCTAACGCATTAACTCCTTCATTAGCGAAAATGAAAAAAGATACCATAATAGTACATATTAAAATTAAATATTTTAAAATTTCTTTTTTTCTCACTTTTTTCACCTCTAATACTTATTCACTTTTAATTTAACATAAAATTAATTATTCTTGTATAATATTACACTTGTTTTTGCTATTTTTTAATGACTAATTATTAATTTGTGAATTTTTAATACCACTCAACCAAATTTTTAGACCAATCTAAAAAATTCATATTATTACTAAAAGTAAAGTTTTTAACAAAAACTTCATTAAATTCTTTATTTTCAACACTAATACACCATTTTAATAAATCACCAATTGCCTTAAAAAGCACTACTTCATCATCATTCAATAAAACATAGTTATTTTTAAAATATATTTGCATTTCTTTCCCAAAATTTTCCAACACCTTTTCAATATCAAAAAATTTGTAACCTATATCAAACTTTTCAATACCTAAAACAATAATATTTTTAAAATCATTAGAAACAACAATATCTTCACTTAAAAAATCTCCCCAAATAATACAAGGCAAAACCCTTTCTAATTTAAGCATAATATTGTTAAAATTATTAACCACATACCTAAAGTACAAATCTTTTTCCAAATTATATTTTTTCATAATAAATGTTATATTCTTCAAAGAAAAAGCTTTCAAAAGTTTATCACAACCATAAACCTTAATATCATGAAATCTATTATACCAATCTGCCATAGCCAAAACAAAAGCTTCATTCTTTAAATCATCTTCCCTAATCATTCGATAAAAAGGATTCTTATAGTAATCATTAAAAATTATTAATTTATCAGAAATGTTTATAACCCCTGTTTCTATATTTCCTTTTTTTAATACATTTAAAACATCCACACATTTTAAAAAGCCACCATTTTCAGAATATTTTAAAATATAACTAAAATCATCTGTTTCTAAAATCAAAACGCATAATTCTTCCTTTATTTTAATAATTTCTAAATTGCCATCTTTATAAAAATTCAAGTTCTCTAACTCTTTTCTAACCTTACTAATTATTCTTGTCATAAACATAAACTAAGTTCACCCAAAAAGATTATACACATAAAAAATAACAAACCAAAACATTTTCATTTATTAAAATTACCATTAAACAAAAAAAATAAATTGAAATAGAAAATATATTTGGTTATAATGAAATCAAGGTGATTGTCATGGAAAAAATTATGGATGCAATTGATTGGAGAATGATTCTTGTAGATAACTACAAAAAGCTAGGATTAAACGAAAATGAATTAAGTATCATACTAGTAACAAACTCCCTAATACAAAAAGGAGTTGATTTTATAACTCCTGATATTATTGCACTTAAAATGACCATTGATTTCCAAGAGATAGACTCTTGTTTTACAAATTTACTTAAGAAAAACATTTTAACCCTAAGTGGTAGTGAAAAAATACAAATTTCTATAGAGCCTCTAAAAAAACAATTGATGGAAATATTCTATGAAGAATTAAAAAAAGAAGACCTAGACACTCCCTCACATGACTTAAACGACGTTTATGTATTATTTGAAAATGAATTTGGCAGAGCCCTATCTCAAATTGAAGTAAATACCATTAATGATTGGGTCAAGCAAGGAAATAGCCTAGTAGCAATAAAAGAGGCGCTAAACGTTGCCACTTTAGCAAAAGTGAAAACAATAAGATATATCGATGAAATTTTATTAGGGTGGAAAAGAAGAGAAGAATTCGCTAAAAACGGTGTTTCTCCCTTATCTGAAAAGTGGAGAAAAAATTTAGAAGAAACAATGGAAATAGCCAAAATTAATTGGATGGAAGAATAATGAATAAAGAAACTATTTTAAAAAATCTAGAAATAATGTTTCCTAACCCAAAATGCGAACTAATATATAACAACGATTGGCAACTATTGATTGCCATTCTTTTATCTGCGCAATGTAGTGATAAAAAAGTAAACGCTGTTACTCCTATACTATTTAAAAAATACCCAACATTAAAAGACTTAAAAAAAGCAAATGAAGAAGACCTTGAACAAATAATCCATTCACTAGGACTTAGTAAAACTAAATCAAAAAACATTATCGCCCTATCTACAATATTACACGATAAATATGACGATAAAGTCCCTAACTGTAAAGAAGAATTGATAAATCTACCAGGAATAGGTACTAAAACAGCAAACGTAATGCTAATTGAATATTTTAACATACCTGCCTTCCCTGTTGATACTCACGTATCAAGAGTAAGTCAAAGATTAGATTTATGCACAAAAGATGATTCTATAAGCACAATTGAGAAAAAACTAACAACAATTTTCAAAGAAAAAGATTGGGCTTCTCTACATTTAAGAATGGTATTATTTGGACGATATATATGTAAAGCAATAAAACCAAACTGTAGCGATTGTTTATTTAACAATAAATGCAACTATAAAAACAAAAAGGTGTAAAAACACCTTTTTTAGTTATTCTTTATAACAACTTCCGCCAATAAATTCTCTAAGCAACGAATCACAAGGAACATCATCATCCTTCAAATCAACAAAATATTTTAAATATTTTATTAATGTTCTAGACAAATTATAATATGAAGAATTTTTATCCACCTTTTTAAGCAATGGTAAAACATATTTTTTCATAACACAAAATTCATAATCCAAAGCAGAATTATACACAAAATCGACACCCTCTTGATTTTCATATATCCACTTAAATTCCCCTCTTCTAACAGATTCCCACATGCCTAACGTTCTAGAAACATCAGAACCTCTAAATAAATAATCTCTAACAAGTCTTCTTATAAGTCTTAAATGAGTCATACTAATTGGAGTGTGATCATCAATACTAATTTGAATATGAGGACCTATATATATTTCAAACTTTTCTTCTCTTGGAAGAGATTTTGTTAACATCTCATTTAATGCATGAATACCTTCAATTATAACCGGTTCATTTTCCCCAAGTTTAATTGTTTTACCAACTTCTCTTTTTTTAGTAACAAAATTAAATCTTGGTAAAGTTACCTCTTTCCCCTGGGTCAATTCTTTTAAATGGTTATTAAATAATTCAATATCAATTAAATTTATATCTTCATAATCAATATTCTTTTCCTCTTCAGGACTCAAGTAACTTCTATCCAAATAATAATCATCCATAGATATTTTAACTGGATAAATATTTCTTGATTCAAGTTCTGCTCTAAGTTTATTAGAGAAAGTAGTTTTCCCAGAAGATGAAGGGCCGGCAATTGCAATAAGTTTAATATTTCCCTTACTAGCAATACTCTCTCCAATCTTTTCAATAATCATTGCATGTCTCGCTTCGCATTTTTCAATAAAACCTTTAGAATCTTCTTCAACATTTTTATTAATGTCGCTAACTGTCATAGAATTTAACTTTTTACTCCATTTTTCAGAAATCATAAGCATTTCTTCATAAGTATTTTCTTCATTAAAAGTAGGAAGTTCACCATTTTTTTCTGCCCTAGGATATTGCAAAACTATATTGCCTTTATATAAAAGAAGATTATATCTTGTCAAATAACCAGTTGAAGGAACAGTATAACTATATGTATAATTAACATAACCATCACATTCACAAATATGAACACGATCTTCTTCACGATAATTAAAAATAGCTAACTTATCCTCAAAACCATTATTTTTATAATACTCTTTTGCCTCTTGCAAAGAGATATCTTTTCTAACAATAGCACAATCCCTTTGCACAATTTCCTTCACTTTATCTCTAATCAAAATAAATTCTTCTTCATTAAACTCTCCTTCAATCTTTTTAAAACAAATAGATCTAGAAACATAATAATCACAATTAACTCTTAAAGATGGAAAGATTTTTTTGCAAGCCATAGCAACCAAGTATCTTAAAGAAGCCTCATATACTCTAATACTATCTTCATCATTAAATCCTAATAAAGAAATGTTATCACCATCGCAAATTTTATAAGATAAATCTTTTAATTTATTATTTATTTTGCACGTAAAAATATCCCTATTTTTAGTTTCAATTAAATCACTAACTATCGTATTCTCTTTGTATTCTCTTTCTATACCATTAACAAATATACTCATATTATTCCCTCATCTCATATACATTCTATATTATTTCTACAATTCAGACAATATAACTTAAATATTAAAGACATTAGATATATTAATATCAATAATCGTATTAATATCAAATTGGCTCAACAATGTAGAAAAATCACATTTATTAAAATCAACACGAATCTTTAAAAAATATTCATTATTTTCTAATATCTCAAAATCTCCTTTAGGAGTAATAAAACTCTTATTAAAAACCATTTTTATCTCTTTAGTATTTCCATACTCCTTCTTTAAATCATCCAAAGACTCATCTTTTACTACACAACCATTCTTTATATAGGTAACCCTTTTACAAATTTTCTCGATATCCCCTAAATTATTACTACTTACAATAATTGTGGTTTTATACTCTTTATTAAGCCTTTTAAGAATTTTTAAAATAACATTTTTTTCTACTACATCTAAATCAATTAAAGCACTATCAAAAAATAAAAATGGCGTATTTTTTAACATGGAAATCATAATATTGACCTTTATTTTATCTAAACGAGATATACTTTCTATTTTCTCATTAATTATAGTATCTAATTGAAACAATTCTTTTAACACAGAAATACTTTTTTCAACATCAAAAGGATTCAACTTAAATTTATTTCCATAATAAACAAAATTATTATAAACACTCTCGTTTTTAAGCAATTTTTTTCCATCTAAATCACTTATAAGTTCACAATTATTTTTCAAATTCTTATATAAAGATTCACCTACAATCTCCACTTTACCACTCGTAGGCTCTGTTTTACCACATAAAAGATTAACTATTGTGCTCTTTCCAGATCTTTCTGCCCCCAATATTCCAACAATCTCACCTTGAGTTAAACAATAATTAAAATTATCTACAACTTTAATTTTGTCAAACTTAAAAAAATTATTTTTTATTCTATAAGTTTTACTAACATTATTACTAATAATTTTCATAATCCCTACTCCTTTTCAAGCTCTTATATCTATTAATTTTTTCTTTTCCTTTAAAACTTTTTATTACTAACAACGAAACGCAGCTAAAAATAACTAAAGTTATACAAGCATAAATCCACCAATAGTTTTCAAGCTTTTGAGCAAATACTAAATTACCTAAACTATGCGAAGTATAAAAAATATACCCATCTTCATATTTATAATCTAACTTTTCATAACTACCCTTATAATAACTATAAACTTCTAATTTTTCATAATTAAAATTTCCTTCATCTATCTTTATTTTCACATTAACTCTATTAGCGACGTCAATTCTATCGCCGCCGCTTTTTAAATAAATATCATAAACATTAACAATTTCATAACCCTCTTTATCAAGTAAATGGTTTTGCAATTTTTCTACATATATCAATGCATCATTAGCAATGTAAGTATTAGAACTAAACTCAATTTTATCTTTAATATCCCCAAATTTTTCAACCGATGTACGATAAATAGTTGCGCTAAAACCACTCAAATCCAAATAATAATTAAAACTTTTTTCTCCCACTAGTTCAACACCACTTAAATTAACTAAACTCTCTCCTACTAAAGAACTTTCTAAAGACGCTTGAAGTTCTCCTCTAACATATACCCCATTATCAATTACTCCACCAACAACATAATTTGGTAAAGAAATATTAGTAGTTCCATCATATTGCTTGTAAATTTCTTCTTCGAATTTAATATATACCCTTCTTTTATTAACTTTTATATTTACAGAAAACTCTTTATTTTTATATAAATCACTGAAAGGTTGAAAAACAACCATTTTTGTATATTCACCTATTTCAAGAATTTCTCTTTCATCTTTCCAAGCAAAAACACCTTCAACATTTGCTTTTCCTCCAACTAATCTAGATTGAAATAAAGGTTCACCATAAACAATATCGCTAGCAGTAGGATATTGCTCAATCATTATTTCAGCAGCATCAACTTTGTTAACACAAAAAAAGAATAAAAAAGCCATATAAATTATAGTTATTAAAGTAATTTTTTTCTTCAAGATTATTACCCCTTCTCTATTCTTTATAATATATTAAACCATATTTTCAACAATATTAAAATTAACAAATTAATATTTTTTATTAGTTTCTCCACTATATATGTTATACTAATAGAAAGTGAGGGATTTTTATGAGTATGACATCAACTTTAAAAACAATCGAATGTCCTAATACAGATGACAATGTTTTTGTATTAAGATATCCTTTGTTAAACAATTCCATTAAAATGGGAACAAAAATATTAGTAAACACAAATCAGGTAGCTGTTTTTGTAATTGACGGAGAACCATTAGATGTTCTAAGTGAAGGAGTTCACACTCTTTCTATTGAAACACTACCAAGATTAGCAGCCAAAAAACACTGGGACAAAAGATTTAACGCCGCTTTTACTTGCGAAATATACTTTGTTGCTCTTACCCTTTTTGATAATTTAAAATGGGGCATGGTTAATTCTCTAATAATAAGAGATAATGATTTCGGAAGCATTGCAATAAAATGTTTTGGAAATTGCGCCTTCCAAGTCGCAGATGCAAATCTTTTCATGAAACAATTATTTGGAAAAATAACTAGTTTCAATGATGAAGATATTTCTTTATATATTAAAACTCTTTTAATAACAGGAATAACTGACACCATATTAGAAAAAAGAATATCTGCACTAGATTTCGTAGCAAATTATGATAAATTTGAAATGGAAGACTTCAAACTAGTAAGAGAGCGCTTTGCTAATCACGGACTATTTCTAAAAACCCTTAATATTGAAAACATAACAATCCCTGAGGAAATCGAAAAATTAGTTAATATAAAAATTGCTGAAAATACATCTAACTACCCAATAAACCAAAAAACTAATTTACCAATAAACCATCCTATTAATGCAGGAACAATACATACTGCCGAAATGAAAAAAATGTTTAATTTTACACATGATTTCACTATTACGTGCGTAAAATGTGGAGCAACAATTTCTAAAAACTTTAAATTTTGTCCTCAATGTGGAGCAGAAAACAAAGAAATTGCTAAAGAATGTCCTAATTGTCATAACATAGTAGCATTTAAAGCAAACTTCTGCCCTGATTGTGGAACTAAATTATTTGACAAAAATAATGTTGTCCTATGCAAACACTGTGGTTGTATAGTATCTGAAACAGACATATATTGTCCTGATTGTGGAAAAGTTTTATAAAAAATTTAAAACCCGAATAAACAAAAAGCATATAGCTTTATCAAATTAAAACTATATGCTTTTTTATTAACAAATTTATTAAATCAATTTTTAAATACCTTTTCTTCGTTTTTACTAACAACAATTTTATCCATAGTAAGTCTTTGACCAGGAGCTACTACAAACAAACATTGACCAATACCAGCATTAGCAATAAATTCTCTCTCCTCATCAGAGAAACCACCTACTGAAGCATACAAATCCATCAACGCCTGCAAATCGTTAGGGTTCAAACCAAATATAAACGAATACTGACAACCATTTATAATTGAAGTTGTATATTTCTTAATACTTGCACTTCCAACAAAGTCATTAACGTTTTGTGTAATAACAATAAATATACCATTATATTTTCTTATACGTTTAATCATTTGGTGCATGAAGTATAGTGCTGCTGGACTTCTCTCATCAATAAACACGTGGGCCTCATCTACAACAATTGCAACATGATGATTTTCATGTTTTGCAATATTTCTTTCCCTATTTTTACTAACTTCATTTTCTAAGAACCTAAGTATCAACATCATTTGAGAGTTCATTACCATATCATTTTTAGATGAAGTCATTTTTCTAAAGTCAAACAAAATCAAGTCACTAGTACTAGTATCAATAGTTGTTGGACCATTCCATAACGTCGCAAGAGAACCTTCTCCACATAATCTATCTAAATAAACTTCACAGTTCCTTAAATCATTCAATTCATCACCTAAGTCAATAGATCGATGAGAATCCTTAACTATTATTTCTGTAACTTCCCTAATCCTTTCTTTAACAATTTTCATAGCATCATCCATAATAGGGAAATCTTCTGCTTTCAAAAGTTCAAAGTTATCAGTTTTCTTAATACCTTTTCTCTCATATGCTTCTGCTAAAATTTTAGAAAGTCTTGCAAGTTCCTTATTAGTTAAATCCGGGATCAAGTTTTGAAAAAATTGCTCTAAGAATTGAATATGATTAGAGAAAATTGACCTAAATCCCTCTTTTACTTGCTCGTCCGTTAATGCTTCATCATCACTTTCTTGCATTGCACCAAATATATGAAACGGATTAATACGCGAATTATTACCTGAACCTACATCAATTATTTGTCCACCTAATTTTTTAGTCATTAAGTCATATTCACCCTCAGGGTCAACAATGTAAGTTTTAACATCTTCCATAATAAGTTTTAATAGCATCTTTTTAGTAAAGTGTGATTTACCTGATCCAGATTTACCAATTACCATTATATTAGAGTTTGTTCTACTAGTAGATCTCACTTTTGGATCAAAGAAAATAAGTCCCGCTCCATTATACCCTAACCAAAATCCATCCTTATCCTTTAAACCTTGGAATATAAATGGAAAACCAGCACCTAAAGTACTACAAGGAATATCACGACCATTTGCTAAAATAATATCATCTCTTGGAGTAGGAAGCATAGCTATAAGACCTTGCGTTTGTCTTAAAGGCAACTTATCAATTTTAAATCTTTGTTGTTTTAAAGAAGACACAACTTTACGATTATTATTTCTAAGTTCCTTATCAGTTCTACCATAATTCATAGTATAAATATTAATCAGCTTTAAAGTCTCATTTCCTCTTTCAATATCTGATAACACTTCATAGAAAGATTCAAGTTGAGTTTGTTTGCTCATAGATTCAGAAACCTTACCATGCTCTAGCATTTGAGTCCTAATTTCTCTTATGGCTTTATCCATTAACATTTTAGCAGTTGACACTTCAACATTTCTAATATTTACAACAACTGTAGTATCTGGATTTGCAACCACTGGAGCAAGCCAAGCCCCTGGAACATCACTTGGATATTCATAAGTAGAAAAGACACTAGCATGCATTGTATCCGTTTTAAATTTAGTACCAAAAAACTCTATATTTTGAGGCATAATATCTTCTTTATAATTGTTATTATCAATAAAATCTTTCTCATTTTTTTCACCATATGGATTAAACATATAATAGAAAAACGCTTTTATCTCGCTATCTCCACATTTTTTTGGTTCCAATTTATTTATTTCTAATTTTTCAAAAACATTATCATAGACGAAATTCAAATCCTCTAAATTATTACCATATATTACCATATAAAATTCTTTAATCATTACAGGATATTCATCTTGATAAGCTTTCATAGTTTGCCATTCATAGTCAACTTGCTGCTTTCTATTTCTGTATCCTTCTTCATTCATATCATGTTTTGCAAATTTATCGTCTTGCAAAGAATATAATCTTTCTTGCTTTAATATGGCATCCGTTAAATCTAAAGGTCTTTCTAATTTTATAATACTACAATCATTCTTTATAAGATTCAAAGCGTTAGTTACTTGTCTTATTTTAGAACGTTGATCCTCAAGTGAAAGATAGGCTAAATTCAAACATCCTATTTTCATAACTTTACTTATTTTGTTTGTTACATATGTCACTACACCATTTTCAATAGATTTTATAGGAAGAAAATCTAAAACATTTCCACCTTTTCTATTATCAACCTTTGCTTTGGTTGTTGAACTTTGATTAACATTATTTTCCATTTTTCTTCACTACACTTCTTTTTTTATAATATTTTTCTTGTGACATATATGAAAACAAAACATCAAAACTTTGGTATCCTTTTTTATTTACTATAAAAGACGGAGACACCATAAACAATGTAACAAAAAACAAAAATATACCAACTACAATTTTAGCAACGATTGGCCAAGATGTTTTAAAAATTAAAACACCAATAAGAACTGCAACAATAACCATTACAGCCTCAACAATGCCTAGCCCTTTAAATAATTGCATCTTTACATTTCTTGCAGACTTCGGAATCAAATAACCCATAAACTATACCCCTTTCTTTTGATTATTATAGAAATCATTTGCTTTTGAACTAGCTTCCATTAATTTCTCTCTTTGTTTGTCAGCTCTTTCTTTAATTCTAAGAGCCTCTGATGCACTCATATTACCTGCACTGACTTCACTCAATTTTCTAGCAGTCTTACTATAATCCATTTGAGCCTTCCTATAAGAAGAAGATATCTTTCTAAGTTCTTCTTGCTGCTTCATTGTTAAATCACCACTTAATTTAGCCGATTTACCAGCAAAATCTTTATATCCCTCTTTAGCAACTTTTTCTTCATGCTTATATGCATCAACATACTTATTCATAGATTCTTTTATCTTATTTTGTTCGCCTAGGGCAATAGAAGCATCTAAACCACTGCTAGCTTCCTCAAACTCCTTGACAACTTGTTTTGATTCTGTGCTATTACCATTTTTAACAAAAGACCATTCATTACGTAGACTATCTGCCTCAGATTTATAACTAGAGAACGCTTGATTTAATACATCCGTTGGTGCATTTAAACCACCAGAATCTTTATTAACTTTATGTTTGCCGGATTTAACTCCATCATTTGTTTTTAAAGTATCAAAAGAAACATTCGCTCTATTTTGAAGATTAGTTATCTTATTATCATAATTATTAACTACTGTATTAAAATTATTTTTCTGATTACTAACCATGTTAACATTTTGTTTATTCTTGTTAGAATTAGTAAGAGGAACATCTTCACTAAAATCAACAATTCTTCGTGTTGTTGTAGTATTTTTGGTTATAACTCTAGTTTTTGGAGTAGTAATATTTGCAGTAACCGCCTTTGTTTCTTTATTTACCAACCTATCATAAATACCCTCCAACACTGAAGCACTTTCATCAGTTGGACTTCTAAATAAGTTTCCTAACAAATCCCCAGAATCTTTAGCAACAGCTGTACCAGAGACAAGCAATACTATCTTAGCTAAACTATTAACTAAAGCTGCAACTGAACCATTATCGCTTATAGTTGGTTCAATCACACCTGGCAATCCACCTGGAGCTTCAGGAGCAGCAATCTTAATAAGTTCCAAACTATTTATCATACTTACTAAAGAAAGCAAAATCATAAATCCAACCACAGCTCCAACAATAGAAACAAGTTCTGCCAAAGCTTTATTTTTCCATTCTTTAAATTTAACTCCGCCATCATCAACCATCTTAGCCACATAAATAGGAGCTAATAAATACAAAATTATAACATTAAATATACGCTTAACTAATTTGATTGCTAAAACAACCACATTATATAAAACAAGTCCTCCACCCAATAAACACAAATACCAATAAAAATCTATCTGAACAATATTTCCATATACCAATTCAAAAAGAAAATCACTATTACTCATTTCAACCCAACTTGTAATATTTGTCCATTCTGGATTAGATACACTATAAATCGAGTTATAAGCCTCAACTGGACTTGTACTAAAACTAGCATTAAATATAACATCTGCAATAGAAATATTCATATCACTACCAAACAATCCAGCAATAGAAGTAGTTATAGTACTAATAAAAGAAATAGCAAATAAAGATAAAGGGGTTAATACAATAAGCAATATAGAGGCTAACCCCATATTTTTAATTATATCTACAGTAGATTTAGGATTCTCCTTCGTAAAATATAACTTTTTTAATACAGCAACACCACCAAAAACAGACATTAATAACACTGACGCTAATATCATGAAAATAGAAATATTAGAAACAATATTCTGATTGAACATTTGAGTTAACAAATCCTGCTCCTCAATCAAGGTTTCTCCACCAGATCCTAAATAATCAAGTCCTGCTATTTTATAAAAAAGACCTGTTATAGAATCAATAAGTTTTCCCATTCCATAAATCAATTTCCACAACAATTCATATATAACATACAATATGCCCTTAGCAATATTACCATATCCTGCATCATTTAATCCTAACAAATTAATAAAGGACATATAATCACACCTTTCTACTGCACATTCTCATTATACATTACTTTTTCTTGCATTTTCAATTATTTGGCCTTTAAAAAACTACTTGTTGTTAACATTTCAAATATAAAAAGCCCTGCAAAACGCAAGGCCTTAATATACATCTATTTAATTATTGTTTAAATACACTTTCTTCCTCTTTACTAATAATAATCTTTTCCATTATAAGTCTTTGACCAGGAGAAACAATAAACAAACATTGTCCTATTCCTGCATTACCAATAAATATTCTCTCTTCATCCGAGAAACCACCAACTGAAGCGTACAAATCCATAAGAGACTGCAAATCAGCAGGGTTTAAACCAAATATAAACGAATATTGACATCCATTTATAATAGCAGTTGTATATTTTTTGATATTTGCGCTACCAACAAAGTCGTTAACGTTTTGTGTAATAACCACAAAAATACCATTATATTTTCTTATACGCTTAACCATATTAAACATAAATTGAAGTGCTGCAGGACTCTTCTCATCAATAAATACATGGGCCTCATCTACAGCTATTGCAATATACTTATCTTCACCTCTAAGTAAATTTCTCTCTCTATTTTTACTTACTTCATTCTCTAAAAATCTAAGAACAAGCATCATTTGAGCATTCATTACTTTGTCATTTTTAGAATCATTCATCTTCTTAAAATCAAACAAGATAAAATCTGATGTTTTAGTATTAATAGTAGTAGGCCCATTCCACAAAGCAGATAAAGATCCTCCACTAGACATTCTCTTTAAATAAACCTCAATATTTCGCAAATCATTTAATTCATCACCTAAATCCGCCGCACGATTTGAATCTCTAGTAATAATTGCAGATAATTCATTAACTCTCCATTTTACTAAAGCCATCAAATCATCCATAATAGGAAAATCTTCCGAACTTAAAGAAGAAAAATCAGTATGCTCACCAATCTTCTTTTGACCATAAGCCTCAATTATAAGCCCTGACAATCTAGAAGATTCCTTATTAGTTAAATCCGGAATTAAGCTTTGGAAAAACTGTTCCAAAAATTGAACATGCGAAGAAAATGCTGCCCTTCTCAAACTATTAATATTTACATCATCAATTTCCTCATCATCTTGCATTTGGCCAAATATATGGAATGGGTTAATACGCGAATCAACAGCAGCACCAACATCAATCATTTGTCCACCTAATTGTCTACAGATAGTTTTATACTCACCCTCTGGATCAATTATATACGTCTTAATATCTTGAAGTAAAAGTCTTAAAATCATCTTCTTAGTAAAGTGTGATTTTCCAGAACCTGACTTACCAATAATCATAATATTAGAATTAGTCCTAGCTGGAGTTCTAACAGTTGGATCAAAGAAAATTAAATTAGTTTTATTATTCCCTAATAGAAATCCTTTTTCATCCTCTAATGCTTGGAAAACAAAAGGGAAACCTGCTCCTAAACTAGTACAAGGAATATCTCTACCATGATCAAACATAATATCATCTCTTGGAGTAGGAAGCATACTTATATAACCATCTAATTGCCTAAATGACAATTTATCTGGTTTCATTGAACATTGCTTAATAATTGAAGAAACAGTATGATTTATAGTCTTTAAATCTTTTTCATTATCGCTATAAGCCATAATCATAACATTAACTCTTTTTAGAACCTCACTACCACGTTCGATTTCTTCTAGGATGTACAAGAAAGACTCTAATTGAGCCTGCTTAGCAATATCTTGTGAAGATTTATTTTTATTAAGCATTTGAGTTCTAACTTCCGTAATTGCTTTATCCATCAAATTTCTAGCTTCTGTCGCAGGTACATTTTCTATATTAATAACACAACTTGTATTATCTATATTTGTAAGCGGAGCAAGCCAACTAGCATTTACATTCATAGGAAAATCTAACACAGAAAAAGTAGTCGCATACATAGTATCAGTTTTAACATATCCTCGTGTAAACTCTATAAAATCTGGTAATATATCATTTATATAATTATCATTACCCACAAAATCATCTAAACTTTTTTGTCCAATAGGATTATACATATGATAATACAAATATTTTATCTCATCATCACTACAAAGTTCTGGATTAACTTTAATTTGAGAAAATCTAGAAAATATATCTTCATATAAATATTTAAATTCCTCTGGATCATTACCATAAATTATAAAATAAAATTCATTAGACAAAATATTAGCTTCATCATTAAAATACTCTAATCTTCTTTTTTCAAAATTAACTTGCTTCAATCTATTGTTATATCCATCTTCATTCATATTCCCATCTCTATATTTACGATGTTGAATTTTTAATAATTCCTTTTGTCTCTCTATTTGAGACGTTAAATCCATAGGACGTTCTAATTTAACGATAGTACAATCCCATTGAATAGCAGCCAAAATAGAAGCAAATTGATTTATCTTAACTTTTTGCTCTTCTTTATCTAACAAAGCTAAATTCAAACTATTTATTTTTATTACTTTAGCTAATCTATTATTTGCATACGTAACAAAACCATCCTTAATAGACTTTATAGCAATAAAATTAGATATGTCTCCACCTTTTTTTCTCATTAAAATTCTCCTTCCTTAAAATAAAATAAAGGCCATACGGCCTTTATCTACTCACAGGCACAATTTCATTTTAAATTAACACCTGTAATTTTTCAACATATCAACTAATAATTTGTGGTTTTATTTTAAACCTAATCTTTATCTTCTATATTCAATTCTATTTTAAGTCCTCTAATTTCTTCACTAGATCTAACTGCAACTTGAATTGCATCTTGAACAGCTTTTAAAGTCTCAGGATTTTTATCCATAGAATATTGATTAGCAAGTCTAGATGCATTTTCCATCGCTGAATTATAATTATTAACAGCACCATCATATCTATTCATAGCATCACGTTTGTAATCATTCAAACTTCCCTTAAATGTTGTTGGAACACTTTCTTGTTTAATTTCTGAAATAGCCTTAGTCAATACTTCATCTTTAAATTTAGTATCAACATTAACAGCAGCAACACGACTCATAAATGCATCTGCATCTTGTTGCATACCAGCCCATGCATTTCTACTATAATCAACGCAAGCATTTCTCATTTCAACTAATCCAGGTTGACCAACACCTTGATTCAACTCTTCCTCTTCAACAACACTTAAATTTACAAGAATTTCATCTTGCTCTTGAGTTGACATAGGATTTGGAGACCTTGATGTTCTAATTCTATCTGGTACTGGAGTACTGCTAGTTGCATCTTGTAAGTTACCTGATTTAGCACGAACATGTAAAGTTTTATTCATAATCTTACGAGTTCCCTTAACTCCACTTCGTCCCGCTCTAACAGCTCTTGATCCATCATTATAACTATCTTGTCCAGCGCTTTCCATTGCATCAATTTGACTATTAAGTTTATCTGCTTTACTTTGAGAAATCTTACCTTTAGATTTAGCAACTGATACACTAGTTCTAGCACGACTTACAGCACGTTCAAAGTTTTCATTTCCAACATTTCTTCTCTCGTTATCTCTACTAGCATGTAACATAGCTTTTTTAGTTTTTCCATATTCAGAACTAACTTCGTTAGAATATTTAGCAACATCACCAATAGTCTCTTGAACCTTAGCTTCTGCTGCTGCAATATCTTCATCACTAGCACCAGAACCTTCTGCAGTAACCCTATCATATTCTTGTTTAGCAGCGTCCGCTCTAATTGATGCAGCCTTAAGTTTAGTTGCCGCACTAGCTTGAATATTTTCTGGTTCTTCTGGTCTTGGTTGTGGCTCTGGTTCAGGTGGCATTTCTTTTCTAGCTCTATCACTAAGCCCTGCCATATCCTCAGCTCTAGCTCTTATAGCTTCAAAATGTTTCTCCTGATTTAAATTATTAGCACGATTATAGTCTGGATTAACATCCTTATCTGTTCCACCAACACCATGCTCCAATTCATATTTTATTGATTCAAAATCTTCTTGACCTTGTCCATCTTTACCATAACCACTATGTACATACATATAAGCATTATCAAGTTTTCTAGCTTGATCTAAATATTGTGAGTATGCTTCCATTGTATCTGCATCAACAGGTTCCCCGCTATTAACTTTATCAAGAACATCTTTGTAATCTCCATCCAAATCTTGACTTCTAGCATAAATAGCATGTAAACGTTGAGAACGCTCTCTCCAATTGTTTGTTCCTCCATACTTCTTTCCTAAGAATGGTGATCTTTTTCCACTATTCCAACTCTTAGTCTTAGGATCAACAACATCAGTAAAGTGTCCATCTAAAGCTTCTTTACGAGCATTTGCCTTTTCAGTACCTTCCACATCAGAAGCAATAGCGCCCAATCTATTTCTTTGATCTATAGTTTCTTGTTGCTCCGCAGTATATGGTTGGTAATTTTCTTGAGCAGCATAAGCATTATTTATTCTTTCGACATCACTATCATTAACATCTAACTCTGCATTTCTTTCTGCACCCATGTTTTCCGTTAAATTATTCATATCAGAAGCAACCATTAATTGTTGCTCTGCTCCTTCAACAGCAGCTCCTGCCGCAGATGAATAATCACCATCAGAACCAGGACTTACAGCGTCGTTCATATCAGCAATCATATTATTAGCATCTTGCTGTGCTTGATCCATATTATTTAATCTTCTCTCCGCCTCATCGCTCAAGAATGTTCTTTCTCTACTAGCACGATCTATAACACCAGAAGCATATCTTAATTGTCCACTAACAATACTTCCATCTGCAATACCTCTACCGATACCAGTAACAGCATTTTTAGCACCGCTTACCATATTGCCAGCCGCTCCTAAAGCTGCTCCTAAAGAAGATTGATATGTAGGATCGCCAACGCCTTTAATAGCATTACCATCTTTGTCCTTCATCACATTTCCACTAGAATCTAATCTATTACCATCTTTATCAACACGGTCACCATTACTATCAACCATCTTCATATTTCTCTTAGCAAAATCAGAACCTTGTTTCTTAAGATTTTTACCTAGACCTTTAACTTGATTTGTAGTATCGGCAACAACGTCTCCAACAAAGCCGCCAACTGCATTTGCAACTCCGCCCATACCAGTCATTCCTAATATTGTCTTAGCTGCAATACTAGCAATTGAAAGACCTGTCTTAGCTGTTGTACCAACAGCCTTCTTACCATGCTTTAATACTTGACCCGCAGTACCAAATGCTAATTTACTAGCAAATGTTGTAGTAAATCCAGTTGCCGCTAAAGCGCCTTTAGCAATTTTAGCACCAGTACCCAATCTTCCATGCTCATGAAGGGAAGCAAATCTAACATTTTCATTATTTGCCTGTGGATTAGAAGAGTTACCTGAAGCCGGAGCTCCTAAACTAGTAGATGATCCTGAACCAGTGCCACTTTCCGTAGTACCAGAGTCAGTTGCTCCAGCAGTTTGTTCTGCTTCATTAATTTGTTCGTTTCCTGCGCTTCCAGCATCACCTGCAGTTTCTTGTGTTTCCTCTATTGAATTAACACTCTCTGGAGTATCTCCTCCTGGAACATCTTCTGCAGCATCATTATCCTCTTGTTCTGAAGGTTCTGGAATATCAGCACCAGGAACATCTTCTGTTGCAGCACTTCCATCTTGTGCAGAATCAGAAGCACCTCCTTCTTGAGCACTTTGAGCCGCTACAGCTTCATCATATTTCTTTTGAGCTTCAAATTTCGTATCACCAGAAGCATCTATTTGATCAAATGCTTTTTCAAGTTGTTTTAATTTTTTATTATCTGCTTCTGTTCTATCTTTTGGATCCTTATCCAATATCTTTTCCATTTCATCTAGCACAAAATTCTTATTATTATCTCTTATTGTAGCATTATCCAAGTTTTCTTTAGCAGCATCGACATCTGGGGCAGCTCCACCTTCTCCACTTGGCGCCGGTTCTGCCTCCTCTGGGCCACCTTCACCAGGTCCATCTCCTGGAACATCGTTTGCTTCTTCTGGGCCACCTTCACCAGGTCCATCTCCTGGAACATCATTTGCCTCTTCTGGACCACCTTCACCATCAGTTGGAGCACCTGCATCTGGGCCAGGTTCATTACCGTCTCCCGGAATATCTTGTGCACCATCATTATCTCCGCCTCCTGGAGGATTATCCCCACCTCCTGGTAGTGGAGCACCTTCTGAATCTTCCCTATTAGCATTAAATATTTGTTTTGCCGCATCAGCTGCTCCGCCAGCACTCTCCATAGCGTTCAAACCAATTCCAGCAGCCATACCTACACCTGCAGAAGCTAGTCCAACAGCTCCACTTATTGCCTTCTTACCAATATCTAACGCACCCTGAGCAGCCAATTTTCCAGCGCTCTTTAAAGGATTTCCTGCATTTCCTAAATTCATAGAACCTTCCTTAGAACCAGAAATAAATGGAGTAATTGTTTGATCTATATCTTTTATTGCACCAACACCTGCAATAATAATCATACATCTAGCTAATGCATTAATAGCTTTATCAAAATAAGTAGCCGTTTCTGAATCGTTATAATACATACCACTAATACTATTACTTAACTCTGTAGTTAAATTATTATCCTCAATCAAACTAAGAGATGAAGCTGCTTTTTCAGTAAATGCATATCTCATCAAATCAAGCTCATTAACTACACTAACAATCATAATAAACAACATGAAGCTCATTACACATCCAACTACCTTCAAAGCTTCTTGTATAACTTTATCTTTCCAACCTTTAAATTTTTGCCCATCATCTAATACAATTTGAGAAATTGGAGAAGGCGCCACAATAAATAATGCTATAAGATTGTACATTCTTGTAACCATAGCAAGTAACATTTGACCTAAATTAACAATCAAAATCAAACCTGTAAATATAAATATAAATACATGGAATTCTACTAATTCAATACCTTCAGCCAAGGTTCTAGAAACACTCGTACAATCCTCCGCATTCCAATAATAAGCATAGAATGTATCACCAGAATACCAACCAAAATTATCTGGATCATAAGTTTTACTAAGTACAAGATTATCATCGAAATCCCATGTCACATCCCCAATAGTAAGACTATCAGCATTTCCAATGGATTGAGCAACCGCCCTAACACTTTCGCCATTATCATCCCAGCAAATATTAAATATTAACGAGCCAATTCCTCCACCCTTGTAACCCATAGCTTGCATTACAAGCAATGCAAGAGCAGCAACAACATCAATCAAAAAATAAAAAATAGGAATAACGCAAATAAATGCAATAAAACTCAAAGCAACACTTCTAAAGATTGGACCCTTAGATCTTGGACCATTCCTATCAAAATAATCTTGTTTAATAATTTTACCGATAGTAAATACAACAATTAATCCCAAAGCAACCAAACACAAATACAAATACGCTTTTTGGAACGATTTTTGAGTCAAAAAGAAATTAACAATATCAACTTCTCCCGCTTTTCCATCAGCAGAATTAACAGTTGTAGAACTAACGGGAGTCATACCTGCAAATATGAAAAAAAGTTGAGTTAGCATATCTAAAATCCAAGCAATTGCCCTTATAAGCCCAAAATAAAGGCCATAGACACCCCTCATAATTAAATTTATTAAATCCTCTATGGGCCCCCATAGCAAAAAGTTAATTTTTGTAAAATTATTTAACATATACGCTACCTCCTCTTTGAATTTAAATTAAAAGGGAAAGCTAGAAGCCTTCCCTAACCAACTAGCGGTTTTATAAAAGTACTTATAAGTGTTAATTTCCAGTTCCTGTAGTACTTCCAGTGCCTACTGCATTTTTGAAGTAATTAAGAACAAAACTAGCAACACCAGAAACACCATACGCTATAGCAACACCAATTACTAACCACTTTAAAGAACCAATTTTTTCTTGTCTTACTTGTGGTTCATCTGCAGCTTTAACAATTTGCATACCTAGGATAGCACCTTTTACAACCAAGAATAAACCTAACACTATCCAAATTATAGGCATAATAGTACCATTAACGATATCATTTAATTTTTCCATTACTGTAGCAAGACCTGCATCGCCTACATCTTCACCACCAACAGTAGTATTACCGCCCTCTAACATAGCTATTAAATTCATCAACATAAAAAACCCTTCCTTTCTTTAAGATACCCAAATTATAGCACACACAATTTTTTAAAAACAATAAATTGCCAGTAAATGTTGCTTTTTTTAAACATTTTTCTACATTTTTTACTGTGCTTAACACTATTTTACAACATTTAGGAAAAAAATGGTATCTTTTTTTTATTTCCCACAATTTGAGCAAATAAAAATCCACCCTTTTTTCACAAGAGTGGATTATACACCATCTAAAACACAATTGCAATAAGATTTGTTTTACCCTTATTAGCAAGTGTCTTCATTAAATTTTGCAATTTTATTCGCGTATTATCTGGCAAAGTAGTAAGTTTTGCATTTACCCCCTCTTTTATAACATCTCCCATATTTCTACCAAACATCTGTTTTTCAAATATCTTTTTAGGATCAACATCCATGCCTTCAGCCAAATAATTAACTAAAGATTCACTTTGTTCTTTTATACCAATTATAGGTTCAAAACTAGTTTCAACATCAACTTTTATAATATGTAAAGTAGGAGCACTTGCCCTAACTTTAACCCCATATCTATTACCCTGTTTTACAAGTTCTGGCTTCTCAATTACAATATCATCAAGACTTGGAGTAGCAAAACCATATCCGGTTGTTTTGGCCATATCTATCGCAGAAGATATAGCCTCATAATCTTTCTTCAACTTAGAGTATTCTTGCATAACTTTTAATAAAACAACCGGATCATCAATATCAAATCCCATAACCTCTTTTAAAACCTTTTCATATAAATCATCATTCATCTCAATTGCCGTTTTTACAACACCATTAGATGTATCCACATCTATTATTTTAAATGATTCAATGTAATCATTCTGTTCAACAATTTCTCCAATCCCATCAACATCTTTAACTTTTTTAGCAAAATTCATTGCACTATAAATCGATTCTTTTAAACTCTTTCTAAGCCAATGCTCTCCATCTAGCACATTGACCCAACTAGGAAGTTCAACCTCAATATTAGACAAAGGGAATTCATACAACGCTTCCTTTAATATATCACCAATATCATCATTATTCATCGCTTCAACATTCATACCTAAAACAGGAACATTATACTTACTCTCTAAATCCTTAACAATTTTCAGAGTTTTCTCACTTGTAGGATCCTTGCTATTAACAAGAACAATAAAAGGTTTTCCAAGTTTTACAAGTTCATTAATAATTTCATTCTCAGCTTCAATATAATTAACTCTATCAATGTCAGTAATAGAACCATCAGTAGTAACAACAATACCAATTGTAGAATGATCACTTATAACTTTTTGAGTCCCTATTTTAGCAGCCTCATCAAAAGGAATCGCATCCTCAAACCAAGGAGTTTTAACCATTCTTACACCATCTTCATCCTCATACCCTTTAGCATCCTTTATAACATAACCAACACAATCAACCAATCTAACATTAATACTTAAATTTTCTTCAACATTAATAGTCACAGAATTATTTGGCACAAACTTAGGTTCTGTAGTCATAATAGTTTTTCCAACACCAGATTGAGGCAATTCATCGATTGTTCTTTTTTTATCACCCTCATCAAAAATGTTTGGAATAACAGCCTTTTCCATAAATTTTTTAATAAATGTAGATTTCCCGCTTCTAACCGGACCTACAATTCCAAAATACAAATCCCCATTAGTTCTAGTACCAATATTTTTCAACAACTCTTTAGTGTCCACTTATATTTCCTCCTCAAATTTCACTTACTACTATTTATGCTTTAAGTTTTTCTTTTAGTACTAAAACAAATTTAATTAATTAAAATTTCTTTTCTATATTTTTAGGGATTTTATCCTTTATAATAGCATCAATAATTTTCTCTTCCTTATCCTTACTAACCTCTTTTCCTGCTAAAGTAGCAACACTTTTTATAAGTTTTCTAAGTTCGTTTTCATCTTTTAAATTTTTATTTTGAATAGATCTAGCTAAACTCAAAATATCTTCCTTCTTAACATTTGTTTTCTTCTCAACTCTCTCAAAAAGATTATTATTCATAAAAATTCCTCCTACTTACATATATGCAAAAGGCCTAATTTGGTTAATAGTTTACATTAAACTTTTTCACAAACAAAAAACATGGTATAATCGCATAAAAGGAGAAATACCCATGAGCAAAATATCAAATGTTATAAGCATGCTTCAAATACTATCAAGTGGAAGAAAATACTCAATAAATGAACTAGCTAACACCCTTGAAGTAACACCAAGAATGATTAGAGTATACAAAGAAGAACTGGAAAAAGCTGGAATTTTTATAGACACAATAAGAGGTCCTTATGGAGGATACATTTTAAACCAACACGTTTCATTACCAAAAGAAAACTGTCAAGACAAACTAAATATGTCTGAATTAGACAAAAAAATATACAACATAATAACAAAATCTTTAAAAGAAAAAAGAAAAGTAGAACTAACATACTTATCAAGTGATGGAGTAGTAAGAATTAGAATTATCCACCCTCACGATTTATATGTACATGAACATAACTGGTATATCCCTGCATATTGTCAGTATTGTAAAAGCATGCGACACTTCCAATTTAAAAATGTAAAAGATATAAAAATTTTAGATGATTTTTTTGATTAGACGATATATTTCCTCATTACTCTCTATACTACTAAGCATAAGGAGTGATTAATATGAGTAAAAATGATCCAATGAACTATAACTTTGAAATGTTAAAAGAAAGAGTAATAGACACTTTAAATTTAACTAACCTAAACAACAAACTAAAAAAAATAAAAGGAAACACAATATGTATTGGAAGCGGTGGAAGTAAAGTAGTTGCCTCTTTCGCTTCGCTTGTTTTAAATGCAAAAAATAATTGTAGTGTTAAAATAGCAGACCCTCGCGATACTTTATACGAAAATTTAAACGCATATGATAATTTATTTATATGTAGCTACAGCGGAAACAACCATGGAGTAAACATTTTAAAAGATTTAAAAATCAAAAAATATTTACTAACCTACAATCAAGAAGAAAACAACAGTTTTAAAAACTTAATATGCAAAAACTCAATTAATAAAGAACTTAGTTTCATATCTCTTGGAGCAACCCTTATGCCTATGAGTATCCTTTTACAATATTATCTAAATACAGACATAACTAACTTAATTAAAGAAATGTTTGAAAAAATAAAAAAAGAAACATTTAACATAAAAGAACACAATCTGCCATTTGAACTATTAAGTGGAAATGACACTATTACACCTCAAATTTATCTAGACTCCACTTTTATAGAAAGTGGACTAAACAATATAACCATCCACAGCAAATATGATTACTGCCATGGTAGATCCACTCTTTCCTATTATCAAAAAAGCAATGCTATATATTTATTATCAGAAGAAAAAGAATTAGATACTTTGCTTTTAGAAAACTTACAAAAGGAATATAACGACATTATTTTACTAAAAAGCCATTACAAGGATAACATCATAAACAACTTTTATCTAACACTAAAATCAATGTATTTAACTATGTATCTATCTAAACAAAAAAGCATTGATTTATCCATTGTAAATTACAATAAAGAATTGTGTAAAAAATTATATAAATATACGGGAAATATGTAAAAGAAAACGCATCCATTAAAATGCGTTTTTCTTATATTATTCCACAACTGCTTCTTCACTATTCCTCTTATCTAAAATATAAACAGTATCAATTCTTTTTCCATTCATCTTAGTAACTTTAATTTGCAAATTATTCCACTCAAACTCACTATTAATATCTGGAAGACCATTGACATTTTCCATAACAAATCCATTAACAGTTGAAGAATCAACTTCTTCAGTTATTTCAAGCATATTAAATAATTTAACAACACTAGTTTTCCCAGAGACTGTATATTCATTCTCCCCTATTTGATTTATTTGATCTTCGATCTCATCATATTCATCCCAAATTTCTCCAACTATTTCTTCTAAAATATCTTCAAGAGTAACAATACCTGCAATAGAACCAAACTCATCCAATATCATACCAAAATGAAGTTGCTTTTGTTGAAACTCTTTTAAAACTTCATTAATTTTTTGATTTGGAGTTACATAAATTACAGGTTTTAACAACTCGACAATTTCAAATTTTTTCCCAGTTTGTTGATGAACATAAAAATCTTTGTAATGCAATATACCTAAAACGTTATCAAAAGTATCCTCATAAACAGGAATTCTTGAATATCCTGTTTCCACAAAAACTTTAGTAATTTCTTCTTTACTCATAGAAACATCAATAGAAGTAACATCTACTCTAGGAGTAAAAATATCCCCTATCTCTAAATCATTAAATTCAATCGCACTTTTAATAATTTGTCCCTCTTCCTTAGTAAAAGCTTCCTCTTCTTCAGCTTCCTTTACCATCGAAATAAGTTCTTCCTCAACCATATTCTCTTCTTCTTCAGGCTTAAACACCTTAGATAACAAATTTTTCCATAATTTAAACACATAATTAAGTGGTGCAAAAACAAAAGATAGAGTTCTAATTAATGGTGCAGAAAACATTGCAAAATATTCTGGATGCTCTTTAGCTATACTTTTAGGAGATATCTCCCCAAAAATTAAAACAACAATAGTCATAACGAGTGTAGAAACAGTAGGGCCACTACCTTCGCCAATCCACTCAATAAAAAGTAAAGTAGACAAAGAAGCACTTAAAATATTAACAATATTGTTACCTATAAGAATTGTAGATAATAACTTATCAAAATCCTCACTAATATTAAGCACCATTTTAGCCTTTTTACTACCTTTGTCAGCTAAAGTTTTAACTCTAATCTTATTAAAAGTAGAAAAAGCTGTTTCAGTCGCCGAAAAATACGCTGACATAATTAAACAAAAAACAACAATAAGTATCATAACTGTTTGATTCATAATAATCCCCCTAACATAAAAATAACAAAAAAACAGCAAAGCAAAAAAGGCGTAAGCATCTACACCATCAACAAATCAACTTAACTGGATTTATGTTATTGGAATAATCCGGGTCACAATCCATAATAATATTTCCTCCTCATATTAAATAAAATTTAAAACTAATCATTACTAAGTGAATTTCACTTAACGCCATACATTATACACCATTATATTCATTAAAGCAAATTTTTTACCCCATTATACACAATTCCCTAAAAAGTAAAAAAACTTGATTAACCATCAAGTTCTCTACTTTTTTATTTTCTACGATTATTATTTTTACTAACTATATCGATTACCTTGTCTACAGGAGTTTCAACATCCACTTCTATACCATGAAAATAAGTTTCCTCTGTTGATACAGATCCATAAGGAAGAAACCCTAACTGATAATGAACAAAATTCAACTTAACATCTTCTTCCAAAGTTTCCTTTAAAGCAACATCTATAACAGCCTTAATTTCTTCCATGTCAAGTTCTTTTTCCAAAACTTTTTCTACTCCACAAATATTTTTCTTCATTTTTACACAGTACTTTAAACTAACCGATTTTTTATCCTCGCTAACAAATTCTTCCAAAGTAACATTATCTAAAAGAGCACATCTTTTTTGAAAAAACACACCAATCATAGATTCCAAATCTTTTTTACTAAATTCACACCTCATAACTAACACCTCTAGCACAAATTATAAAACAACAAACTCAAATTGCAATAAAATTTTTTTATCCACAAAAAAAGGCCTGTACTAAATACAAGTCTTTATTCATTAACCTTTAGCCCTACACTTAATAATTAAAGGAGTTCCTACAAAGCCAAAAGCTTCTCTTAGTTTATTTTCTAAAAATCTCTGATATGAGAAATGCAACCACTCAGGATTGTTTACAAATATTATAATCACAGGTGGTTTACTACTTACCTGATGAGCGTAGCTTATTTTAAGTATTCCCCCATTAAACTCAACTGGCGGATTTCTTAAAACAACCTCTAGTAAAACTTCATTTAAAACACTAGTAGAAATTCTAGTAGAATAACCCTCATATGCATCATTAATAACAGAAAATAAATTTTCAATCTTTTCTTTAGTAACAGCACTAACAAAAACTATTGGAGCAAAACTTAAAAACTTAAATTCATCTCTAATCTTTTTTTCATACGCCGCCATTGTATGACTGTCCTTTTTTACTAAATCCCATTTATTAACAACAATTACAATTGCTTTTCCTGCCTCTAGTGCATACCCTGCAACATGTTTATCCTGCTCTCTAACCCCGGTATCCGCATCAATAACCAAAGCACAAACATCACTTCTATCAATTGCGCTTAACGCTCTTAAAGCCGCATATTTATCAATAGATTCAAAAATTTTACCCTTCTTTTTTAACCCTGCTGTATCTATAACAACATATTGTTTTTCATCTCTAACAAAAGGAGTATCTATTGCATCTCTTGTGGTTCCCTCAATATCACTAACAATAACTCTTTCTTGTTTTAAAATAGCATTAGTTAAACTAGATTTACCAACATTTGGTCTTCCAATAAAAGAGAACTTAATACTTTCTTCATAGTCATCATATATCTTATTGGGAAAATTATTAATAATAGTATCTAGCAAATCACCAATACCTACTCCATGAATACCACTAATAGCAATAGGATCTCCTAATCCCAAAGAATAAAATTCATATATTCTCTCAAGCAAATGACCATCATCTATTTTATTAACCGCTAAAATAACAGGTTTTTTCCACTTTCTTAAAATAGAGCAAATATATTCATCATCCCTGTCAACACCAACTCTACCATCTCCAACATAAACAATAATATCAGCTTCCTCCATTGCAATTTCTGCTTGCATCTTTATAGATTCTTGAAATGGAGCATCTTTTAACTCAATTCCCCCAGTATCAATAACTCTAAATTCTTTTCCAAGCCACATCGCCTTAGCGTACAATCTATCTCTAGTAACACCCGGAGTATCCTCAATTATAGATCTTTTCTCTCCAATTATACGATTAAAAATTGTTGATTTGCCAACATTAGGCTTACCTATAAAAGCTACAACCGCTTCAACCATTATTAATCACTTCCTTCGCTAAATTATAAACTTTTTCTACAACTTCTTCAACTGTTGTTCTTGTTGTATTTACCACAACAGAATCTTCACTTTTAACAAGAGTTTTATTATTATTCATATCATTATAATCTCTAAGTTCTATTATTTTTCTTACCTCTTCAAAAGTGCTATTCTTCCCTTTTTTTATTTCTTCTAAATACCTTCTTCTAGCTCTCTCTTCTAAATCAGCATCTAAATATATTTTTAGTTCTGCATCTTTTAAAACAACACTAGTAATATCTCTACCATCCATAACAACGCCTTTATCACTAGCCATATTTTTTTGTAATTTTACTAAAATTTCTCTAACGTAAGGTTTTCCAGCAACAAAAGTAACAATTTCATTAACATCTTTATTTCTTATTTTTTCAGTAACATCTTCCCCGTTACAATATGTTTTTCCATCAATAACCTTATAATCAAATTCATTAACCAATAAATCACTTATTTTTTCATCTTCATCTAAAGCAACGTTATTCTTAATCATTAAATAAGTAAGCAAACGATACATTGCTCCAGTATCAACATAAAAATAACCTAATTTTTTTGCAACTAATTTTGCAACCGTCCCTTTACCACTACCTGCAGGTCCATCTATAGCAATATTAATTTTCACTGCAATCCCTCCCTTACAAATAAAAAAGCACTCTTATCATAGTACTTCTTTATATTTTTTAATTAAATTACATGAAAAATCAACAATACCCCTAAAACTAAAACCGTTATTAGAGCTATTATTAAAACCGTTAATGCCATCCATTTATAATCTTTATGTTTTAGCTTAACTTCTTTTCTTACATCTACACCCACATGTTGCTTAATTCTCTCTTGCATCATTTTTGGAGTATATTTTTCATCATTAGGACTTTTCTTAAAACTTTTTTTATCATTTTTAAGTCTTTCTTGCTGCTCTAACTTAGCTCTTAAAATTTCTTCAATTGATAATTTATCTGTATAACTAACAGGTTCATTAAATTCTTCTTCAGCAATTATTTCAACATCTTCACGTTTTTTTTCTGCTTTCTTTTCTTTTTTTACAACTGTTATCTCATTCTTTTTAATCTTTTTATCTCCATTAACTTTTTTAGCAATCACAGTTAATGCACTATCATTTTTGGGCTCATTTCGTTTAACGATAGCATTGCTTCTCTCCTCAACATTAACTTCACCTTGAGAATTCAAATTAGGATCAATGATTTTTAATTTGTTCTCATAATTATTCTCTTTATTATTATTTAACTCCGCTTCTAATTCATCATAAATTTTCTTGTTTTTTTGTTTTCTTGACTTCGCCATTTTTCAATCACCTTCCAAAATGTCTTTACAACTATAAGTATATTTTAAATTACCTTTTATTGCAAATAAAAACTTATTACTTTATAATTATTTTCGATGGGAGGAAAAACAATGAAAAAAGCTCATGTAAAAAAAGATGCTTGTATCGGTTGTGGTTTATGCACATCAATCGCTAGTGAAGTATTTGCTTTTGGAAATGATGGTTTAGCTGAAAACGTATTAGGTAATGACACTGAACTTCCTGAAGAAGTACAAGCAAATGTGCAAGAAGCTGCTGACTCTTGCCCTACAAGTGCAATAGAAACTGAATAAAAACAAAAGTAAAAAAGATGACATTATTCAAACTGTGAACTAGTCAAGAAAAAGTAGACATATAAAAAGTGTTATGTAAATCCCAATTGAGTTCTATACTCGATTGGGGTTTTATATTTTAAAGCATAAGAAGGTCTTAGATTATTATGGTCGAAAATAACTGAATCTATATAATC
>JBGVED010000038.1:0-4582 GCA_045119835.1 Bacilli bacterium | reverse complement strand
AGATTCGACACCTTAATTTTACCACAACTGGATGCTCTTTTTCTATTCACTTAACAAATGAAATGCAATAAACAGTTTAAACACAGTAACTTTGTGACTTTGAGCCGCTTTCACCGTACAACGGTGAATAATTCAGGTTAATTTTTCTTTTTGCATATTCTTTCAATGCTGTATACAATAATTCATCATCACCATATTTGGTTGCAAACAAAATTTCCAAATTATGTATAGCATTAGAAAACTCTTCATTAATTTTGATTAGACCTTCTGCTTTTATACTATTATTGTCATTTGCCTGTTTTTTGAACGCATCAATAAATATTTCTACAAACCTCTCGCTTTTTCCTAATGTATCATATCGCTCTATAAAATTGGTCTTTTCTTCCAAGTATTTCTTTATTTCCTTATAATCACGTTTTTTTCCATCACCTGGTTCTACTAATTCTCCTTTTTCGTATAAAGTATCAAGTTCTTTTCGAAATTTCGTCTGAAGATTACTTACTTTCTTTTGATTAAACACTTCTGGATTACCAAACAAATAACGTTCACCCATCTGTAATAAAATACCTTCTATAGCAGCTCGTTCTTTATCAGGAAATTGTCGAACAAAATCTTGTACAATGGGTTCTCTGGAAATCACTTCATCATAAGCATCCAAAAATAATTGATACCATTTCAACCTAACATTCGCAACATAACTATAGTAACCGTATTCTAACTCTTCTTCTTTACTTAACCTGTTATAATCAGCTCTTTTTATCATATGATGAATTTTATTCCATTCAACAGCCGTTGCCTTTTTGAATATCAGTCTTACAATATCCGAAATGTACGATTTCTTTTCATCCAATTTCATATCATCTATACTAATAATTTCCATACTTCCTACTTCATCGATTAATATAGATGTCAACAATTTCTCGACATATTTCTGGTTAGCCTCACAAAAATCATAATTTTCATGAACCAACTTTTCATTACCACAGAAGGGAATTAAATTATTTTTTAGTACAAGATAAAGATTGCGTTTTCGTATTTTACTGATACTTGTACCACTAAAGAGAATTTCGGCTTTTTCAGCAATCTCTTTTTCTCTATCTTTTCGTTCATAATTTTCTTCATCTAACAATAAATATTTTACCACCTTAGGAACTTTCTTCAAATTTGCTTCATTCCAATTCAAATCCTTTATGCAAAAATCTCTCTTTTCGTAAAGATAATCGATTCCAGTAAATACACAGTATATCGGAGCCTTCGGCACCGCCTTTACTACCGTAGGTATTATATTTCTGAGTTCATCTGGCTTTCCAGAATCTAATTTTTTTAAAAACAAAACTGCAAATTGATCTTCTAATTCTGACACATCATTCCCTTGTATCGCCTCTCTATATTCAGTTATTACATTCTTTATTTTGATTGAATCATCTTTATTATTTTTCACATGGTCCAATCCGCAAGAATCCAGAATATTAAGCTGCTTAATATTCAGTCGCTTTAGTATCCATGCATATTGGTTAGATATTTTATCTTCTACAACTATACTTCTCGTAAATATTGTTAAAGAACCTTTAGATGTTGGTTGAAAACATTTTTCTACTATCTCTTGAGTTTTTTCATTATGCCCTTCCGCTAAATCTAATTCTATTTCATCTTCATTAATATACTTCTTAAAATAATCGTAAATACAACCATAAAGATATTTACCTGTTTTACTTATATCTCTATTTATTATACTCATTCTTTCCTTATTATTTTCTTTATCATTATCATTTTTCTTTTCTATCGAATAAACTAATCTACGCCTCTCACTGGGATTGCCCTCCATTAATTTTTTCCATTCATCTTGTCTCTGAACATTCAAAAAAGCAACTTCCTTAATATCAAAGTAACCTTCTAAATGTAACATAGAATAACATAACTGCACATATTCTTTTTCATTAAATATATCAACAGATTTACAAGATTTAATCAAACCAATTTCTTTAGTAAACAAAATTTCTCCTAAACTTTCTAGGTATGTTTTCCAGCTATTCCCCTCATAAGATGCTTCATATACTTTCTGCAAAATACTATCATCCTGCTCCCTCATATGATTCCCTTTCTTCAACTCCTCCTCCCACACATTAATATCAAAATATCTCCAATACTTTATAGGGATATACTTACCCAAAAAACCAAAAACCAAATCATAACAATCATTAATCTGTTCCATATATTTATCAAAACTTTTTTGCATGGTGTCAGGAGACTCCAGAAGTACCTCGCTAATTTTCTCTTCTATAGTACGCGCTTGATTCCTAATTTGTTTTCTCAATTCATTATATTGTTCATTCTTCGTCGTAACAGAACGTTTCTTCAAATATCTGAAAAATGGATAGATATTCTTTATAAATGCATATCCTATATTATCCATTTTCATTCCATTTATTCTAACAATATCCTCTAAAAAGCAAACCCATTTTCTAACCATCAACTGCTTTAACATTTGGTCAATGAAATCTTCTTTCGAGAAAAATTTCACCCTTACTCTACTTTGTTTTGGGAAAAGTGAAAACCTATAAAATACATTAGCCCTTGTTGTTTGACCATCGCCAGTTGTGTTCAATCTCTTACTATGATATGCAAAACTTTTGGTAAAAGTTGATTTTCCTGCCCCGCTACCTCCAAGTATTAACATATTAATTTCCTTACCACTTTGAACTTGATTAATCATCCATTCTATATCCAAGCTACCATCTCTATTGGCTCGAAAAACAATACAATCACTTTGTCTTAAACAATCAACTATATATTGCATTTTTAAATAGTATACCATTTTAAAAGGATTTTCTCCCTTATCTATATTGGCAACAGATTGATTCATTCCTAACAAATATACTTCATCATTTTTCTCAATATATACTGGACTTCCTGAAAATCCCTCCATAAGTTTCAAATCCTGATAGTCATTATACCAATGGTAATCATCCTTTATCTGATACATTCCAACCACAGAATTCTTCGAGAACAATTCTTTATACATTCCTTCTAGTTGAATCTTTTGATTAATGTCATCATTCATCATCACTCTTGGAAAACCTTCTACATAAAGTAGTTCCCTATTTTTTAATTCATTTTGATATATCTTGGTTTCAAGGGTTATCCTAATAGTTGTTTTTATTTGCACTAAAAGTACCGCAATATCACACATACTATCTTCTAAATTTTGGGGAATATGATACCTAATTTCTTTAATATCTGATTCTTCCACCAAGTTTCCTAAATCATCATAAATACCTAAATCAACCCATCTTTTTATATCCTCACCATCGTTTGGCAAGCTGCTCAATTGCTCTTCAAAAATATGAGCACAAGTAAACACCAAATAAGCTGAATATCCTCTTTCTATTGCTGAATATCTACAAGGATACAAAATCCCAGTTCCACTACTTGTATATGTTCTTATTTTAACTATATTATTTTTCAACATTGCACCAACTTTCTGACTTTATTTTTTTACTAGAAATATTCTGAATTAATGTATATATTTCTGCATTCGGACATTTATCTTCAATATCTTTAATCAAACTCTCATTCGGATGCTTTTTATCCCATTGTTCGTTTCCAGTTACAATAAAATACCTCGTCTTATGTTTACTTGCATATTCTACTAATTGCTTATTATTATTTATGGCTCCATGATGTGGAATCTTTATTAAATCCATCTCATAATCTGCCCCTAAAAATTTATTAAGACTTGTCTCTATTTGATTCCAATTAGCATCACCTGTAAAAATAGCACTTTTCCCTTCAAACTCCAGCAAAAATACAAGTGAATTTCTATTAATCAATCCTGAATTTTGGTTTTTTTTACCATCGAGTACACGTTTACAATCAGCCTGAACTTTTTTTATGTCAGCATGTGCTGGCTTGATAAGAGTTAGATAGGCCTTCACATTTTTATTTTTTTCTATTTCCATACATAATTTTCGAGTGTCTACAGATAAAACATTTAAAAATCCATCATCTAATGGATAATCATCCTTATATGATGATAGTATTGTTCTTCCTTCTATCAATTCCTCGAATCTTTTAGCTTGCTTATAGCTAACGTTTCTTTTTACTACATAATTGTAAAATATTTTTGCATTCTCTGCACATTTCCATTCATTACCCTCTAGCATCTTAATTATCCCACCCAAATGGTCATCATCCACATGAGAAACCACTATATAATCTAATCTTTCACATTTTTTATCAATAACTTTCTTAACATTTTCATAGTTACTACTTTCCTTATTCCCATCTACAAGGATAGTTATTTTTTCCTGATTTTTATTTTCCAAAACAATCAAAAAACAATCAGCTTGATTTTCAGATAAATTCCATACTGTAAACGACATATTTTGTCCTCACTTTCTTTTCTACATTATGTCAATTGTACAATAAAACTGTAATATTTTTAACTCAAACTTCGCACATTAAAATGTGCCTATGCACCTTGAAAATTCAATAATAACTGGCATAAAAATAGCATGAAACCAATGGTTTTGATATAATTAAGTTACCACACAAAATAATACAAACCGGAGGCTCATGCTAT
>JBGVED010000037.1:0-3772 GCA_045119835.1 Bacilli bacterium | reverse complement strand
TATAAACTTTCCCGTTGCTTGTTGATTCATTTTCTCTACCTCCGTTTGTTGTTTGTAGAAAAAGCATACCTCTTTTCTCTGAAAAACAACATCCCCTATTTGGAGAATCTAAGTGGAATTACTAATTATTCCTGCAAATTTTTATTTATATAACTCATTATACCATGCCACCGTTTCTACACAGAACGAGGGCATTTTTAGCCTTTATTATCCTTGTCTGCAATATAATTGCAAATACACATCACGACCGGAAATAAAACACCACCAACGGTGAAGATGATCCAAGATAGATGCCATTGATTATTGAGGAAACTTACCGCAAGATAGATTGCAGTTAAAACACCCCAATAGCAGAATCCAACAATCGCTTTTACTCTCGTTCTCTTTTTCTCTTTCTCGGTAAAATCTCCTTCTTTAAGGAGCTTTTGCATACTTGCGTTTTGCGTTCCAGCTACAATGAACATTCCTGCGCCTATGCCTGCAATAATCATAAAAAGTGCGAGAGTCCACGCGATAAGAGCTACGTCCTCCGTAAAGGATATTATACCACATTTTTATGAATATTTCAATCATTAAGAAATAACCCTCGCTCCACTTTGGAACGAGGGCTAATTTTTGATTATTTACGGAACGCTTTGAGTTAGTTCTTCCCGTAACTTTATGAAATAATCTGTAATATTATCCTCGGATTTAGGAAGATCGCCCACAACTATAAGTTCCATTAGATCTTCCTTTATTTCATCCGACATTCCAATGCCTTCAAAATAGCCATCAGAAGCAATCGTAATAATATATGTTTCTTCACCGACTACTTCTGTAAATGTAACTTTTTCCACATTGTTTTCAAATTCAACTGAACCTTCCTCGCGCACATATCCAAACAAAATGATGCCAACAACTGCAATGATCAAGCAAGCGAGAATAATGATTCCCCAAATCTTGATTATTTTTATTATCAAACCAGCAAGCTTTTCCGTATTACTCACCTTTTCGTAAATAACCTCCTTTGTGTCGTTGCCGGTCAGTTCATCCAAACTTATGTTAAAAATCTGCGACAGAATTTGAGCCTGCTTGATGTCAGGCGCAGTTTCTCCAAGTTCCCATTTTGAAATGGTTTGTCTTGATACACCAACCTTTTCCGCAAGCTGCTCTTGTGAAAGATTTGCTTTCTTTCGTAGCTCATAGATTTGTTTTCCAAGCTCCATACGCTCACCTCCTTTCACCATAATTATACCGGTGTCACGATAAATAGTCTACCAATTTATGTTGGAAAAGCCGCCCGTTTTCTTAACATTACGAGATTTCTGTGTTTTTTTGTTGTAATCGAGCGTAAATGATTATGCCCTCGTTCCGAAAGGAGCGAGGGCGTTTGTGTGTCACTTTTGAGTTTTATTTGATTTCAAATAACCAATCGCATTTATAACTCCCATTACCACAAAAGCAATAGCGAGTATCAGCGTAATCGTCCACTTGCCAAGGGGTTCTCCCGAAGCGGCAACAACGATATATGCAACGATTGCTGCAATGCCGACTACGATTTGAAATATAGCGGCAAACAAATTCCATTTTTTCGCTTACTGCGTATCAATTTTGGAAATTTATTTGCTCTACAAATTGGAATTTGTCATTCTCTTTCAATTTCTGAAATTTTCAGCTACTTTAACAATTTTAGTTTATCACTTTCTTTTCAATTTAATTATTTGAACTTTACCATTGATTTCGATATCAATTTTACCAAACCCATTATTTTCAAACAATGAAACAATTTCATTAGGCGAATAAAACTTAACGTCCCCAGCCTTAGAAAACTTTACAAAGGGATTACATATTACTCTTAAAATCGTAGGCAAATACACTTCTGCAATATATAAAACACCGTCCTTTTTCATTACTCTTTCTGATTCTTCTGCAAACTTTTGAATATTAGGAAAATGATGAAACGCAGCACAAACAGTCATTACATCTATCTTCCCTTTTTCAAATGGGAGCTTTTCACAACCAGCAACATAAAAATTCATAGTTGGATTTAACTTTTTCGCCTGTTCTATCATCTTGTCAGAAATGTCAACTCCATATCCATAGAAAGAATTTTTCTCAGTAAGCATATGCAACAAGCGACCATTACCGCAAGCAACATCAACTACAGTATCGCTATCATTAACGCAAACTGCTTCACACATCATTCTCTTAAACTTGACTGTAAACTTCCCATCAAAAGTCGAATCATAATTTTCAGCTTTTTTATCATAGCTATTTTTTGAACGTTTTTCATATATATTCATGCACATAACACCACCAAATTCTTATTTATCCATTTAAATTCTACCACTAGCCCAAGTATCAAACAATAAAAGGAAATGGAAAATTAGCACCCCTACCCCTAGTAATCGTTAAATTTTAAGAGTAATCGTTAAATTTTTGATTTTTTACTAGCACCCTTACTCAAAAAGTTGCTAGTCTATCGTTAATACAATAGTCAATTTTTCATAATTTTCTCATAAAATTCCCTATTTTTTCTCAAATTTATACTAAAAAAGCCTCATTTTACCCATATTTTGGATAATTTAAGGCATATTTTGATGGTATCAAACCATTAATCCAGATTTGGTAGAGATAAAGGCGCACAAACTATTTATTAAATATTTTGTTAATATATTCAAATCCTTTTGTTATCTTTTCTTCAACACTTATATTTTTTTCATATATTAATTTTAAATTTTCCATCACATTATTATTTCCATCTTTAATTTCATAAAAACTATCATATGATTTTTCTTCAATTTTCAAAACATTATTTATGTGTTTTGAATTTAAAATGGGATCAGTTACCATTTCACTATATTTCCATGTTAGATGTGGTGAATCATATTCTTCTCTTTTAGAATTTTGATATAATTCTTTCCATTTTTCAAACCATAGAAAGTGGAGTGTTTCATGTGCTGTAACTTCAACAACTTTTTCCTCATTTAATGAATATGAAAGATCAAAACTAAACTCATCCAGATAACGCGGAAAAACAGGAATAAGTCCTACTTTAGCCACTATTAGTTGTTTGTCACTAGGCCAATCGATATTCAAATATTTTGTTAGTTCACCAAAATATCTATTATTATATTTGTCCCAAATATCATTATATCTTTTAACATCATATTCTATTTTTTCTAAACTATACTCATAACATTCTTTTATTAATTTTTCTATATTAATATACACTTCTTGTTTTGAAGTTAAATTAACAGATTCTTTTAAATCAGGAAAATATTGAATAACTGCATCCCTAATACTAAATTGTCCATTTATATCAAAAAACATCCATTTAATATTTTCTATATTTTCTTCTAATGACATAACTTTAAATATAACTCTAGGAATCACATAAATCACCCCATAACTTTATTAATTATATTTTAACATTCCGTGCTAAAAAGTAAATATTTATGAAAAAAGAGGTCTCAAACCATTAATTTTCTCATGTTGGAGATAAAGACACACAAGTTAACGTATACAACCTTACCAATTATCTTCTATAAAGAAACTTTAATTTTTGCTATTATTTATCTTTCTTATACAAGTGAATGCAATATAATACATAAAAATAAAAACTAATAAAAAGAAAAACAAAAGTGTTATTACATAAAACCAATTTATAGTAAACCATCCATACGAACTTGAAGGAAATACGCTATACAAAAACTTTAATGGCGTACCATTATAGTCAAATAAATAAAAATAATTTGGCTGCCAATTAAAACTTTCTCTAAAAGCAGAATTA
>JBGVED010000036.1:0-12416 GCA_045119835.1 Bacilli bacterium | reverse complement strand
ATTATAAATTTAAACTTTTCTTTAATGTAATCAAATTTATACCACTTAGTTAAGCTTTTTAATTGATCTTGCCCAATTAAAATGTAGTATTCATTTTCATCATTGCAAAAATCTATAATTTTTTTGTACGTTTCTTCTAAATTTTTGTAATCAAACTTAATATCTATGATATCAAATTTATTTTTTCCTTCAATTGCTAGTTGTACCATCTTTTTTCTTTTTGAAAAAGGCGCTAAATTCTTTGAATTTGAGTTCTTGTTAAGCCCAAAGTATAATTTATCGCCTTTTACAAGTTTTAATGCTTCTTTGGCGATTTTGATGTGTCCGTTATGGATTGGATCAAAACTTCCATAAAACAAAATATATTTTTTCATTATAATTGTATTAATTGTTTTTTTGATTTTCTATAAAAAACAATGTTTCTTCCTATTATTTGAACTATCTCGCTATTGGTAGCACTAGCTATATCTAAAGCTGCTTCTTTAATAACTAAAGGACAATTTTTTAAAATACTTACTTTTATTAATTCATGTGCTTCTAAGGAGTCATTTAAACCTTTAAGTAAATTTTCACTTAATCCATCTTTTCCAATTTGATATATTGGTCTTAAAGTCATCGCTAAAGAACGTAACTTTGCTTGTTGTTTTGTAGTTAGCATTATATAAGCGCCTCCCTTATATAAATCTTACAGTTTTTAGGAGCGTATACTTCTACTTTTTGGCCTGTATATTCAAAACTAATCCATCCATATCCTGAGATAACTACATCGACTTTACCATTTTTGTCAAATGTAACTTCTTTTAGTTCTAAGTCATTAATTGAAGTTATTCTTGTTGAATTAGGTTGAATTGATTTTGTTGAAACTATGCTATTGAAAGAAGCCTCTTTTTTATCTAATTTGGTTCTATGAACTTTTACAAAAGTAGAGAAATAGCATGTAAAACCAGTATCATTTCCTTCGACAAAATCAAATGTAGCAAGTCCACCAATAAACAAAGATTGGCCTGATTTTAATTGATATGTTAATGGTTTTATTTCTTTTCTTGGTAGTAAATACTTTAAGATTCTTGGCTCTACGGCATAAAGCATTGAATTCTTTTGTATTATACCAGGAGTATCATAAATATATGATTTAGAATCAAGAGGGATTCTTATTACATTTAATGTAGTTCCAGGAAATGAACTAGTTGTAATAAATTGTGTTGTTTCGTTGCTATAATTTTTAAGTAATGAATTTATAAATGTTGATTTACCAACATTTGCGTTTCCTATTATGTAAACATCTTTTCCTTCCCTTAAAGAATCTATTTTCTCCAAAATAAAGTCTGTATTGTAGTTTGTTTGACCACTAGCCATTATAATATCAAATATATTATTAACGCCATTTTCTTTTAATCTAGTTGTAATCCATTCTAATAATTTTTCATCTTTTACTGAAGTAGGGATTAAATCACGTTTATTAGCTAAGACTAATATTTTGTTATCTCCTAAGTATTGATTTAAATTTTTAATTAGACTCGATTCAAAATTAAATATATCCAAAACATAAACTAATAAGGCTTTCTCTTTAGCGATATTTTTTAGAATAGTTATGTAGTCTTCTTCTACTAACTCTATTTCACTATTAGTGTTATAGTGTTGTAATTTAAAACATCTTTGACATAGGATATTTTCTTTTGTTTCTAAAATTTTATCTGGAACATATCCTGCTTTTGTTTCATCCTCACATTGCAAAATTTGTCCGCATCCATAACAATATAATTTTTCTTCCATAACTATTCCCCTTTCATAATGCTATTTAGTTTACCATTTTTGGCATATCTTTTACGTATTTTTTTATCTATTCTTCTATTTATAAAAGTAAATATCGATTCTTTTTTTTGTAAAGGATCTACTAATATTGATATGCAACCAGTTTTATTCGCGCACCATATATCCGTTAACAGTTGATCTCCTACAAAAGCGCACTCTTCAACTTTTAAATTATTTTCTTTTAGAAATTTAGATAGTTTTTTGCTACTTGGTTTTCTTGTTGATGATAAAAATTTTATCGAACAAGGAGAACAGAATCTAGTTAACCTTTTATAGTTATTGTTAGAGATAATTATTAACTCTATTCCTTTTTCTTTTAAGCTTTCAATAAATTGACAAACTTTATCTGTAGGTTCTTTTATATTGTACCCTACGATTGTGTTATCCAAATCTGAAAGAAGATATTTAATATTTAATGTTTTTAGTTTATCTAAATCGATATCATATATACTTTTAGAATACCATTTTGGTAAAATTTTTGGCATTAGAAAATCACCCAAATTTATTTTACTTCAAATAAGAGTAATTTAAAAGAGTTTAAGAGCATTTAATTTAATATATAGGAGGTAAATATGCTTAATTTTATATTTGAAATGTTAAATGAAGTATCCGTTTTTGTAGGATATTTAAAAAATGGTGCTTATCCCCTTCCATTAGGTAAAGAAGAAGAGGATTTTTATGTTAATGAACTTGAAAATGGTAATAAAGAAGAAGGTAGAAAAAAGCTCATTGAACATAATTTGAGATTAGTAGTGCATATTGCTAAAAAATATGAAAATAATAATGAAAATCAAGATGATTTGTTTTCAATTGGTACGATTGGTTTAATAAAAGCCGTCGATTCTTTTTCTACTGATAAGGGAGTAAAAATTGCTACTTATGCTGCTAAATGTATCGAAAATGAAATATTAATGCATTTAAGAGCTAATAAAAAGAATTATCAAGTTGCTTCTCTATCTGAAACAATTGGTTCGGATAAAGAGGGAGATGAAATTACTTTGATGGATGTAATAATGGATAGTGAATATAGTGTTGTTGATAAACTTAAACATTATGACAGGATGTCTTTATTAGCTACTAATTTAGATGTTTTAGATGATAAAGAAAAAGAAATAATTGATTTGAGATATGGTATTACAGGAGATGAATTAACTCAAAAAGAAGTAGCGAAAAAGTTTAACATTTCTCGTTCTTATGTTTCTAGAATTGAAAAAAGAGCTTTAATTAAGCTCTTGAATCAAATAAAGAAACTAGAAAATGATTAATCATAGTAAACGTTTTCTAAAGTATCAATGATAACGTTAATAATGGCCTTTTTAGATTCTTCTCTTTGAGGTTTGTTAATGGTAATTACTTTACTATAAAATCTTTTTTCATTTAATTCATAGATTGAAAAGTAAACAATACCACCTTTATTACCATTATTATCTTCTAAGTTCAAGTTTCCGCTTACTCCAATTCCAATATTACTATTTGTTAATAGACAAATTGCTTTAGCCATTGCTTTTGATGTTTCTAAACTGTAAACACCAAATTTTTCTATTATACGAGGATCAACACCCATTTTTACTTTATACTCATTAGAGTAAGTTACACACGAAAATTGGAAAACTTCGCTAGCATCTTCTATGTTAGTTATTACACTACTTACGCCACCACCAGTACAAGATTCCATGATTGATAATGTATGATGCTTGGCAGTCATTTTTTTTATAATTTCACTTAATTTATCGTATTTTACGTTCATTATAATCATACTCCTTTTTTTAGAAAATGTGTCGGTATTAATAATTATAACTCTAATTGTTTAATTTGTAAAATTATTTTTAAGAATGGAATTATATTTGTTTGTATTTGTTTTTTAATAATGAATATAAGTACAAATTAACCTTTTTATTACTTATATTTTCTATATAGTTTTTATAACCGTTTAATTGATTAATGTAAGCTTTATCATCTATATTAGATAATTTATAATCAATTATATCTATATGATTATCATAGGCTATCATTAAATCTATTATTCCGTGCTTTTCTTCATTATTATCTAGATATATAAATTCATATTCTTTATATATTTTACCTTTATTTATATCTTTTAATAGTTCGCTATTTAGAAAGTTTTCTAATATGTTTTTTTCATCTTTAGTTAGTAAGTAGTTGTTTAATTCGTTTCTATTAAAATTCATTGTTTCTAAGATGTGATGTAATTTTGTTCCCTTATTTAAAATATTTACTATTTCTTCAGTAATTAATTCATTTTGTTTTTTAGAGAAACTTGTTTGCTCAATTATTTCATTATATATTGAAATTTCTTTGTTTGTTATTGTAAGAGAACTTTCGTTTTTTAATGCTTTAATACTGTTAGCAAACTTGTAGGCATTTGTTATGTTGTAATTTTCTAAATCAATATTTACAAAATAATTACTTAAAGTATTCTCTGCATATTTTATTAAATCATAGAAACTTCTGCAGTCTTGTATTTTAGTTTTCTGACTTTTTTTGTTTGAGAAATCTCCTACTATTATCATTTTTTCTTTAGCACGCGATAAAGCAACATACAACAATCTTATTTTTTCTGCAACTTCTTCTTTATAATATTTTTTAAAGTATAAATATTTAGCTATATTAGTGTATTTTTCATTTTCAATGAATAAAGGTAAGATAAGTCCATATTCATCATCATAAATAAACTTCTTTTTAGAATCAAATTCTGAGAATTTCTTGTTAAAACCTGCAAAATAACAAATGTTAAATTCTAAACCTTTTGATCCATGTATTGTCATTATTTTTACGGAATTCATTGTATTTTTTCTAATTGGTAATTCTATTTTAAAGTCTTTATCTACTACAGAGTCAAAGTATTGTACTAGATTTGCTAAGTTATATCCTAAATTATTTAAATCTTTTATTAAATCGCTTATATAGTGAAGAATAGCCATTGTATCTTCAATATCTTTACACTTGCTAACTTTATAGAAAACATCTAATTTTTCTAATATTAAGTCGTTAATTGAAGAAATAGATAAATAATCTGCTTTTTCAATAATTTCTTTTAAGGAATCATAAATAGTGTTATTTAAGTAGTCTTCATTTTTTAAGATATTAAATATATAGTTATCTTCATATTCAAATAAGAAGCTTCTTGCTACAGACATAAAAGAGTGTCTAAATTCTTCTTTAAAAGTCTTATTTTTATAGTTTAAAATTAATTTATAAATGTTTTTAAAACATAAAAGTTCGTCGCTTAAAGTAAGATTATTGTTTTTATATGAACTCATAGGTATTCCTAGATATTGAAATACTTTTAAATAAGTATCAAATGGTTCTTTTCTATCAATTAAGATAGTGATATCACCATATTCTAGTTTCCTTTGAACATCGTTATCTTTATCGTAAACCATATATCCGTTATTTATTTTATTTTTTATATCTTCAGCTATAAGGAAGGCTTCTATTTCATCATTTGAAAATAATGAATCTTTTTCTCTAGTGTAATTGTAAATTTCTAGATTATTTGATTGTTCTTTGAAAATATTGTCATTATATTTTTTATTACCATGAATAAATTTATGTCCTTTACTATAGTTTATTCCTGTTTCCTCACTCATTATCTCATTAAATAATATGTTTATGTCTTCTAGAACTTCTTCTCTTGATCTGAAGTTTTTCATAAGTTTTATTAAGCTTCCTTTTTCACTAACTATTCCTTTTTTATAGTCATCATAGTTATCGTATTTGTCAGAAAAGTTTTTTGGATTTGCATTTCTAAATCTGTATATAGATTGTTTTATATCCCCTACCATATAGACATTATTTTTAGAAATAAGAGATATTAATTTTTCTTGTATATCGCTTGTATCTTGGTATTCATCTAGCATTATTTCATAGATGTTGTTTTTTATTTCTTCTTTTATGGATTCGTTATTTTCTAATAATTCTATGGCTTTTTTAGCAATATCCATGAATTCAAACATTTCTTTTTCTCTTTTTAAATCTGATACTTTTTTATTTACTTTATCTATTATATCTATGATTTCTTTTTCAAAAGCGAAGTTTTCTTTTAATGATTTTATTATTTGTTCTTTACTATCTAATTCAATTAAAGATTTTATTTCTTCTTTTAATTCATTCATTTTCTTTTTGTTGTTAATAAATGTTTCATTTATGTTTTTAGAACTTGTAAAGTTTCTTCCATTATAGTTAATGTTACTAGCGATTGTATCAAAGTCATCACTATATATTAATGGCTCTAGAGCAGCTTGAAATTTTTCAAATAAAACTTCATCTTCTTTACTTTCTAGGGTTGCTTCTATTTCATCATATAAGTTTCTAAAAATAGCTAGTTTTTCCATTATTAATTTATGATAGTCATTCCATATCTTGTTTATTCTTAAATCGCTTAAGTATGTATGATAGTTTTGTATGAACGCATCTTTATCTATTATTAATTCAAATTTTTCATTTATTTCATAGATTAATTCTTTAAAATCATCATCATCTTTTAAGCAGAATTTATTTATAAGTGTCACAAATTCTTCTTTTTTATTATTATATTTTTCTTCCATTACTTCATCTATTATTTTATATTTTTCTAATTTTAAAGCCGCATCATTTACGATTTTTACATTACTAGATATTCCTAGCAAGTAGTGATATTTTTTTACTAGAGAGAGAGCATAACTATCAAATGTTGTAATGTAGGCACTGTCTAATAAGTCTGATTGTTCTTTTAATTCAGGGTAGGATTTTATTGCTTTTCCTATTCTTTCCTTCATTTCTGCAGCAGCGGCATTAGTAAAGGTAAGAACTAATAATTTATTTATATCAATATGATCTTTTAATATTCTTATTACTCTTTCTGTTAAAACAGCAGTTTTACCACTTCCAGCTCCTGCACTTACTAATATATTTTGTAAAGGTTCATTTTTTTCTCCTATAGCTTGTTTTTGCTCATCTGTCCAACTTCTACTCATCTTCTTCACCTTCTTCTTGTGATATAACAACTATATCTTTATATTTTTTATAGCAAATATCTTTGTATTTACAAAATGTACAGGAAACGTTTTTTCCTCCGACAATTTTAGGATTTATTTTAAAATCGCTTTCTTTTATTGTATTTATTGCTTCATGTATTTTTTGATCTACTGTAGTTATTATCTCGTTATAATATTCTTCATTAAACAGTTTATCACTAGCACTTAATGTACCATCTTTTTTAAGTTTAACTCCTTTAATAAATGATTTATCAAAATAATTTTTATCCATTTTATTTATTGTATTTAAATCGTTGTATGTGTAACCTTCTAACTTTAATTCTTCTTTAGTTAAATCATCATCTAATATTTTTTGTAAATAACAACCTACTAAAAAATAATCTTTATAAGTACTACTGTTATTCATTAAATACATATAAATAGCTAGTTGCATATCTAGTCCTTCATTTAAATGTTTGAAATTTATTTTAGGTTTTCCTGTTTTGTAATCTGTTACGTAAGCGTATTTTTTATTTTCTTTTTCATCAATATAAACTGAGATTTTATCTATAACTCCTTTTAAGACAAGATTTGGATCTTCATCTATATTTATTTCAATATAATGTTCGCATTCTTTTTTTGTTGTTTTAAAATCGCTTCTATCTATTAAATTTTTTAAAATTTCTACGTCTTTTATTAATTTTTGTTTTAATTTTATTAAAAGCACTTCTTCTTTACTGCTAATGTTTCTTTTTTTTAGATATTCATTGTATTCTTTTTCTAAATCAAAATCATCATTATATATTTTTGATAATACATGATGATAAAGTTTACCTATATAGGTTTGAAAAGTATCTTCATTTTCTTTTAAAATGTTGTCTAAATAATATTTAAAATGACATTGATAAAAGTTATTTAAACTAGAGTAAGATAAACTAATTTTATCATCATTTAGTTTTAAGAATTCTTTCTTATCTATTCCTTTAAATTTATTATCATACGTATCATAGTTTCCTTTATTGTAAGTATTGTATAAAGCATTTAAATTGCTACTTTTATATGAATATTTGTAGAAATCATCTAATGATTTAGATAATTTTATTTTATCGAATTTAATAGAATAAGAGATTGTATTATTTATTATAGGATTTTTAATTAAATTAGCGTTTATTTCATCTTTTAAACTGCTTACTAAATATGAATTAAAGTAGTCTTTTAATTTGTAAGTTATAGTAATATTTTTAATGTTATTTATTTTGTTTGTATAATACTTTTTAATGTTTTTATTTATAAGATTACTACTAGAGAAGCCAATAGAGAGCTTTAATTCGTCACTTAAATAATCTTCATCTTTATAGAATGATGGGAACTTATTATTAAAACCTATTAAAAAATAATAGTTGTCTTGGTTTAAAACTTCTTCCATGTTTATGCAATCAATGCAATTAGCTAATTTTTCTTGTTTCACAAAAGAATTTTTAAATCCATTTATTATTAATTCTATATTACTTGAATAGTCATCTAAAAAATAATATTTATTTAAAACTTCAATTATTTTATTATAAAATTCAAGATGTTTTGGATTATTAATATCATATTTTTCTTTAAATGAATTTAAAGATTCTTCTAAAGTATTACTATTTTTTAACATAATTAAAAAATCTTTAATTATATTAGTATCATATAAAGATTCTTTATCTTTTAAATTTATTGGCAAATTATAAAATGCAAATATTTTATTTATAATTCCTTTATATTCGTCACTAACATTTACTAGTTTAATTTTATTAATATCTATTCCTTTATCTAATAAAGAGGCTATGTTGTATGCTACAAATTCTACTTCATCTTCAATAAAGTTAAATTCATAGATTGTTTTTAAATCATCATTTTTATTTTCAAGATATGTTATGTTATCAAATAAAGATAAAATTTTATCGTTAATGAAATTAGTTTTACTATATGTAGTTACAATATTTTTACTTTTTAAATAAGATAAAAAATTGGAATTATAAGTAAGTAATTTATTTTGATCTAGATAGTCTTTTTTTTCTTTTAAATCAACGTATTTTTCATTATTTACGTTAACATCACTTATGTAAATCATGTTTTTTATTATTAATAAAGCATCGCTATATTTCAAATTGTATTGCTTCATTAGTGAATAGATTGATTTTTCATCATAATCAAAGAAAATGTTTTTCTTAACTTCTTCTATAGTATAAAAACAAATATCTACTAGTAATTTGTTATTAGAAATATATAGTAGCATGTCTTTTTTTATACTATTTGGTACTATAAAGCAAGTATTGTCTTTTATATATTGTTTATACATAACATCACCTGCACTAATTATAACAAATAATGTTATTAATACATAGGGCATGTTTGTCATTTTTTTTATTAAAAAAGAACTAAAAAATCTTTATATAAAGAGTTCTTAGTTCTTATGTGTTAACTACTTAATTCATTTGATTCCTCTAGCATCCATTCAATAAAAATACCATATCCATAATCTACTTTATCTACTAATACATGAGTTACAGCACCGATAATTTTATTATCCTGAATAATAGGAGAACCGCTCATTCCCGCTACAATGCCATTTGTTATATTTAAAAGCCTCTTGTCTACTACTTTAAAAGAAATACCTTTTACATTTTGTTTATCTTGTTTTTTTAAGCTCACTATCTCTATATCAAATTTTTCTACTTTATCATCATGGATAACTGTCCATATTTGAGCTTTTCCAAGTTTAACGTCATCTTTTTTACCAATCTCTAGTGTAACATAATCATCTACATTAACACTATACTTACCATAAATTCCATATTGATTGTTTTTCTCTACTTCTCCTAGTATTTCTTCTTCATTTATGGATGCTATTTTTTCTCCTGGTTTACCATCTTTACTTTTTCTAATTAATGTTACATCACTAGAGTAAATAGTTCCAAAAGATAAATCAATGCTCGGGCTATAACTAGCATCATTCATCTCATGCCCTAAAGCGCCATATGTGCCATTTTCTTTATCATAATAAGTGATTGTGCCTATTCCTAATAATCTTTCTTTAATAAATAAACCAGTTTTAATATTTCCATATTCATCTCTTATAAGTTTTAATGTTTTGGTTTGTTTAATTCCATCTCTTAAAATTTCAATACTGGCACTATCTTTATCAGCATATTTTTCTTTTAAAATAGTAACAAGATCATTTAATGAATTAACGCTATTTCCTTGTATACTGATAATTAAATCACCTTTTTTTAAATCACTGTCGCTTTTAGGGTTATATGTTTTGTTTTTTGTTTTTACATCATATGTACCTGATATCAATAATCCGTTGCTTTTTAGTTCAATTCCTATGTTTTGACCTCCTATAACTAATTCTTTAGCAAGCAAAACACTTGGACTTACAACAGACAAAAAAAAGGTTAACAATAATGTAAGTAATCCACTTCTTTTTGGCATCATATTCTCCTTTCAAAAAAGGATAAGCAAGATTACACAATTATTTTTAACCTTTATTTATTTTTAAAACTTACATTTATTTACTTAACAAAAATTGTTATTTTATATATTTATTGTTTACATGAATGGCATAACCATTTTTAAAACAAGACAAGCAATAATATAACTTAATAATATTCCTAGTAAGAAAAACTGAAGTGAAACAATAATTTTTAAAGATGTTTTTTCAAAATTTCTTATAAGTGTTAAGTTTGTGAAGGTTAATACTCCACCAATTCCTCCTCCAACTGCTCCAAAAAGCAAGCATGGAATAAGTATTAAAATAGATAGAAACATTTCATAATTTTTCAATTTTCTTAGTAGTTCAACACTATTTCCAAACATTTCTATAGTTATTCCTAGTACTTGATTCCCTTTAATTTGAAATAGCTCTTTTGTTTCTCCTTCATTATATTCGTATACATTCCTTTTTACTTTATTTAATGTAATTCCGTTATATTTTATTGTTTTTTTACCAGTCCAAAATCCTTCTTCATATTCTAAATCTTTATTATTTGTTTGCTCATTATTAATTACTATTTGCATAAAAACACCTCCTATTGTTTTACAAATTTATGGTATAGTTTACCATCTTTTTCTATTGTTTCAGTATATGAAAATTTATTAGCAGCTAGATTGTCTTGTAATGATTGGGGATATGATGATAGCAAGTAAATTTCATTAGCTGCTACTAACATTCCTCCGCAAATGTTGTTCCACCATGTTGCGCTAGTTTTTAATATATCATCAATTATATATTTGCTGTCTATATAAACTCTAATTCCTAAAGGGAATTCTACATCATAAGTATAATATGGGTCAGGAATTTCTTCAATTGTTTCTGGAATATGAAGTTCTTTTATTGTAGTATTTTTATCAAATGCTCCAACACCTATATGAGTGATTTCTACTCCGTTATAATATTTAGGAATATATAAAATTTCTGCTGTTCCAGTATATTGTGTGATAGTAGCATAGTTTTGGTATGCATCAATTTTAAATCCCTCTAAACCTTTCCATCTTGCATATAATGTTTTACTATATCCTGACACAAAATTTACTGGTTCACCAATGAAATCTCTATTTTCATACCAACCTAAAAATTCATAATGTTCTTGAGTAGGAGCATATAAAGTTACTATTTCAAAATCATCAAACTTAGTTTTGTTATTTTCGTTATTTATTCCTCCATTTAAGACATAAGTTATCTTAGAAGATACATTATCTAAATATACGGTTATATCTTTAGGTATATCATATTTTTTTAAACTTTCACCATCACTATTGGTCAAATATACTTTTTCATTATTTTCGTTGTAATAATAATATCTTAAACTATCGCCATAATAGATATAAGGAGAAGGTAGTGTAAAATTAGAATCGAAGGTAACTTCTTTTATTAGGGGCCCATTATCATCAAGATGAATTTTTTGTGTTGATATTATAGGATAATAAAATGTTTCTTCTATTTTCCAAGCTTTTTCACTATGCACTACCATACTCTCGCTAATTGCATAAATTTTATATATATGATCTTTTGTTACGTTAAAATTTATTTTTTTTGTTACATAGGTATCTGAACAACGATAATATGTTTCACAATTCATTGTAACTTTTCCCAACATCAAATTTTGTGTGATATCGTGTATTTCTAAAGAATATCCATAACTAGTATTATTTCCTATTATTGAAATTGTCATTTCCATATTTTCTAAACCATAGAAAAATTTTTCTACTGTTGTTTTTCCATCTTCTAATGGCAAATAATTATTATTAAAATCATGAGTTGGTAAATTGTTATTGTAAATAAATCCCGCATATAGATTAATGTCGTTTTCTAAATATGAAGAAAAGTCAAATAATTGTGTGCATTCTTTATCGATGTACCATCCTGTAAATAGATAGCCTTCTTTAAATGGTATATGTTTTGGATATTTTAATGCGTTAGATTGAGTAATTTCACCTGTTTCAACTAATTTTCCTTCACTAATAAATGAAACGCGTATTTTATTTCCCGTTATATAGTCATTAATTGCTATTTTATAGGTTTTCGGTTCCCAAACAGGATATAAATACACATCTTCTGTTATTGTCCATGTGAATTCTGTATTTTCTAAA
>JBGVED010000035.1:0-3093 GCA_045119835.1 Bacilli bacterium | reverse complement strand
TTTAGCAAAAGAAAATTTAATAGAATTTAATAAGGTTATGTATACTTGTGCTAATATAATTGCTAACTTAGCAAATATATTAAATCCATTTATGCCTGAATCAAGCTCTAAAATTCAAAACATTCTTGATTTAGGTGATCTTGAATGGAATTACATAGAATTAGGAAAAGATTTAAAATTAAAAGAAATTGAGCCTTTATTTGTAAGAATAACAGTTTAATATGAATAATGACAGGTATTAGTTATTAATATCTGTTTTTTATTTCGTTAAAAAAATAACATAAGATATATTATGCGAAGTTGTTTAAATTGCTTAATTTATGTTATGGAGTGGTGTTTAAGTGAAGGTTTATGATTATTCCCCAGTTAAATATTTTTATAGGAAGTTTAATAAATTTTTTGATAATCAATTATTAGCTAGTAGACAAGTTGATGTTGGTTTTCTAGAGATAATCTATTGGAATGGCTTTTTTGAAGTTTATTTGAGATTTCCTAAAAAGAGATATGGTTATTTTTTAAAATCTTATTCTAAACTTAATTTTGCTTTGAATTTTCTCGAAGGTGCTCATGAGATCGATTTAACTAAAATTCTCCCTTCTGATATTTTTGTTGGTGAATCTAATGAAAAAAAAGGAAAATTTCCATTTTGGCGTATTCCTCATTGATAGTGTGTTTGTGTATGTTCTTCCCTTCTCTTTTGGTTAAAGGTTTAAAATTTAAAGAATTTGGGCGGTTTTTAATAAAAAAAGAGTTGTTTGTATTCAACTCTTAGTAATAATCTTTTAAATTTAGTCTTGGAATATAATCTTCTATTGACTGCTTTATATATTTTAACTTGTTTTCAATTTGTGTGTGTTTTGCTTTATTTAAAATGTAAGATACACATTTTTTTAATTCTTTGTTTCCTATTTTGTTATCATAATTGTTAAATAGTTCATTGTATTCATCTATATTTAATTCGTATAAACTTATAAAATTAATATCAATAAGATAGTTAGTTATATCGTGATTATTTATCATTTTATCACTATATCTTTCTATCTTTTTATCTGTAGTATTCTTTGTATTATTACTGGGTGTTATTTTTGCAACCCCTAGAGTATCATTTTTGTTGTTAGGGGTATCATTTTTGCAACCCCTATTATTTACTATTGCTAAGCATCTTTGATATTCTGGGTTATCTACTTTTATTTTTTGTACGAAATTATGTTTTATTAGTTGGTTTATCCATCTTACTATGGTTGTTTTATCAACTTGATATAATTCTTCAAAATAACTGTTTTTAGCCCAACAGTAGCCTTTTTCGTTGCATAGTGCAGTTATTTCACCATATAACAATTTAGATCCCATTGGTATATTTTTGGAATATCTTACATTTGCTGGTATTATTGCATAATAATTTTTATTGTTCATGGTTGTTTTCGGTTGCTAGTTCCCATAATTCTTTTAATTTGTTTTTTGTTGTGTCTATTGTTGTTTTAATGAGTTCTAGTGTTTGTGCATGGTCCTTGTTATAGTTTTCATCACAATAATATAAAGCGTTTGCTGTTGTTGTAAGTGCTGAACTAACAAAACTTAAATTTAAAGATAATTCTTCTATAGTTTCCAAAATGTTTGATTTTTTATTATTATTCATTTTCTTTCCTCATACTTTCTTTTTTGTGTTTGAGGTGCTATAATCAAAATGCACCACATAATATAAAAAACTTGGGTGTGGGATGAGTAAGTTTGGTTTGGTTGCTGGGCTTACTCTTTTCTTTTATTTTTCTAAAATAAGATTAATTGCTTGTCTAGTGGCTTCACTTGCCGTAATTCCTTTATTTTGGCTATATTTAAGCAATTTTATATAAGTATCTTTGTCAATTCTAACTTTTAAATTGATACTTTTTGGGTTGTTATCATTTCTATTTCTTTTTTGCTTAATTTCCTCCAATTTGTTTTCACCTCTTTTCCCTTTTGTGTTCCATAAATTGATACAAAAAACTAATCAAATTTTAATTAAATATCTTTGTCCCACACTACTAATATAATTTTTAAAACTATTTTTGTCAAACTATTTTTATTGTTTTTATTGAAATGTTATTTTTATCATGATATTTTATTGTTGTGGGTTATAAAACATAGATATAGAAAAAGGAGAAGCAAAAATGTTTTTACTCACTACTTGCTATTTTTAAGGTTAAATTTGTTTTATGCCGAGAAAAACCTTTACAATGAGGTTTCCCTGACTAGACTTCTCTTTAGTCCCATGCGGTAGCATTTAAAACGGCCGAATGGCTTTCTTTAAGGGTTGTTAGGGAAACGAGTCTCGTTGTCAAGGTGGAATTGGAATAAACAAATTTACCGAATTATACCTTTTGTTTCTATAATTTATTAATTTCTATAAGGGGGGTGTGAGTATCACCCCCCTTACTGATACAAAAAATATTGAAATTGACTTAGAGGGAATTGAATTTTGGCAAGGTCAAGGGGTTCATGAAAAAACAGGGTTGGAAGTAAATTAATTATTGAACATGATTAAAAATGTTCTTTTTTTACAAAAAAGTCTCGTGTGGGTGTGTATATGCGTTTAAATCAGCGTATTATATGAGATTTCATAAGGCAACTATTATGCGAAGTTATTATGATTGCGATTTACTTGTTATTAATGTACTGTTTCCTGCTATTATTTTCTTGATATGAATATATACTTTGTTATATACTGGTTATAGTAGTTAACGTCTTTTAAATAAGATTAGCTAGAAATAGCTGTACGTTGCTACTTTTTTATTGCTTTTTATTTAATAACTAGTATAATTGTTTTTGGGAATTAATGATGACTTTACACGGGTAAAGAACTATTTTATATAGCTTTGGGCGAAAGGCCGGAACATTAATTCTACGAAATAGATCGTGGTAGTTAATAACTATCGCCCGGAGACTATTTCTTTTAGTTGGTGTGTGACCTTAATCGGTATAAAGCAATTGCTTTCCACTAACTTTAGATAATAGACCAGTGATAGATTAATATCTATCACCGATTGGCTATTAATGATGCTTATTATTAATTTAGTAGGCATCTTTTTATTTATAAAAAAAGTAGGTCTTCCCTAC
>JBGVED010000034.1:0-8018 GCA_045119835.1 Bacilli bacterium | reverse complement strand
TAGAGAATGTAAATGTATCTATAAAACTTAAGAATAAAAGATGGACATCAGAAGTTACAGCCAGAGATTCCCTATATCTTGAAAAACTAGGTGTCAAATTAACTTAAGGATTTGAGTGCATAAAATACGACTTTTAGGTTAATAATGCACAATCAATATATGCTTTAGATCGCAATATTATGATTAAATATGCTAAGTTACATAAGTTTAAAAGAAATTCTTAAATATTTCATAGAAATAACACTTTATTTAGTCAAAGTCTGTAATCAAACATTGATTTCTTTGTTATCATTAAATTGTTATAGTTTGAAAAATATGGTAAGGGTATGAAATTACAACAATTACGATACGCATTAACCGTAGCACAATATAAGTCTATAAATGAAGCGGCTAGTAGAATGTTTGTTACTCAGCCGACAATTTCAACTTCCATAAAAGATCTTGAACAGGAATTAAATTTATCAATTTTTTCAAGATCAAGTAGGGGTATTGAAATCACTAATGAAGGTATGGAGTTCTTAGGATATGCTCGTGCTGTAGTAGAACAAGCTGATCTACTTAAAGAGCATTATAAGAAAGAACGATCACGCATGGTAAGATTCGTGGTAAGTAGCCAACATTATTCATTTGCGGTAAGTGGTTTTATTAAGCTTGTAAACGAATATGGTATGGACAAATACGATTTTTGTTTAAGAGAAACTAGAACCATTGACATTATTGATGACGTGCATAATATGACTGCTGACCTAGGATTGATTTTCTTATCAGATTTTAACCGAGCAGTAATTAATCGTACTTTAAGAGATAAAGACCTTGAATTTTGTCCTTTAGCAGTTGCTGATACTCATGTATTTTTAAGTTCTGATAATCCTCTTGCCTCAAAGAGTGAAGTTACTATGGAGGAACTAGCACAGTATCCATTCCTTTCATATGAACAAGGAATTTACAGTACTGATTATTTTGCGGAAGAAATTTTACGAAATGATTTAGGTACTAAGATTATTCGTGTATCAGACCGAGCTACCTTATTTAACCTCTTAATCGGTTTAAATGGTTATACTTTCTCATCTGGTATTATTTCAAGTGAACTTAATCCAAAGATTGTATCAATTCCACTTAAGAGTGATACTAAGATGGAAATTGGTTATATTAAACGTAAAAATGTAACTTTCTCAAATATTGCAAGTAGTTATATTGATTACTTAAAAGAATATTTAAAGAATGAAAATGTTAAGTTGATATAAGTAAAATTTATATCACACTATCCTTTTATTTAATTTTATTATAATGTGGAGTTATAATATAATAGCAAACATCAAAGAGGCTACTTATGGTAGCCTTTCTTAAGAATAATACGGAAAAAATAAGATAAACATTAAAGTAAAAAGCTTTAATGTAAGGATAGAATTATGCTAATTTCAGATATCTTCAAAAATAAAAAACATCCAATTGTTTCATTTGAAATCTTCCCACCAAAAAGAGACGAAGCACTAAAAAATATTGATAAAACTTTAGAGATTCTTTCAAGTTTAAATCCTGATTTTATTTCGGTAACTTTTGGGGCAGGTGGATCAGTTACTAATTCAGCAACTGTTGATATCGCAAGTAAAATTAAGCATGACTATAATATTGAAGCTCTAGTTCATTTAACATGCCTAACCTATGATCGTATTGAAATTTTAACTATGATTAAAAATTTAGAAGATCATGGATTAGAAAACATCTTAGCTCTTAGAGGCGATGCTAACCCAAATGTGCAGCCTAAGAATGATTTTAAGCATGCTTGTGAACTAGTAGAATTTGTGAAAGCTAATAGTAAGCTTGGGATTAGTGTGGCAGGTTACCCAGAATGTCACCCAGAATCACCTGATAAAGTAACTGATACTTTAAATCTTCAAGCAAAAGTTAGAGCAGGGGCAGACCATATTATTACTCAGTTATTTTTTGATAATAATATTTTTTATGATTTTGTAGAAAGAACTAAACTTGCAGGCATTAATGTCCCAATTGATGCCGGTGTAATCCCAGTAATTAACAAAGCTCAAATTGAAAGAATGGTAAGCCTTTGCGGTGCGTCTATTCCACCAAAGTTACAGCGTTTACTTAATAAGTATGGCGATAATAAAGAAGCTTTATTTGATGCAGGTTTAACCTACTGTATTGACCAAATCATTGATTTAATCGCAAGCGGCGTTGATGGTATTCATATTTATACAATGAATAACCCAATTGTTGCTCAAAGAATCTGTGATGGAATTAAGAACTTAATTAATCCATAATTTTTTATTAGATTTTTTTCCGTATTATCAAAGACCTAAAAGTAATTTTAGGTCTTTTTAAATTTTTTAAGAAAAAGCAAACTTTGCACTTATTTTAGATTGTTTGGTTTACCAAACCATTTTAATAAATGGTAAAATGTTACATAGAAATAAGAATGTTCTTTTTTTTTATTTTTACCTAAGAATTTAAATTTTTAAATAGTATGCAATCAACAATGAATAGTGATCTTTTTAAAGAATTTATTAAAGAAATAAAACCAAATAATCGTGATAAAGTATATGCTTGGCGTACTGCAGTAGGATTGCAGGATGTTGATAATCTAAAACCATCTTCATATTTAATTAACTGGAAAATTTTATAAATCGGAATCACTTTTTTTCTAGTTAAGCGACTTCAAAATCCTATATCGTTCCTCACCACAATCCTAGATATGTCCTCACCACAATCCTTGATCGGAATCATCATAAATATTTACTAATCTATTATTCTTCTAAAAGTTTACTTATTTCTATTGAGGAATTTTTGTCGAGAATCGCTTGTAATCATTTAGTGTTAATGATCACACCAAGAATGAATTTCTTTAGATAAAATTTAGGTAGGTTAGTTTTTAGAAATTAAAAAGCCCTAGTTTTAAATTTAGTTCGTTAAACTAGGGCTTGGAAATATATCATTATGGTCAGTTTATCACAATCCTATTTTAAAATATATAATCCTTCTTCTGGTTTATTAGTTTTTAGTGTTGATCCTCAAAATTTTACTTATATTGAGGACATTTTAAACCATCAAAGAAAATTTTTTGAAGACATAAAAACTGATATTAAAATTCTAAGAATCATTGGATATTACCCGCGACATGTAAAAGTACTTGGTTGGCCTGATACCATCATATTAATACCAAGAGTTGAAGTAATAAATGATACTCAAAGAACGCATATAATATTGCCCGATTTCTTAATTAAATATCGCATGCACAGCGTTAAATCATTCACCATGGCTACAATTGAAATTACTGAATATGATTACATTACAGAAGAAAGTATTCCACCATTTTATAATAAAACCTCAACTTCTAATAAGATAATTCAAAGAGAACTTGATGAAAAAACAGCAGAAATAATTAAGCAAATTCTCATTCCTCCCAAACCTATAGATATAAGAATAAAAAAATATTTAATGAAAGAAACTTCTAAAATCGATTTTGAATTATACGAAGAACTTCAAGTAAAGCCCTCAAGCAAAAGATTTTTAGAAGGAAATAATATAAGCACTGATTTATTTGAAAAATTTTATTCCATATATTATATCGTTCATGGAATAGAAGACTTCTGTAAAGTTTGTTATAGAAAAATACAGTACTTCAATCCCGTATTTTTAATGAAAAATTTAGGTATTTACGATTATCTTCTAAATAGTTAAAATACTTCATAGAAAATTAATAAATTCCACATTTTTTATAGAACAAAATAGCCTAAAAGTATTTTGTTAAGAGTCTTATTGTAAATAAAACCCAAAATCTAGGATGTTATTGCATCTTTCTTAAAAATCATTGTTCCTTTCTTAAAAGTTATTAGTGGTTGTATAAGATTTAGTTCCTTATTAACCTATATTACCTCCTTAATAACCATTTTTAGGGATCTTCTAACTCCTTGCTCGCCTTATATTTCAAGGCTTCACAGACTTTTAAAATTCTTTAAAGGATCTCAATTAGAATATAAGTAAGGTTAAGAAAAACCTTACCTTTAAAAATGATTTTTATGACTTTATAGGACAAAAAATATGCAGAAATTTAAAACTGACAGGCGACATGCAGAACCGGGCAAAATCAAACAAATTTGCTCATTTTTACTTAATGGTAATATGTCTGAACGTGAAATTGGTAAGCATTTAGCTGTTTCAACAAAACTAATTGCTAGAACTAGAAAAAAGCTTTTAGGTTTAACTATAGAGGAACGCTCTAAGATAGTAAATTTAACCAATCAAGAAATAGAAAAGCTATTTTATGGAAATCTCTACGTTTCGACCCCAAAAGCAAGTAGCGAGAATAAATATATTCCAAATTATGTTGAATTAGCAAACCAATGCTTAGAACGCAAAGTGGAAATAGCTGAAGTTTATAAGGAATATAGCCAAAAGGCTCAAAGTCTAGGTAAAGAAGCATTTAGTCAAAGTTACTTTACAAGAATTGTTGGTAAAGAAATCCAGAATATTAAAAGCAAAGAACCTAATTACTATTATGCCCAAGACCATGCTTATGGTATGAGTATGGAAATTGATTTTAGTGGAGCCACTTATGAATTACCAACCTTTAACGGCATGGTTAAATGTTGGATGATGATTCTAACTTGGCCTGCAAGTTACTACATATATGGCGAATTTGTTTCTTCACAAAGCACCGAAGAAAGTTGCAGGGTTATTGGTAATGCAATTCGTTATTTTAAATGGTGTGGAAAGCAACGATGAGGGAGGTTAAGCATTAAATCCTCCCATAGTTAGGAGTACACATCATGCAAGACCTTGAAATTTTAAATTCATTAGCAAAAGAAAATGTTCCTCTAATTAATAATCATTTACCAGTTGGTGTTGATTTAGCTAAATATACAATTGAAGCTTTTAGCTACAGTTTAAAGACTAAGAAATACTCTACTCGCTCTTACACTAGAGATAAGTTTATTGAATTTATTAAGAACTCTCCAATTCCCTTAACTTTAGCTTTTGAAGCTGGTTCTTCTAGCCATTATTGGGCACGATTATGTCAGAACTTTGGTCATGAAGTAAAGTTAATTTCAACTCGTTTTGTTGCTTCAGTTAATAGCCTTAATAAGGATGATCAAAAGGATGCTCAATTAATTTATAACAGCATTTTAATCCATGGCTGTAAAACTTGTGGCATTAAAAGTGAAGCTACTCAATTGCTATATATGATGCTTAAACTTAGAGATCAACTCATAAAGGATCGAGTAAAAATGAGTAACTTATGGCAGGCTTGCTTATACGAGATCGGAGAACCTTTAAAAGGAGGAATAAAGCAATTTATTGATCATGCAAGTTTTATTGCTAAAGATGAAGCCAATGTCCGTCCTTCTTCTAAGGAATATTTAGAGAACATAAATAGTTATGCTTTGTCTGTAATTAAGTCTAATGATTGCAAGGTTACCGAGATTGACCAATATATTAAGAATATTGCCCTAAATACCCATGAATGCAAGCTATTAATGACTATTCCTGCGGTTAAAGAATTTAGTGCCTTTTGTTTATGGCTTTCTTTACGTGATATTGATAATTATAAAGATAGCACTCATTATGCAGCTCACATGGGCTATGCTCCAAGACATCGTGGTACTGGTGGTAGTAATTACAACATTAAAGCAGGTCCTATAGGAAATAAAACAATTAAAAAGTGTTACTTCTTTGCTGCTATGAGTATTTATAGACGTGTTAAGAAGTTAATAGAAAATGAACAACCTGAAAATTGCTGGTTACATAGAATTGTAAAGGATAAGAAAGGAAAAGTAGCAATATGTGCTATTGCAAATAAGTTATGTAATGTTGCCTTTAGTATGCTTAAATTTAATAAAGAATTCGATATGGATGAGTTTAAAGGAATATACCAAAAAGAATTCCAAACTCATTCTTAGAAAAAGAATTGCTGTGGTTGAGAATTGTTTGTTTTTTGATTAAATTCTTTGCTTAAATTATTCCAACCTCAGCAACCCTATGCTCCTAACAGCTAAACTAACAATTCCATTTTGGAGGGCAATATTGCCTTATACCTCATATAAAACTGTTTAGCTGTTAGGGCTACTAAAGAGGTTTAGTTTTAAAGATTTATATTATTAAATAAGGTTATTAATAAATGTAATTAGGAATTCTAAAGGTGAGAGTTTATGGTAAAAAAATATATTAGATAAAACTCAAGCCTAGAAAAAAGTTTGCTGTGGTTGAGAATTGAACACCTTTTGATTAAGTTCTTATTATAAATTATTCCAATCTAGCAACCCCCCTAGTATAGACGGTTAAATTAGGAATTATGAGTAAGAAATATTACCTTATTCCTTAGCGTTATTTAACTGTCGGGGAGCTATTTGTATTTTTTTTCTTGCAAAATAAAACAAAAAGGGTGATGATCCCATAGAGTTAAATTCTTAAAATATAGGAGATACACCACCGTGAAAAAGTGTAATTCAGAAACCCTTTTAAAAGCAACAACTTTAACTAAAATTATCGCAAATTCTCTAAATAAACCTCTTTTTGCTGGTCTTGACATAGCTCCAAGCATATGCCAGTTAGCAATTCAAGATATAGAAGACCAAACAAAGATTATAAATTTTCAAATTAAGCCTGATGCCTTAGAAAATTATTTAAGAAATATGGCTAAAGATGGTCAAAAGGTTACTGTAGCCATGGAAAGCTGTGCCTGTTCAAATAAATGGCATAATGTCATAGAAGGTATGGGGCATGAGGCAATAATTTTATCAGCAAAAGAAATTAAGAATACTGCCTCACCTTATTCAAATAAAACAGATTACAAGGATGCTGAAAAAATATTACGTGCATTATGTTTACATAAGACTACAAACATATTAACCCAAGTGCATGGTAGAAGTGATGAAAATATGATTGAAATATTCTTATTTAACTTAAGAGAATTTGTAATAAAGACCATAGAAAAGTTAAATAAATTGATTAATTCATTTCTTCGAGAAATAACAGCTAGAGGTCATAGCAAAAGTAAACCTAAAGATATTATAGAAGATCTAATTACAACCCTAAACGATATTGAGGGTTCTAAAAGTGTAAATAACTATAATGAAACGATAATTAAAATTGCGACGAATTATTTTACCACCTTAGAAAGTTGTGTTGCTCAAATTGATGACACCATAACAGAAGAAGTTAAAGAAAATAAAGCTCTACAAATTATAAAATCAATTCCTGGGGTAAATAATGTAATAGCCTTTGGATTACTTGCTCACTTAGGAGATGTAACAAGGTTTAGTAGTCTAAAGAAAGTAAGTTCCTATTTAGGTGTAGCTCCAAAAGTAGCAGGAAGCGGTGGTAAAAATGCCGAGCTTGATACAAGGTATAAAGGAATAAAAAAATTAAAAAGAGTGTTATTCCAAGGTGGAATGAGCAAGAATAGGATTAAACAATCATTGTGTTCAGGGAAAATAAGAAAAGAAGCTCAAAAGTATGCAAACAAGATTGTAAGAATTGCGGTTACCCTCCTAAGGAAAGGAGAGTTCTTTGACAAAAACTACAAAGATAAGCGTTTTATTAATAAGCATAAATACAAGGCTCAAGGATTAGTAGAAATAGCTAAAGAAAATAGTATTGAAATAGCATTGTAGTAACACATTGAGAAAAACCATAAATAGTCGCAATTTAATAAAACAATACACTAAAAGATAAAGAATAAAAGAATAGAAATGAAATAAACGTATTAACAAACAATTTAAAGAAAGATCTAGAGTAAGAGTGGCACCGTATCCCGTAAAACATCATGAGACTCAAATGAAGTCCGCAATATTAACTTGGGCCGGTGTTACATGCAATTAGCAATCATTCGGGTTTATTTATAAACAAGACACATTATGTGGTCCAGTACCTAAAATTGGTAAGACAAGTTCTATACCTCATAAACTCTGCTATAGGTTCAGTATTTAAGGGAAGGTAACTAAAGATTACGATTTAATAGGAAACTTCACTTTAAAAACAAAATAAGCCAAAACGCGTCTTTA
>JBGVED010000033.1:0-3890 GCA_045119835.1 Bacilli bacterium | reverse complement strand
TATTCTTTTTACAAATCTATTCATAATACATCACCTCTAATATAAGATTTTAAGGAATTGGTATAATAAACCATTGGACTATACCTCCATATTATTTTATCAAAAAGCTAAGAAAATAACAACCATATATATTCTCTTATTGCTTTACATTTATATGACGTAACTACTTATCCTTTTTTACTCATTTTTTTAAATTTTATTAAAAGTAGAGAGAGCGTGTTTAACACGTCCCAAAAAACTTATTCAATAAAGAAGAATTTAAAAGCATATCGTCGCTATAAAAATTGAATCTATATTTATGTAATTTTAAATTAATATCATTATTCAATATAATTAAGATAATTAATCACAAAGTCACAAAAAATATCTAATTCGCTATAAAAAATAATTTTACTTTTTATGAGCTATAATATTGTTTTTAATATTAGAAATGTTAGCTATAATTGTTGTTTATGATTTTTAATAAGCATAAATAATTTTTGCATCTTTTATCTCCTATTTTGATAATAATATTTAGTTTCATATATTTATACATTATTTATTTTGAAAAATTTAAGTTATTGATAATTTTTTGATAGATTTTTAATATTTTTTCGTGTTCCTTTGAATATTTTTCCAATATACGCCATTAAAGCCTTTACATAAGCAATACAATTTGTTATAATTAAATAATTTAAAATACCATTACAAAGGACAAAAATTATGAGTATTTTTTCATCCCCCGAATACAAAGATGAATTTATGGATATTTTAAAAAAGCATATTCTTCCTTTGTTGCCAATAAAGCGAGCTGCAATTAACATCTCGGATACGCAAAACAAAAATTTAGAAAAACTCATTGAAATTGATGAGAAAACTTTAACATGTAATATCTATCCCGAAAAAAACGAGCCAATTATCAAAGCATCTATTCCATTAGAGTCTTTAATCTTTGAAAAATCGGCACCCGAAAGCCTATTAAATCGTTTGCTCGATGCCCCTATCGATAATCTTCGATCTGATAAGAAGAATTTCAAATATTATAAAGACAATCTCTATTTAACCGCTTATGAATTAGCGGTATGTGACTACTTAGGTAATATTTGTTACTATCCAGTTATCTCCACATTAAAAAAATGGTCAACCCAAACATATGAAGGTGAACATGTTCAACTTGCTTTGTACATGACACCGAATACCATAGATTCAAGCAATGAAAATTATTTGGATTTCCTTGAAAATAAATATAGTGCTGTTCTTACAAACGGCACTGAAACAGCGGCAATTATTGATAGTGTTGGACATTTATGCGAATACATTTCGCTCGATGCCCAGTCCCAATCGCAAAGCCACGCTTTTGTTCCATATTTTTTAACAAAATTCGCTAACCGAACCACGCAAAAATATGAAGGTTCTAATTTAGTCGGCTTTGTTCTTTTAAACACTGGTGATATACTTATCATTAAGAGTGGCCGTATAACTTTCGCTTTTCGCAATGGAAAATGGATATTTTTTGATGCGAATAAAAATTGGTCTAAATTTTACAATGAATTTATGTCCGCAGCACCAACCACTGATTCAAAAACAAAGAAATCCTATGAAGAAAAAGCGAAAATCATTTTTGAGTCGTTAATAGATGTCTCTTTTTCTCATACAGGTGGTTGCTTAGCTGTGGTGAAAGACGAAGATGCTTTTACTGAATCATACTGCTACGATGATCAACTAGACAAAAACACTCCTGTCATTAACACCAATGACACTAAAGAGATCCAGCGAAACAAAAAAACAATCCAATTAAAGAAACAAATTCTGAACAAGATGCTTTTTGACAAAACGCATAATGTTAAGTATGATTTCTTTTCTCTTGACCGCTGTATTAGAAAAGAACTACTTAGTCTAGATGGTGCGGTAATTCTATCCATAAGCGGTAATGTAATTTGCGCTGGTGCTATTGTAGATGTCAAAAGTGGAAGCAGCGGCGGAGGCAGAACGCAAGCGGCAAAATCTTTAGCTGAAATGGGAAAATGTTTTAGTGTAAAAATCTCCGAAGATGGTTATATTGAAGCTTATAGGTCCCAAAAAGAAAAAATACAAATTTTTTTGAAAATCGACTAATTTTTTTAAATTTTATGGCAAAAATCGCTTGACAACGCAATATTTCTATGCTATAATACATAAACTATTAGTGGTATCAATTAAGAGTTGAAAGCCAGCGTTCATCCTGAACCAGAAAGAAGAGTAAAGGTTAAGAGCCTTGGGCTCTTTTTTTATTACTCCAAAAAAAACCTTTATTTTGCGTTTTATTCTACAACTAAATACCTCATTAATAAGGGAGTGCGACGAGCACTCCCTTATTTTTTAAATAAACAATACTGTTCGAACCCATCAACTAATTTGGTAAAATAAATTGATCTCTCAAAGTTCTTATATTTTTACTTATCCGAAAAATTTCTTTAGTAATTTTTTCAGATTTTGCTTTTATCAAGCGTCGTATTTTTAACCTATCAAAAACCTCCTCTATAAGTCATGCTCATATCCGAATAGTTTTTATTCAGTTTCATTCAATCCAATCTCTCTATTGCCCGCATATTGAGCCTGATTATGCGAATAAGAAACAAGATTCAAAAATCCACCTTTCCATGTCACAGTCTTTAAATTGCCAATATTAACACTACCATAGCAACCATTATTTGATGTCGTTCCATCCACATCAGAATGCCCCACGACCTGTCCCATTTTAGGTGCAAGAGTGCGACTATCCGTAGGGTTATTGTATATTTTCACAAGACCGTAGTTGCTACTGTATGTTACCTTGCCACTACATAAATAACCAACAATTCCACCTACACTTCGATTCTCTGTAGCCCACAAATAAGCCACTTGTCCGTAATTCTTGCTTTTATACACCCAACCACTATCATAATTGACGCCAGCAATACCACCCACATCTCCTCTTCCAAAGACAGCAGCATAATTAGTACAATAATCAATGTCGCCATAATTGCTACCAGCTACGCCACCCACCTTTGAATCATCGTGCGCGCAATAAACCGCATAATTGGAACAAATATATATGCTATTGCTTTCGTCATATGTTACTTCCGCCTCCAAATCTTTCCACTCCGTAACGCAATTATAAATCCATCCGCGATTTTCGCCACAAATAATACCTGCAAATACTCCAGACACAGTCGAACCGCCTATCGCAACACTTCCGTTGACGGTTACATCGAATATATCCCCATAATTAATCCCAAACAAACCAAAGTATCCACTTACACCATCTGCCCGCACAATCAAACCAGAGATTTTTTTGTTGTTGCCTTCTAATATTCCATTAAATTGGCTAATAGGCGTCCAGGGCGATGAAGAACTGCAACCCAAGTTGATATTTGCCATTAATTTATATGTGTTTGATGCGTTTGTTGCCACATTACGAATCGATTTAAATTGATTTGTTGTCCAAATCTCATACACTCCACTCGTATAGGATTCATTTAATGTCTTTTCTGTCCATACCGCTGTAAATGTTTTTGTTCCTGTTACGGTATAACTCGAACCAAAAGCATAGCCATTCCACGTTCCTTTATAGCCACCTTTCGTTGAAACAGGTAGGGTTATCGTACTATTATACATCGCAATAATAGAACTACAAGCGCTACCACCATTTGAACTAAAGGAAATAGTATAGGTTTTCGCCACCCAAGAAGCGCTTAATCCTACTGTTTCATCTTCTTTATCCCAGGGAATAGTCATCATACCACTGCTACTTGTGTACTGTTTCCCGGTTTCATCACGCCAGCCTTGGAAGGCATAACCTACTTTCGTCGGCACCGGCAGCTGAATCATCTCATCATAGAAGACCGAATATTCATAGGTAGTGCTACCAATAGTAATAACAATTGTGCTTT